>JAKFVP010000164.1 GCA_021732175.1 Bradyrhizobium sp.
GCCGACCCCTATGCCGGCTTCGAGACGCGCGTGGTGCCCGAGAACGTCACGCTGCTGCCGAAGACCAAGGACCAGGTCACCGGCGGCAACCCGACCGGCGAGCGCGTCCACACCGTCAAGAAGGGCGACAGCATCACCTCGATCCTGCGCGACCTCGGCGCCAGTCCCGAGGAAGCCAAGGCGATCGCCTACACGCTCGGCGCCAAGGGCCGCGACGGCGGCCTGAAGGAAGGCCAGAAGGTGCGCATCCTGATGGTGCCGGCGACGCAGGCGCCCGGCGCCCGGCTGCAGCCCTATCGCGTGATGGTCGCCAACGACGCCACGATCGAAGCGGTGGCCGCGCTGTCCGACATGGGCAAATACGTCGCCGTCGACGTGCAGAGCATGAACACGGTTGCCGAAGCGGCAGCGGCCGCTGATGATGACGATGATGATGACGGCACGGGCGTGCGGCTCTACCAGAGCATCTACGAGACCGCGCTGCGCAACAAGGTTCCGGCCAACGTCATCGAGGACATGATCCGGATCTACTCCTACGACGTCGACTTCCAGCGCAAGGTGCAGCCTGGCGATTCCTTCGACGTCTTCTACGCCGGCGAAGACGAAGGCTCGACCATCACCGAAAAGAACGAAGTGCTGTACGCCTCGCTCACGGTCGGCGGCGAAACCAAGAAATACTACCGCTTCCAGACCACCGACGACTCGGTCGTCGACTTCTACGACGAGACCGGCAAGAGCGCGAAGAAGTTCCTGGTCCGCAAACCCGTCAACAACGCCATCATGCGTTCCGGTTTCGGCGGCCGCCGCCATCCCATCCTCGGCTACGTCAAGATGCATACCGGCGTCGACTGGGCCACGCCCTACGGCACGCCGATCTTCGCCTCCGGCAACGGTGTAATCGAGAAGGTCGGCTGGGAAGGCGGTTACGGCAAGTACATCCGCATCAAGCATAACAACGGCTACGAGACCGCCTACGGCCACATGTCCGCCTTTGCCAAGGGCAGCGAGCCCGGCAAGCGCGTGCGCCAGGGCCAGGTCATCGGCTTCGTCGGCTCGACGGGTCTGTCGACCGGCGCCCACGTCCACTACGAAATCCTGGTCAACGGCCGCTTCGTCGACCCCATGCGCATCAAGCTGCCGCGCGGCCGTTCGCTGGAAGGCCCGATCCTCGCCGGCTTCGAGAAGGAACGCGACCGTCTCGACGGCATGATGAACAACCGCGGCGGCGCCGGCGCGCGCGTCTCCGACGCCACCGGCACCACGAGCGCCATCACGCGACAGGTCAGCAACCGCTGACGCCACGAATTTTCTTATTGCTTGCGAATTGAATGCCGCCTGCGGGCGGCTTGTCATTTTTATGGCAGCGCGCGCCGCAACCCTCGGTAAGTTTCGTTTGCCAAAGTGCCGTGGCGGTCGAATACTCCTCCCATAAAAAATCGGGAGGTACGTCATGATGAGCAGGCTTTCGCTCACCACCATCGTTGCAGCATCGATCCTGTCCACCACCGGCGCTTCGGCCCAGACCTGGGAGGTGACGAAGCTCGTTCCCGGCTCGGCATTCCACGGCGTGCATGGGCTCGGCATCGACAAGTCGGGCAGATTGTTCGCCGGCAGCGTCGCGGGCGCAGCCCTCTATGAAGTCGATCGCGCCAACGGCACCGCCAGGATCGCCGTGCCTTCGCCCGAAGGCATGGCCGACGACATCGCCTTTGCGCCCGACGGCACCATGGCCTGGACCGGCTTCCTCACCGGCGATCTCTATGCCCGCAAGGGCGACGGCCCGGTCAAGAAGCTCGCTTCCGGCCTTCCCGGCATCAACTCGCTGGCCTACCGCAAGGACGGCAGGCTCTATGCGACGCAGGTGTTTCTGGGCGATGCGCTCTACGAAATCGACACCGAAGGCGTAAAGCCGCCGCGCAAGATCATGGAGAAGATGGGCGGCCTCAACGGCTTTGAGTTCGGCCCCGACGACAAGCTGTACGGCCCGCTCTGGTTCAAGGGCCAGGTCGCAAAAGTCGATGTCGACAAGGGCGAGCTTTCCGTCGTCGCCGACGGATTCAAGATTCCGGCCGCGGTCAATTTCGATTCCAGGGGCAATCTCTTTGTGGTCGATACCGCGCTCGGCCAGTTGGTGAAGGTCGACACCAAGAGCGGCGCGAAGAAGGTCGTGGCGCAGCTCAAGCCTTCGCTCGACAACCTCGCCATCGACGACAAGGATCGCATCTTCGTCTCCAACATGGCCGACAACGGCATCCAGGAAGTCGACCCCGAGACGGGCGCGGCCAAGCAGGTCATATCGGGCAAGCTGGCGCTGCCGAGCGGCATCGCCGTGGTCTCCGACGGGGCCAAGGACACGATCTATGTCGCCGACCTCTTTGCCTACCGCACCGTGGATGGTGCCACCGGTGAGGTCACGGAAGTCTCCCGCATGCATGCCGACGGCACCACGCTGGAATATCCGATGAGCGCGACTGCCAATGCCGACACCGTCCTGCTGTCAAGCTGGTTCACGGGCACCGTACAGGTGGTCGATCGCAAGACCGGCAAGACACGCGAGATGCTGCACGAGTTCAAGGCCCCGCACGACGCGGTCATGCTCGGCGACGGCAGCATCCTGGTCAACGAGCTCGGCAGCAAGTCGCTGATCCGCGCCACCGGTGAGCACGGCAAGGATCGCACCGCCATCATCGGCGCCCTTGAAGGACCGGTCGGTATGGCGAGCGCCAGCAAGGATAGCGTCTACGTGACCGAGGCCTATGCCGGCGTCGTCTCGAAGATCGAGACCAATGGCACGAGGACCGTCATCGCCAAGGACCTGAAGATGCCCGAGGGCATTGCGGTCGCACCGGATGGCAAGATCGTGGTGGCCGAAGTCGGCGCCAGGCGCCTGGTCTCGATCGATCCGCAGTCGGGCGCGGTGACGGAGATCGCCGGCAATCTGCCGATCGGGCTGCCGGCCGCACCCGGCGGGCTGCCGTCCAACATTCCGACCGGCGTCGGCGTCGGCCAGACCGGCACGATCTATTTCTCTTCCGACGTCGAGAATGCGATCTACAAGGTGACGAAGAAGTAGACTTGGCCGTAAGAAGCAGACTCGGCCGATTGAAAAAGGGCCCTCCGCGCTTTCGCGCGAAGGGCCCTTTTTGTGGGTTCGGCTGACGCCGCCTCAGTTCAGCTTGCGCTTCGGCACCGGCGTCTCGAACTGCGCGATCTCGGCGGTCTGGGCCGGCTTGCCGTTGAAAGTCAGCACATTGCCCTTGGTCGAGATCTTGACCTTGTCGCCGTCGGAGACCTCGCCCGCGAGGATCATCTCGGCGAGCGGATCCTGCACGCTGCGCTGGATCACCCGCTTCAGCGGACGGGCGCCATAGGCGGGGTCCCAGCCCTTGTCGGCGAGCCAGTCGCGTGCAGAAGCATCGAGCGTCAACACGATCTTGCGCTCCTCGAGCAGCTTCTGCAGCCGCGTGAACTGGATCTCGACGATCCGGCCCATCTCGCTCTTCTGCAAGCGGTGGAACAGGATGATCTCGTCAACGCGGTTGAGGAATTCGGGGCGGAAGTGCGCCCGCACCATTGCCATCACCTGCTCGCGCACGGCCGAGGTGTCCTCGCCTTCCGGCTGGTTCACCAGGAACTCCGAACCGAGGTTCGAGGTCATGATGATCAGCGTGTTGCGGAAGTCGACGGTGCGGCCCTGACCGTCGGTCAGGCGGCCGTCGTCGAGCACCTGCAGCAGCACGTTGAAGACGTCGGGATGCGCCTTCTCGATCTCGTCGAACAGCACGACCTGGTAGGGTCGGCGCCGCACGGCTTCGGTGAGCGCGCCGCCCTCGTCATAACCGACATAGCCCGGAGGCGCGCCGATCAGACGGGAGACCGAGTGCTTCTCCATGTATTCGGACATGTCGAGGCGGACCATCGCGGTCTCGTCGTTGAACAGATACTCCGCGAGCGCCTTGGTGAGCTCGGTCTTGCCGACGCCGGTGGGGCCCAAGAACATGAACGAGCCCATCGGCCGGTTCGGATCCTGCAGGCCCGCGCGCGAACGGCGCACGGCGGTTGCCACCGCACGCACGGCTTCGGCCTGGCCGACGACGCGCTGGCCGAGCGCCTCCTCCATCTTGAGCAGCTTGTCCTTTTCGCCTTCCAGCATCTTGTCGACGGGAACGCCGGTCCAGCGCGACACCACCTGCGCGATGTGGTTGGCGGTGACCGCCTCCTCCATCATCTCGCCGGGCGCCTCGTTCTCCTCGATGGAAGCAAGCTTCTTCTCCAGTTCGGGAATCCTGCCATAGGCAAGCTCGCCTGCGCGCTGGAATTCGCCGCGGCGCTGAGCGTTGGCGAGTTCAATGCGCAGCGCATCGAGCTCGCTCTTCAGCTTGGCGGCATCGGAAAGCTTGTTCTTCTCCTTGCTCCAGCGCGCCGTCAGCGCCGCCGACTTCTCTTCGAGATCGGCAAGCTCCTTCTCCAGCGTCTGCAGCCGGCTCTTCGAACCCGGATCGCTCTCCTTCTTGAGCGCCTCCTGCTCGATCTTCAGCCTGATGATGTCGCGGTCGAGCAGGTCGAGCTCTTCCGGCTTGGAATCGACCTGCATCTTCAGCCGCGCCGCGGCCTCGTCCATGAGGTCGATGGCCTTGTCGGGCAGGAAGCGGTTGGTGATGTAGCGGTTCGACAGCGTGGTTGCGGCCACCAATGCGGAATCGGTGATGCGCACGCCGTGATGCTGCTCGTACTTGTCCTTCAGGCCGCGCAGGATCGAGATGGTGTCCTCGACCGTCGGCTCGTTGACATAGATCGGCTGGAAACGCCGCGCGAGCGCCGCGTCCTTTTCGACGTGCTTCTGGTACTCGTCGAGCGTGGTGGCGCCGATGCAGTGCAGGTCGCCGCGCGCCAGCGCAGGCTTCAACAGGTTGGACGCGTCCATCGCGCCATCCGCCTTGCCGGCGCCGATCAGCGTGTGCATCTCGTCGATGAACAGGATGATGCCGCCTTCCGCGGAGGTGACCTCGGCCAGCACGGCCTTCAGCCGCTCCTCGAACTCGCCGCGGTATTTCGCGCCGGCAATCAGCGCGCCCATGTCGAGCGAGAGCAGCTTCTTGTCCTTCAGGCTCTCCGGCACGTCGCCATTGAGGATGCGCAGCGCGAGCCCTTCGACGATGGCGGTCTTGCCGACACCGGGCTCGCCGATCAGGACGGGATTGTTCTTGGTACGGCGGGAGAGCACTTGAATCGTACGGCGGATTTCCTCGTCGCGGCCGATCACCGGATCGAGCTTGCCGTCGCGCGCGGCCTGGGTGAGGTCGCGGGCGTATTTCTTCAACGCGTCATAGGCGTTCTCGGCGGTCGCAGAGTCCGCGGTGCGGCCCTTGCGCAGCGCCTCGATCGCCGCGTTGAGATTCTGCGCGGTGACGCCGCCCTTGCTCAGGATGGCGCCGGCCTCGCTGTTCTTGTCCATGGCAAGGCCAAGCAGCAGACGCTCGACGGTGACGAAGCTGTCGCCGGCCTTCTCGCCCGCCTTCTCGGCGGCGTCGAAAGCGCGCGCCAGTTCCGGTGCGAGATAAATCTGGCCTGCGCCGCCGCCCGATACTTTCGGCAGCTTGTTCAGCGCATCCTCGGTCGCCTTCAGGATGGCGCGGGAGTTGCCGCCGGCGCGATCGATCAGACCGCTCGCCAGCCCCTCATTGTCGTCGAGCAGCACCTTCAGCATATGCAGCGTCGAGAACTGCTGATGGCCGTCGCGCATCGCAAGCGATTGCGCCGACTGGATGAAGCCGCGCGAACGTTCGGTGTATTTCTCAATATTCATTGTTTGCATTCCCTCGGCATGCCGTCATCGCCCCTAAGGCACGATTGCGGCATCTTCATTGGGTTTCCGCGGTCCGCGTTGACATTCCTCAACCGGCCGCGGTCGTCGCCCCCGCTGGGCTTGGGGGAAATGTGGGCACAAGTTCGTGAAACGGAAGAGCTTGCGCCCGCAAATTCGGAATTAACTGTCTCTCATCGCCGCACCACGGCGACGACGTAGCGGCAGGGCTCCTTGCCATCGTTGCGGAAAACGACGTCCGAAGGCTTGTCGAACTCCAGGCGGTCGCCCGCCCCGAGTTCGTGCCGTGTTGCGCCCTCCATGATGGTGAGGCGGTTGCTCAGCACCCAGACCACCTGATGGATCAGGTGATAGGCGCTGGCGGGAAAGCCGACTTCCTGCCGCGGCGGCAGTTCGATCTCGACCAGTTCCAGCGGACTGGACTGGCTAAGGAAAATCTGGCGCCGCAGGTAGGAGGTCTTGGGATCGCGCCAGAGCGGATGGTCCTTGGCGCGCACCAGGCGCGAGCCTTCCACCGCCCGCTCGAACAGGGCGGCCAGGGTCAGCCCATAGGCGGTCGCAATCCGCGACAGGGTGGCCGCCGTCGGGCTCGCCTCGGCGCGCTCGATCTTGCTCAGCATCGCCTTGGAGACGCCGGCCCGTTCGGCCAAGCCGCCCAGCGACCAGCCGCGGGCTTCGCGTTCCCCGCGAATCCGCTGGGCCAGGGCCGGCCCCGCCGTATCCTCTATAGTTGACATTATGTCTCATATAATAGACGATCCCCTACTGTGCAAGGGGTTGTTTTGGGAGTTTTGGATGACCATCCGGCCGGCCACCGAGCAGGACATCCCCGCCATCACCGCCATCTACAACGAGGTGGTCGCCACCTCGAACGCGGTGTGGACCGAGAAGCCGGATACCGAGGCGGACCGGCTGGCCTGGATGACGGCCCGGCGCGCGCTCGGCTACCCCGTGCTCGTCGCCACCGAAGGCGGAATCGTCACTGGATACGGCACCTTCGGCGATTTCCGGGCCTGGCCCGGCTATCGCTACACGGTGGAGCACAGCGTCTACATCCACGCTGATCATCGCGGGCGAGGCCTCGGCCGCCTCATCGTCGGCGAGCTGATTTCGGCCGCCACTGACCTCGGCAAGCACGTGCTGATCGCAGGCATCGACGGCGACAATCAGGCCTCGATCCGCCTGCACGCGCAGATGGGTTTTGCGGAAGTAGCGCGCATGCCCGAGGTCGGGCGCAAGTTCGGCCGCTGGCTCGATCTCGTCTTCATGCAGCGTCTGCTGGACACGCCGGGCGCGTCACGGCCATGACGGTATCCGCGCGCCCCGGATTGCGATAAAGCACGGCCATGGAAATGACGCGCACGCCTCCATCCGCCAGGATCGATTCGATCTATCGCTATCCGGTGAAAGGTCTCACCCCGGAACCGCTGCAAAGTACTGCGCTGCAGCCCGGCCAGACGCTGCTGGCCGATCGCCGCTACGCCATCGAGAACGGCCCGTCCGGATTCGATCCCGCTGCGCCGCAATGGCTGTCGAAGCCGCATTTCCTGATGCTGATGCGCGACGAATGGCTCGCAGGCCTGCGCACCCATTTCGACGATGCGACCAACGTGCTGACCATCCGTCACAACGGCGAGGTCGCGGCCGAGGGCGACCTGGAAACGGCGGAAGGGCGGGCAGCGATCGAGCACTTCTTGGCCACGTCCTTTGAGGGCCAGATCAAGGGCCCGCCAAAGGTGCTGACGAGCCCCGGACACAGCTTTTCCGACGTCGCCCGCAAGGTCGTATCCATCATCAATCTCGCCAGCGTCCGCGCCATCGAAAACATGGTGGGCGCGCCGGTTCACCCGCTTCGCTTCCGCGCCAATCTCTATGTCGAGGGCTGGCCGGCGTGGTCCGAATTCGATCTGCTCGACCAGACGCTGCGGATCGGCGAAACCAGGCTGAAGGTGGTGAAACGCATCGTCCGCTGCGCCGCCGTCAATGTCGACCCGGATACGGCGGAACGCGACCTCGCCATTCCGACGGCGCTGCAGCGCCGGCTCGGCCACGGCGATTGCGGAATCTATGCCGAG
>JAKFVP010000343.1 GCA_021732175.1 Bradyrhizobium sp.
CCCGACGGCACGCGCGCCAATCTGGCTTCGCCGCATCCGAGCGTGATCATCGGTAACAAGTCGTCGGTGGTGGTCGGCAAGGGCGTGTTCGTCGGCAGCGGCAAGGGCGTGGTGCCGCTCGACAACCCGAGCGATCCGAACAAGGTGCGCTGCACCGTGCTCGATGGCGTGTCGTACTGCTACTAGTTAGTGGATGCGCGCACCGGCCTGCGCCGAGCGGCGCGGCCACATGTCCACGCGATCCGGCATCAACGGCGCGTTGGCGCTGCGATCGAGCTGCGTCTCGGCCAACTCCTGCACAAAACTCTCGAACCATTGCTGGATGGTGCCGCGGCGCAGCTTGCCCATCATCGCCTCCCAGCGCATGCGGCGCTCGGTCAGCGGCATCGTCAGCGCGGTCGCGATGGCGCGCGCCATGCCGTCGATGTCGTGCGGATTGACCAGCAATGCCGCATCGAGCTCGTTGGCGGCACCGGCGAATTTCGACAGCACCAGCACGCCGGGATCAGCCGCGTTTTGCGCGGCGACATATTCCTTGGCGACGAGGTTCATGCCGTCCTGCAACGGCGTCACCACGCCGACCTGCGCGGTGCGGTAGAGACCGGCGAGCACGGCCTGGCCAAAGCCCTTGTTGAGATAGCGGATCGGCGTCCAGTCGATCTCGCCATGGCGGCCGTTGACGTCGCTGACGAGCTTCGCCACTTCGGTCTGCAGATTGCCGTACGCCTCGATGGCGCCGCGCGAGGGCGTCGCGATCTGCAACAGCGAAGCGGTGCGCAGCAACGACGGCTGATCGCTCCACATCTTGTCGAAGGCGCGGATGCGGTTGGTGAGGCCCTTTGAATAGTCGAGACGGTCAACGCCGATCGCGAGCCGCTCACCGTTGAGGCTCTTGCGCAGCCGCGACACCTCCGGATGCGACGCCGACTTCGCGGCATATTGCGCGAACATGTCGACGTCGATGCCGATCGGGAATACGGCGGCGCGGCTGCGGCCGTAGCGCGAGACGATCATGCCGTCATGGACGGGCAGATCGAGCTCGTGCTGCACGCAGGCGAGAAAGTTCTCGCAATCCTCCTCGGTCTGGAAACCGATCAGGTCATAGGCGAGCATCGCCTCGATCAGCTCGCGGGCGTGCGGCACGCCTGACATCACGTTGCGGGCCGGCCAGGGCGTGTGCAAGAAGAAGCCGATCGAGTTGGTGACGCCAAGATCGCGCAGCTCCGCGCCGAGCGCGAGGAAATGATAGTCCTGCACCCAGAACGCGGTGTCGGCCTTACGGAAGCGCAGCAGCGCGCGCGCCATGAAGGCGTTGACCTCGCGATAGGACAGATAGTCCTCGCGGGTGGCGCGGATCAGGTCGGGTCGCGAATGCATCGCTGGCCACAGCGCCGAATTGGCGAAACCTTCGTAGTAGCCGCCGTAATGCGCGGCCGGCAGATCAAGCAACGCCAGCGCACCGCTTCCGAGGGATTCGATCTCGGCAAACGGTTCCTGGTTCCCGTCGCGAACGCGGCCGGAGGAACCGACCCAGATCGCGCCGGAGTTTTCTACCACGGGAAGCAACGCAGCGGCCAAACCGCCCGTCATGGGCTCGTTGGCCTTGCCGCGCGCAACGCGGTTTGAAACGACAACGAGTTTCACAGTCCCCTCCGATGAAGTCCACAGGTTAACGGATGTTCATCAATATGGTTCCTGATCACGATTGTTGCGAATTGAAACCAAATTCTGGCGAGCTACGTGGAACTCGCGTGTTCCCGCGAAAAGAAATTTCGAACAGCGCGCCAAATGATGCGCAAAATAAGCGCAATCGAGAGGCGCGCGGCGAAATCCGTTTATCATTGTGGCTTTCGCTGTGCCTTTATGGCAGCGATGCGTCCCTTTCGTCGTCAAGCAGGTGCGCAAGGAACTCGCGCACATCGCTCGGCGCATCGAAATGACCGGCCACGCCGCGGGCGCGGCGGCCGACGGAGAAAGCGATGCCGTCAAGATCTGGCATGATCGCGAACACCGTCTCATCCGTGACGTCATCGCCGATGAAGAAGGGCTTGCGGCCCTTGAAAGGCGGATGCGTCATCAATTCGCGCACGCCGCTCGCCTTGGTGAAGCCGGAATGCTTGATCTCGCAGACACACTTGCCCGGCAGCACCTCGATCGGCGCGTCCGGCAGATCGGCGCGGATCAATGACACCGCTTCATAGATCGCCTTCTCCGCATGCGGCGCCAGGCGATAATGCAGTGCCAGCGAATAGCCCTTGTCCTCGAGCAATATGCCGGGGCTGAGCCGCGCGATGGCGGCCAGCCGCCGCTTCAATTCCTTGTCCAGCGGCGGCGCATGCGCGGCGACCGCGTCCGCATCGGCTTCCAGCCGCGTCTCCGCGCCATGGCCGCCGACCGCCGGAAACTGATCCGGCGCGAAAATCAGATCGATATCGTTGAGCGAGCGGCCGCTGACCAGCGCCAGCGCGCCGCCGGTCCGCTTGTAGAGACGATTGAGTGTCTTGATGAGACCCGGCGGCACCCACACTTCGCGCGGCGTCGGCATCAGGTCGAGCAGCGTACCGTCGATGTCGAGCAGCACCGCGGTCTCGCTCAGATGCGGCACCAGCGAGCTCGGCACCGGAACGGTTTCCAGCGCTTCCTCGTCTTCGGGTGCTACGTCTTCGAGCGGCATTGCAGCCATTTCCTGATCCATCATATCCTACTCCACAAAAGCGAGCGGCTTGGCAACCGATTCCAGCGAGCGTCGCTCGGCGGCGACGGCATAACGCCAGGCAACGGCTGCTGCCGCGATCATCAGGACGGAGCCGAACAGATAGCCCGCGAACACCGTGCCGCGCGATCCCGTGTCGATCAGCGCGCCAAACAGTGCGGGGCCCATGACTCCGCCAATCCCCGTCCCCACCGCGTAAAACAGCGCAATCGCGAGTGCGCGCACCTCCAGCGGAAATGTTTCGCTCACCGTCAGATACGCCGCGCTCGCGGCGGGCGAGGCAAAGAAGAAGATCACCATCCAGGCGATCGTCTGTGTTTGCGCTGACAGCGCGCCGATCCAGAACAGATAGCCGGATACGGTCAGCAGCACGCCCGACACGCCGTAAGTAAACGCGATCATTGCGCGCCGGCCCAGCGTGTCGAACAGCCGGCCCATCAGCAGCGGCCCCAGGAAGTTGCCGGCGGCAAAGGGCAGGATGTACCAGCCGACATTGCTGGCGGGGATGCCGAAGAAGTCGGTCAGCACCAGCGCAAAGGTGAAGAAGATGGCGTTGTAGAAGAAGGCCTGTGCCGACATCAGCATCAGGCCGACCATCGCGCGCTGGCGATAGGCCGTGAACAGCGTATGCGCGACCTCGCGCAGCGGTGTGTGGCTGCGCATCCTCAGCCGCATTTTTGGGAATGCGCCGCCTGTTTGCGAGTGCCCGAGCGCCGATTGCTCGATCTCGTCGACGATCGCATGCGCTTCCTCGGGGCGGCCGTGGATCATCAGCCAGCGCGGGCTTTCCGGAATCCACAGCCGCATGAAGAACACGATGAGGCCGAGCACCGCGCCGGTCAGGTAAGCGAGCCGCCAGCCGAGATCGACGCCGACCATTTGCGGATCGAGCAGCACGATGGCAGCGACTGCGCCGAGGGCAGCGCCGAGCCAGAAGCTGCCGTTGATCACGAGATCGGTCCAGCCGCGATAGCGCGCCGGCACCAGTTCCTGGATGGTCGAATTGATCGCGGTATATTCGCCGCCGATGCCGGCGCCGGTAAGAAAGCGAAATAGCGCGTAACTCGCGACATTCCACGACAATGCCGTCGCCGCCGTGGCAAGCAGATAGAGCGCGAGCGTAATGAAGAACAGCTTCTTGCGCCCGATGCGGTCGGTGAGCCAGCCGAAACCGAGCGCACCGAGCACGGCGCCGGCAAGATAGGCGCTGTTGGCAAGCCCGACATCGAAATTGGAGAAGCGCAGCGTCGGGCTTTCCTTCAGCGCGCCCGACAAGGCGCCAGCCAGCGTGACCTCGAGCCCGTCGAGAATCCAGGTGATGCCGAGCGCGAGCACGACGCGGGTGTGAAAGCCGCTCCAGGTCAGACTATCGAGACGCGCGGGAATGCTGGTTTCGATGACGCGCGAATTGTCCTGCGCCACCGGCGCAGATGCGCTGTCCTGCGGCGCCGGATTGCGCTCCGTTCTTTGCAAACTCATTGCGATCAATGAGAAGGCCCCTCGGGAGTCGGAACCCCCAAGGCTTCTCACCTCTGTTCGGCGTCAGCCAAAGCCTGCCACGCTGAAATAACGTTTGTGTGGCCATGCAGTTCCCGCATTGCGATATTGGAACCGAACGGATTTACGCTTGTTTTCAGGCTGTTAGCCGAGGACGCATGCAGCGTCTGCACGTCGCAATCCGGCACGGCGCAAGGTTCCCCCGTCATTGCGAGGAGCGCAGCGACGACCCGTCGCTTCGCTCGCAATGACGGCAGAAAGCTTCTGCGCTACGCCTACGCCGCGCGGATATTCGCCATGAAGCGGTCGAGCTCTTCGCGCAGGCGCGTGCTTTCCGTCGATAGCGAGCGCGCCGAATTGAGCACTTCTTCGGAGGCCGCGCCGGTCTCGGTGGCACCGCGGTTGACCTGCATGACGTTCTCGGAAGCGTCATGCGTACCCTTGGCGACGTTCTGGACGCTGCGCGCGATCTCCTGCGTCGCCGAGCCCTGCTCCTCCACGGCGCTGGCAATGGTGGAAGCGATCTCGGAAATCTTGCCGATGGTGCCGCCGATCTCCTTGATCGCGGCAACGGACTCCTGCGTTGCGCCCTGCATGCCCGAGATGTGGTTGGATATCTCGTCGGTCGCCTTCGCGGTCTGGCTGGCCAGCGATTTCACCTCGGAGGCCACCACGGCAAAGCCGCGGCCGGCTTCACCCGCGCGGGCCGCCTCGATGGTGGCGTTGAGCGCCAGAAGATTGGTCTGCTCGGCAATCGCCGTGATCAGCTTGACCACGTCGCCGATCTGCTGCGCCGCCTTCGACAGCTTGCCGATGCGATCGTCCGTCTCCTCGGCCTGACGCACCGCTGCGACCGCGATGTCGTTGGACTCGCGCACGCGGCGCCCGATTTCGTTGACGGACGCGGAGAGTTCTTCGGTGGCAGCCGCCACCGACTGCATGTCGCTGGACGCCTGGCCCGAGGTTTCCGCGACCTGGCTCGACAGGCTCTGCGTGGTCTCGGCGGTGCGCGTCAGCGTGCCCGCGGCTGTCTCAAGCTGCGCGGCGGAGGCCGAAACATTGGCGACGATCGAGCCGACCGCGCTTTCGAACTCGTCGGCGAAGCGGATCAATTCGCCGCGGCGCGCGGCGGCGCTCGCCTTGTTCTGCGCTTCCTGTTCGGCGGCATCGCGCTCGGCCTTGGCGATCGCCTGCACCTTGAACTCCTCCACGGCGCTGGCCATTTCGCCGAGTTCGTCCTTCCGCCCGAGACCGGGCAACACGACGTCAAAATTGCCGGCGGCGAGTTCGCGCATCGCCTTGCACATCGCGACCATCGGCTTCGAAATGCCGCGCGAGAGCATAAAGGCCCACACCGCGCCCAGCAGGAAGCCGCCGATCGCGAGCATCAGGATCAACCGTTCGGTGTCCGCAATCGTCGTGTTCGACTCCGCTTCGAAGCGCGTCTGATCCGCGAGGAGAGCGGCCTTCATGGCGGCCGCGCCCTTCATGATCGCTTCGGCGGAGTCGCCCATTTCGGCCGTCAGTTCGGTGATCAGCTTCCTGTTCGCAACCAGCTTGGCGAAGGCCTCGCGATAGGTCTTGAGCAGCGCCATCATCTCCTTGACGATGGGCTCGACCTTCTCGTTGGTTGCAGGAATGTTCTTGAAGCCGTTCTCCAGGAAGCTGAGGCGGCTGGAGGTCGAGGTCGCCGCCGAAACGTCGCCGGAGACGACGAAATTGTTGGCGAACACCTTGATAGCCTGGAACTGCGTGGTGATCGACTTGGCCTGGAAGGCGACCGCCGGCAGGTCGACATCGGTCGCGGTGGAGGCGAGATCGTCCAGCTTGTATTCCAGCGACATCTCGCTGCGGGTCAGCGCGTTCTTGGTGAGATACTCGCTCTCTTCCTTGGTCTTGAGGATCTCCGCGAAGATCTTCGTGAAGGCGTGGAACTCGCGCTCGAGCTTGGTGATCTGCTCCAGCCGGGCCGGGTTGGTGGTGCCACGCATCGACTGGTTGATGGCGTCCTTCAGGCCGGCCTCGGCCGCGATGGCCGCCTTGCTGTCCTCTTCCTTGCCGGTCGCGACGTAATAGCGCACGAGCGCCCGATAGGAGATCAGCTCACGGTCGATGTTGCGGGCGAGATCGGCTTCCGTGACGCTCTTGCGGTAGGCGGCAACGCCTTCCGACACATGCTCAAAGCCGAGCCATGCAAAACCCATGCTGACGGCGGAAATCAGCAGAACGACGGCAAATCCGAGCACGATCTTGCCGCGGAAGCGAAGAGTTGGAAGGCTTACGGACCGCAGGCCGACGCGCTTTGAAAACCCCATGTCCGCCCCCGCCTTTAGACCAAGACCAGCCGGATCGGGGGCCTGCGCTCCCAACCGCTAACGCAAAACTACCGGCAAATGGATAAAGGTGCGTAAATCCGGCGTAGCTGCCCGGGGTTGCAGCTGGGGGTGCGTTATCCTGCCCTGCGCTGATCCCCGCGACGCCCTCGCACCGCGCATGCCTGTCGTCGCGTCATTGATGCGTCATCGATCACATCCGCGTCCCCGGACGAAAATCCTAGTTGCAAGTTCCGCCCGCGCTGTCTCTAATTAGAACCAATCAAAAGATATCATCGGGAGGAGTTAAGCGTGTCTACAGTCAAGCTGACGGTGAACGGCAAGGCGGTCTCGGTCGACGTCGAAGACCGGACCCTCCTGGTCCATCTCTTGCGGGAGAATCTCAATCTGACCGGCACGCATGTCGGCTGCGATACCAGCCAGTGCGGCGCCTGCGTCGTCCATATCGACGGGCGCGCGGTGAAGTCCTGCACCGTGCTGGCGGCACAGGCCGCCGGCAGCAACGTCACCACCATCGAAGGCATCGCCAAGGGCGACGAACTGCACCCGATGCAGGCCGCCTTCCGCGACAATCACGGCCTTCAGTGCGGTTTCTGCACGCCGGGCATGATCATGTCGGCGGTCGACATCGTGCACCGCCATGGCGGCAAGCTGGATGAAGCCACCGTCCGCCATGAGCTGGAAGGCAACATCTGCCGCTGCACCGGCTACCACAACATCGTGAAAGCGGTGCTGGACGCGGCCGGCCGCATGAAGGTCTCGCAGGCCGCGGAATAGCGCGTCCCCGCCACTCTTTCGAATTCAATCCGCCGCGCGCGATGGAATGCGGCGGGACATCATAAATCTCCGGTTGGGAGGATCAGGACATGGGCGTTGAAGGCATTGGCGCAAGCGTCGTGCGCAAGGAAGACAAGCGGTTCATCACGGGCAAGGGCCGCTATGTCGACGATATCAAATTGGTGGGGCTGACCTATGCCCACTTTATCCGCAGCCCGCATGCGCATGCCAAGGTCAAGGGCATCGACTCCAGCGCCGCGATGAAAATGCCCGGTGTGGTCGCCGTGCTCACCGGCCAGCAGATCGTCGACGACAAGATCGGCAATTTGATTTGCGGCTGGGCCATCACCTCGAAGGACGGCTCACCGATGAAGATGGGCGCATGGCCGGCGATGGCGCCGGAGACCGTGCGCTTCGTCGGACAGGCGGTCGCGGTCGTGATCGCTGAGACCAAGAACCAGGCGCGCGATGCCGCGGAAGCCGTGGTGGTCAATTACGAGGAACTGCCGGCGGTCGCTGACGTCAAGGCCGCGATCAAGCCGGGCGCGCCGCAACTGCAC
>JAKFVP010000523.1 GCA_021732175.1 Bradyrhizobium sp.
GCGCGGCGAGGTCGGACGGCAGCGTCTGATCGCCGTTGGCGGCATTGTCGGCGCGCTCGCCGCCTCGTCCTGCTGCATCGTGCCGCTGATCCTGTTCAGCCTCGGCATCGGCGGCGCCTGGATCGGCAATCTCACCGCGCTCGCACCTTATAAGCCGTTCTTTGTCGCCGGAACGGCGGGTCTGCTCGGCTATGGCTTCTATCTCGTTTACTGGAAGCCCAGGCGAGCCTGCGCCGATGATGCGGCCTGCGCGCGCTCGATTCCCAGCCGCCTTATTCAGCTCGCGCTCTGGATCGCTACGGTGCTCGTTGTGGCCGCCTTCGCCTTCGATTACATCGCCCCGCTGCTACTTCGCGCCTAACACCAAAAGGAGACCCGTCCGATGAACAAATATTTGAGCGCACTCGCCCTGATCACCTTGATGATGACAGCATCGACTGCATTCGCCGGCGAGCGCACAATCACATTCGCTGTCGACAACATGACCTGCGCCTCGTGTCCCTACATCGTGAAGAGTTCGATGGAGGGGGTCCTGGGCGTCGCAAAGGTCGCCGTTTCGTTCCGAGCCAAAACCGCAACCGTGACCTTCGACGACGCAAAGACAAACCCAGCCACCATCGCGGCCGCCAGCATGAACGCGGGCTATCCAGCCCATCCGGTGCAGCAGGGAAGTTGAGGTGAATGACCGCGCGCTGATCCGTGCAGGCACGGCTGGCGCCGTCGTCGCCGCGATCTGCTGCGCGGCGCCGCTCCTCATCGGAGCTTGCCACTGGCCGGCCTCGGAGCGTGGCTGGCAGGTGCGGGTTTGGTGGTGCTTCCGCTGATGGTCGCGTGCTTCGCTCTCGTCGCGTGGGCTATCCACCGTCGCCGTGCAAAAGCCGACTGCGGCGAGACCAAAATTCACAAGGAAGGCATGAAGCCATGAACGACTGCTGTGCATCCTCCTCGTCTCGCGACAAGCTTGCAGCTTCCGCATCCGCGTCGCCGCCGAGCTACACTGTGCGGCCGGGCGTGACGTTTCCGGATTGGTCTGTGGTCACATCGCCGGCGGTCAAGGATGCCCTGCAGGCAATGGTCGGGTCCGACCATGTGTTAGATCGCTGGAGTGGCTACGATCCCGCCATCGACCGCGTTCGCATTGCGCTCCTCCAACTCTACTCCGAAGACGGACGAGCCCCGACCACGGGCGCGCTTGCGGAGCGAGCGGGGTTGAACGAGACGTCCGTCCGGACTCTGCTCGAAGAGCTCCGCCGTCGCGATCTGGTCGTGCTCGACGGCGAGCGGATCGTCGGCGCCTATCCCTTCACCGATAGGGACACGGACCACCGGGTCACACTGGACGGACGTGTTGTCAACGCCATGTGCGCGGTCGACGCACTCGGCATTGGCGCCATGACTGATCGCGACATCACGATTGCATCGCGCTGCCGCCATTGTGGTGCGCCAATCCGGATCGCCTCGCGGGACCAAGGGCGGGCGCTGGCGCAGATCGAGCCGCGGACGGCTGTCATGTGGCAAAGCGTTCGCTATGAAGGCGCGTGTGCTGCGAACTCGCTGTGCGCGACGACCGCCTTCTTCTGTTCGGACGACCATCTCTCCGCCTGGCGCCGCGAACAGGCTGCGGACGAGGCCGGGTTTCGATTGTCGATCGAGGAAGGGCTGGAGGCTGGCCGCGGCCTGTTCGGGCCGAGCCTCGCCGGCCTCGATACGGCAGCACAATCGTCGGTCGGCTCGACATCGAAGCGCGCTGTAGTGGTGGACCGCTTTCGCACTAACGGTCGCAATGGTGGCGCCTACGATCTCGTCGTCATCGGCGCCGGCTCGGCCGGCTTCTCGGCCTCGATCACGGCCGCCGACCAGGGCGCACAGGTGGCCCTCATCGGCAGCGGCACTATCGGAGGCACCTGCGTCAATATCGGCTGCGTGCCGTCAAAGACCTTGATCCGCGCAGCCGAGACACTTCACAACGCGCGCGTAGCGGCACGTTTTGCCGGCATCACGGCGGAGGCCGAACTGACCGACTGGCGCAGAACCGTTCGTCAAAAGGACGCACTCGTTTCCGAACTGCGCCAAGCCAAGTACACGAACCTGCTCCCCGCCTACAACGGTATCGCTTATCGCGAAGGACCGGCGCGCCTCATCGACGGTGGTGTCGAGGTGGGCGGCACGCACATTCCCGCCGGCAAGATCATCATCGCGACCGGCGCGCGGCCGGCGGTGCCCGCTATCCCTGGCATTGACGCCGTGCCGTATCTCACCAGCACGACCGCGCTCGACCTTGAGGAGCTGCCGCGATCATTGCTCGTTATCGGCGGCGGCTATATCGGGGCGGAGCTCGCCCAGATGTTCGCCCGCGCCAGCGTCAAGGTGACGCTGGTGTGCCGGTCCCGTCTGATCCCCGAGGCCGAGCCCGAGATCGGCGCGGCACTGGCGGGGTATTTCGAGGACGAAGGCATCTCGGTCGTTTCCGGCATCGCCTACCGTGCGATCCGCAAGGGCGAGCATGGCATTGCGCTTGACGTTGTGCGCAACGGCCAGAACACGACGATCGACGCCGATCAGGTGCTGATCGCTACCGGGCGCGCGCCCAACATCGAAGGCCTTGGGCTCACCGAGCACGGCATCGCCCTCTCGCCGAAGGGCGGCATCGTCGTCGATGACCGCATGCGCACCACTGGGGCCGGCATCTATGCTGCCGGCGACGTCACCGGCCGCGACCAGTTCGTCTACATGGCCGCCTATGGCGCCAAGCTCGCCGCCAAGAACGCTCTCAACAGCGACAGCCTACGTTACGACAACAGCGTCATGCCTGCCATCGTATTCACCGATCCGCAAGTCGCGAGCGTCGGGCTGACCGAGGCCGCGGCGCGCGACGCAGGGCATGCGGTTCGCGTCTCGACGATCGGTCTCGACCAGGTGCCGCGCGCGCTCGCCGCTCGCGACACGCGTGGGCTCATCAAGCTCGTCGCCGACGCCGGTACCGGTCGGCTGCTCGGCGCGCATATCCTAGCGCCGGAAGGCGCCGACAGCATCCAGACCGCGACGCTCGCGATCCGCCAACGCCTCACCGTCGACGACCTCGCGGACACGATCTTTCCGTATCTCACCACCGTCGAGGGCCTGAAGCTCGCGGCTCTTGCCTTCGACAAGGACGTGGCGAAGCTGTCGTGCTGCGCCGGCTGAGCCGCGAAGGCTCGGGTGTCGAACGTGACAATGTTGAATGAGAGCTAATGGCGAAGAGATATGACCTGGCGATCATCGGCACGGGAACGGCTGCGATCGTAACAGCACACAGGGCTCGTGCGGCTGGCTGGAGCGTCGCCGTCGCGGACTTCCGGCCCTTCGGGGGCACCTGCGCCTTGCGCGGTTGCGATCCGAAGAAGATGATGGTCGGCGGCGCCGAGGCGGCTGATCACGCCTGGCGCATGAGCGGACGTGGAATCGAAGGGGACGCGAGGCTCGATTGGATGGGACTGATGGCCTTCAAGCGCAGCTTCACCGATCCGGTACCGCAGAAGCGTGAGAAGGCCTTTGCCGACAAAGGGATTCACGCCTTCCAGGGTCACGTTCGCTTTATCGGCCCGAATGCGCTCGAGTTCGGAGGGGAGAGGATCGAGGCGGACCGTATCGTGATCGCCGCCGGCGCCGAGGCCGTGCCGCTCGGCATTCCGGGCGAGCAGCACCTGATCACCAATGAAGGCTTCCTGGAACTGGAGAGCCTGCCTAAACGCATCGTCCTTGTCGGCGGCGGTTATATCGCGGCCGAGTTTTCGCACATTGCGGCGCGCGCCGGTGCACAGGTCACAATTCTTCAGCACGGGGAGCGAATGCTCAAGCAATTCGACCCCGATCTCGTCGGCTGGCTGATGGACAAGTTCAGCGAGCGCGGCATCAATGTCCGTACACAGGCAGGGGTGACCGCCATTGAGAAGGTATCAGACGGCTATCGCGTCCGGGCGGACTGTCCTGATGGCGAACTCCTCATGGACGCCGATCTGGTCGTCCATGCCGCGGGTCGGGCGCCGGCGCTCGCGGCGCTCGATCTCGATGCCGGGAGCGTAAAGCACCATAACGGGCGGCTGGCGTTGAACGGATTTCTGCAAAGCGTCTCCAACCCCGCCGTCTACGCTGCAGGTGATGCCGCCGGCCTAGGACCGCCGCTCACTCCGGTATCAAGCCATGACGCGAAGGTAGTCTCGGCGAACCTGCTCAACGGCAACACGGTCAGGCCTGATTACACAGGCGTTCCAAGTGTCGCCTTCACCATCCCGCCGATCGCAGCCGTCGGAATGAGCGAAGCCAAGGCGCGCGAGAAAGGCCTGAACGTTCGCGTAAAGACCGACCGCGTGGACGGCTGGTTCACCGCACGCCAACAGGCCGAGACGGTGTATGGATTCAAAACGTTAGTCGACACGGACACTGACCGCATCCTCGGCGCCCATCTTGTCGGTCCGCACGCTGACGAAGTGATCAACATCTTTGCACTGGCGATCAGGCAAGGGCTGACGGCAGAGCAGTTGAAGACCACCATGTTCGCATATCCCAGTGGCGCGTCAGATATCAGCGAGATGCTTTGAGCGTAAGTGAGGTGGTCGACCGGTACCGCCATGGAGCAGTCTGCACGAAAGAATCCTTCGCCAGTCGCATTCGGTTCGCTGAGCAGTCGTAAAAATCGCGAACCGACAATGCGAAGAGCAACCCCAGATACTCCTGAGTGTCTCACCCGCTCTAAAACCGCGCAACGCCGCCAGATCGGCTGGTTCGGCTGATGAAAGTCCGCTGAGACAGCTTGACTGTTCAGATAAGTCGCCGAAATGGCGGGTGCCTTCGTTTGTGCCTCGCTCGGTATCGTGCCGACCGTGCGCCACGCTGACTACATCGGTTCCTGGCTGGAGGTGCTGCGCGAGGATAATCGCGCCGTCGTCCGTGCGGCGAGCGCGGCATCGAAGGCCGCCGATTTCCTGCTCGGCTTTCTGCCGCCCGCGATCGATTCCGTGGTTGGGGGCAGCGAGGAAGCTGCATGACGGATCCGCACGCTGTGCCCGTATCTGTCCTCAGTTGATGCTGCGCGTCAGAGAGTGAGAGGCGTGCCGGCTTGTCTGTGACGGGAAGGAGGTCGGGAGAGAGTCTTTCGGCCGCCCGTCATGGAGAATCCGACATGGCATGCGTCGTCCAGAAGATCAAACTCAGTCCCTCCCGCGATATTCCCTTCAACAAGCTGGTGCTGAGCCAGTCCAACGTCCGGCGCGTAGAGGCCGGCGTCTCGATCGAACAACTGGCAGAGAGCATCGCTCAGCGCACGCTGCTACAAAGCCTGAGCGTTCGTGCGGTCGTTGACGCCGACGGCCAGGAGACCGGTATGTTCGAGGTGCCCGCCGGCGGACGCCGTTACCGCGCGCTCGAACTGCTGGTCAAGCAGAAGCGTATGGCGAAGACGCAACCTGTCCCCTGTGTCATCCGGGATGGCGGTATCGCCGAGGACGATTCCCTCGCCGAAAATGACGAGCGGGTCGGACTGCATCCGCTCGATCAGTTCCGCGCGTTCAAGCTGCTACATGACGGCGGCATGAGCGAAGAGGATATCGCCGCGCGGCACTTCGTCTCGCCGGCGATCGTCAAGCAGCGCCTTCGTCTGGCGTCAGTCTCGCCGAAGTTGCACGACGTCTATGCTGACGATGGTATGACACTCGAACAGTTGATGGCATTCTCGGTCACGTCCGACCAGGCGCGTCAGGAGCAGGTCTGGGACAACATCAGCAGATCCGGCAATGACGAGCCATATCAGATCCGGAGGATGCTGACGGAGAACACCGTGCGCGCTTCCGACCGTCGCGCCCAGTTCATCGGACTGGATGCCTACGAGCAGGCCGGCGGCGCCGTGATGCGGGATCTGTTCGCGCACGACGATGGCGGATGGTTGCAGGATGTGCCGTTGCTTGATCGTCTCGTTACCGAAAAACTCAAAGTCGAGGCCGAAACGATCGCCAAGGAGGGCTGGAAATGGATCTCAGTCGCCGTGGACTTTCCCTACGGCCATGCTAGCGGCATGCGTGAGCTAGAGGGCAAACCTGTCGATCTCTCACCTGAGGAGCAGGCCACCATCGACGCCCTCAACGCCGAGCAGGCGAAGCTTGAATCCGACTACCAGGATGCCGACGAATTGCCCGAGGAGGTCGATCAGCGTCTCGGCGAAATCGAGCAGGCTTTGATGGCATTCGAAGACCGGCCGGTGCTCTACGATCCGACAGAGATCGCCCGAGCTGGTGTCTTCATCAGCATCGATTCCGAGGGACGCCTTTCCGTGGACCGGGGTTACGTCCGGCCAGAGGACGACGTGCCGGCAACTGATGCTGATATCGAGCAGAGCGCCGATCCGTCGTCGACCGGAGGGCAGGAGGCAGGTGCTTGCATTCGGCGAGCGGTGATCGCGGTTGCAGGCAGCGCTGCTGATGCCGACGAAGATGATGAGGATGCGGCCAAGCCTTTGCCGGATCGGCTCATCACAGAGCTGACGGCGCATCGTACGCTGGCGCTGCGGGACGCGCTGGCAGAAAGTCCTGCGATCGCGTTCCAGGCAGTGTTGCACAACTTTGTGCTGACTGCCTTTTACCGGTTCGCATCATCAGGAAGCTGCCTTGAGATCGGGCTTCACACGCCGACCTTTCCCGCCCAAGCCCCTGGCTTAAGGGAAAGCGCGTCCGCGAAGGCCGTCGAGGCGCGGCATGAGTCCTGGAAAGCACGGCTGCCGAAGAGCGAGAAAGATCTGTGGGACGCACTCACAGCCCTCGATGGCGGTGCGCAAGCGTCTCTGTTCGCTCACTGTGCGTCATTTGCGGTCAACGCCCTCTATGAGCCGGCCAACCGCTACAATCAGGGTCGCGTCTCCGCTCACGCCGTCCGCACGCGGCTCGACCAGGCCGACGTGCTGGCCCGCGCGGTGGGCCTCGACATGGTCCAGGCTGGCTGGAGACCCACTGTCGACAATTATCTCGGCCGGGTCACCAAGCCTCGCATTTTGGAGGCGGTGCGGGAGGCAAGGGGCGAGTCTTCCGCGCAGCTGATCGACCACCTGAAGAAGGCCGACATGGCCAAGGAGGCCGAGCGCCTTCTCGATGGTTCGGGCTGGTTACCGGAGCCGCTGCGTCTCGTCGACCCCGCCGCGTCGCCAGCGGAAGAGGAGGGTGAAGCGGGTCCGCTGCCCGATTTCCTCGCCGACGAGGAGGAAGGGGAGAACGCCGGCGACGATGATCCGCAACAGCTCGATGCGGCTGAGTGACATCACAGAGCGGGATGGCTCCGGCTGTCCCGCAGTTTTGGGGACCGGTGCAGAGCGCCGGTCCCCTTTTTATTGGCGATGGCTGAGAGGTAGAGGCGGGCCGGGAAGGGTTTTGAGTCGCCGCGGTCTTAAAGGAGAGCGCCGAGCGGTTCAGCCCATTCCTGCTCTCCCGAGAAATCCTCCCATGACCGAATCTCTCGCCGGCGGCGCCGTCGCGCCGCTCTCGATCCGTGCCACCGCAGTTGTCGCCTCGAGTGTCATCAGGGCTGCGCGACAGCTTTTGACCGATCTCGAGCGCAGCCGCCGGATCGATGCCGCTGTCCTGCGCGGCGCCATGGAGGCTGCCTTCGGCGCCTCCGATGCGACCGGGGTCTGGAACTGGAAGACGGCCTACAACGCCTGCGAGGCGGCGACCGTCCTGTTGCTAAGGCGATATGGCGCCGTCATGCGCACCAAGGCGACGTCGCCAGCCGCGATGCTGCCGATGCTGATGAGGATCGCGAGCCTCCTTCCGACTCAGACACGCCGATCTGTGGAGAGTGAATCCCTCCAGCAGTTCTCCACTCCTATCGGGCTGGCGTTTGTAGCCAGCCGA
>JAKFVP010000049.1 GCA_021732175.1 Bradyrhizobium sp.
CCCGTTGCCCCCGATCATGATCGCTGGAAATAGCGATCACGATCGGCTGGAAATGCTGATCACGATGCTCTGGAATGGGTGATCACGATGGCCTGGAATCGGTGATCACGATCGCCTGGAACGCGCAGGAGCTCTCAACGAGCCCGGCTTGGCCTTCTATGACAGATTGATCGACACACTGCTCGCGGCCGGAATCGAGCCCTGGATCTGTCTATACCATTGGGATCTGCCGCAGGCGATCCATGATCTTGGTGGCTGGCAGAACCGGGACATCGCCGGATGGTTCGCCGATTATGCCGCGCTCGTTGCGCACCGCTACGGGGATCGCGTGAAGCGGTTTGCCACGTTCAATGAGCCCTGCGTTTTCACGCTGTTCGGTTATGGTCTTGGCTGGAACGCGCCGGGGATCGCCGACAAAGAGGCTTTGCACAAAGCCATTCATCACGTGAATCTCAGTCATGGTGCCGCAATTGACGTGCTGCGCTCTTCGGTGCCGCAGGCCTCACTCGGCGCTATCCATAATCGGCAGCCTTGTTTTCCTGTCAGCTCGAGCCCCGATGATGCGGCCGCCGCGCTGCGCTTCGCGGAATATTGGAATGACGCATTTCCTTATCCGCAGCATCTCGCCTGCTATCCACCACATCTTGCCGCAGCAATCGAACCCTACCTCAAGCCGGGTGACATGGCGCGGATTGCAAGACCTCTGGATTGGTTCGGATTGAACCACTATTCGCCACACTACATTAAGGCCGATTCAAACTTGATGGGCGCCACTTTTGGCGCGCCGCCCGAAGATGTGCCGAGGACTTCGATCGGCTGGCCGATTGTACCTGGCGCCTTTCGCGACACCTTGCTGGACATTCACGCCCGCTTCGGTTTGCCCATTTACGTCTTGGAGAATGGAACAGCCACAGACGATAAACTGGACGATGCAGGCGGCATTCAGGACACTGGACGAATCGCCTATTTGCAAGCCTATACCAGCGCGATGCAGGAGGCGATCGCGGCGGGTGCGAACGTTCGCGGCTACTTTGTGTGGTCATTGCTCGATAACTTCGAATGGGCCTCGGGATACTCGCAGCGCTTCGGCCTCGTTTACGTCGACTTCGCCACGCAAAAGCGCGTCCCCAAGGAATCAGCAAGGTGGTATTCGGACTTCATTAAAATAGGGCGAATACTAGAGGTTCCTGCGGCCAGTGGTGAACCGATAAAGATCGCTGCAGCGACGGATCATGAGCCTGGCGAGCAGCTACCGGTCGTATCCGCTGTTCAAGTGCAATGACTGACATTGTCACGATTACGCTTAATCCAGCGGTCGACCTGTCCACATCGGTAGAGAGGATTATCCCGGTCGCCAAGCTTCGAGGCATCTCGCAACGGCGCGATCCCGGCGGTGGCGGGATCAACGTGGCGCGTGTGATCAGGCGGCTGGGCGGAGATGTTTGCGCAATCTATTCCATTGGCGGCACGACCGGAGACCTGCTCCGCAAGTTGCTCGAGAAAGAGAGCGTCGCGAGCCGGACCTTTGCGATCGCTGAAGAAACGCGCCAAGATTTCTTTGTCAGTGAGATCAGCACCCACCAATCCTATCGCTTCATTCTGCCCGGCCCGCAGCTCAATGAAAGCGAATGGCGGGAGTGTCTGCGATTACTTTCTGCCATCGAGCCGTTTCCCCGCTTTGTCGTCGCAAGCGGAAGCTTGCCAAGTGGGGTTCCCGACGATTTCTACGCGAGAGTGGCCAGGATCGCCAAGCAACGTGGCGCCAAGATGATTCTCGATACGTCAGGGCAAGCACTCGCTGCCGCGGTGGCCGAAGGCGTCGATTTGATCAAGCCCAACTTGCGGGAGATGCGGGAACTGACCGGCCACGAGCCATCCGGTGCGGCCGAATGGGAAGCGGCGGCCAAAGCCCTCGTTCATGGCGGCAGGGTTGCCGTTATTGCCCTGACCATGGGCCATCTTGGCGCGGCGATGGTCACGAAAGACCGGGTGCTGCGGGCGCAGCCACTCGCGATCACGCCTCTCAGCGCGGTGGGCGCTGGCGACAGCTTCCTGGGTGCGCTGATCTGGCAGTTGGCATCGGGGGCCGATCTCGAGCAATGCTTCCGGCAAGCTGTTGCTGCGGGCGCGGCGGCCCTGCTCCATCCGGGTACCGAACTGTGCGTGCCAGACGACATCAAGCAGCTCGCCGAACAGGTAGTGCTTACAACGGAAGCACTGGCCTGACGGGCTCCGCGGCCTGCTCGGGGCCAGGCTGCGAGGTGTCATGATTGAGCCGGTCGAGCGAAAGCAGAAGACCGCCAACCCTTTCGAGGGAAGACACCCAATCCGCGACGCGGCTGTAATTGTCGACGAGCCAGTTGAATGAACCCTGCACTAACGTGAAAGCCGCAGCGGCCTGCGTGAGCTCGCCCAGCGTCATCGCGCCTGCAAGGAATTTGGGAGCGCACAAGACGAGTCCCGCAATCGGCGCGAGCAGCGAGTTGCCATGGGATACCAGAGTGGTGCGCATCAGCTGCCAGCATAAGCGGCGCCACTGCGCCATCGTGTTCTGTAACGCCTGCCATAAGCCGCGCCTGACTTCCGGCTCCAGCGTTCTCGGCGTGACCCCTTCCCCGATGTCGCGGAGAAGATTGGCCGCGATGATCAATTCCGCCTCGGCTTGGTTCTTGACCTGAATCACTCTCGTCAGCGGCGAGCCCACCAGAACCATCGCTGTCGTGATGATCCCGGAATAGATGGCAACGCTGACGACGAGATAGCCGGGAATCCAAACCCGGTGGTCAAGCAACGAGAAAGAAAAATCGCCTCCCACATTCCATAAGATCTGGATGAAGATGACCGCGGTCAAAAGCGAAGCGACAAGCCCCAGCGCAAAATCGATCGGCGCATCGGTTGCTATTCGCACATCCTCGGCAATCCGATATTCGGGGATTTTCTGGTCGCCCTGCACCATCGACAGACGAGCGTATCGGTCGTTCTCGACCCAATAGTCGATCACCTTGGCAGTCAGCCACTGCCGCCATTGACGTTGCACAGTCATGCGCCCCCAGACCGAAGCGATGGCAAGTGCGATGCTCCCTGCGCACAACGGAATGAGCAGGAATGCCTGGCTCTTCAGCCGAGCCGGATCCCTGCCCTCCAGGGCGTCGAAGAAGTCGCGATTCCAGTAGTTGAAGCGAAATTGCACGTAGAGCTGCAGCACAACGACCGAAACCAGCAAAGCGCAGAGCAGCCAGACCCGCCAGGAAGGCAGGCCTCGCCAGAAGCCGGACGCGCTTTCCCAAAATCGGGACCACGCCTGATGAGGGTCGTCTTCGTTGGTCTCGGACATCGTCAAGCCTGACAGCTAGAGCTTATCATCGCTGCCCCCTTGATCTTCCGCAAAGCGGCCCTGCCCTTAAGCGCCAAACTATCCACAGACTGGATCGGCCCAAACGCGTGGCCGCGCAGCGTTGCAGTGCGGGATAACGGCGATGAGTGCTTCCTCTCACATTCGATGGTTCAAGAATATCCGCCCGGAGGATGTGCCCCTGGTTGGGGGCAAGACGGCGTCGCTCGGCGAGCTCTATTCGGCTCTCTCGCCTGAGGGAATCAGGGTGCCGAATGGCTTTGCCTTGACGGCCGCCGCCTATCGCGACGCGCTAACGCGTGCTGGAGCATGGGAAAAACTGCGCGCGCTGCTTGCTGGGGTCGACAAGCGACGCATTGCCGACCTCGCCAAGCGTGCGGCCGCAGCGCGCGCCATCGTCTACGCTGCCACTGACCAGGAGGAGCTGCGGCACGAGATCGAACAAGCGTATCGACAACTCGAGCAGGAATACGGCCGCAACGTCGCCGTCGCTGTACGCAGTTCGGCGACCGCCGAAGATCTTCCGACGGCAAGCTTCGCGGGACAGCACGAAAGCTTTCTCAACATCCGCGGCCCGCGCGATCTCATGGACGCCTGTCGGCGCTGTTTTGCCTCGCTGTTCACGGATCGTGCAATATCCTACCGCATCGACAATGGATTCGATCATTTCAAAGTTGCGCTGTCGGTCGCGGTCATGAAGATGATTCGCTCTGATCTTGCGGCAAGCGGCGTGATCTTCACCCTCGATACGGAAACCGGATTTCGCGACGTGGTATTTGTGACCGGCGCCTATGGCCTCGGCGAAAATGTCGTTCAGGGCACCGTGGATCCCGACGAATTCTATGTGCACAAGCCGACCTTCAATGCCGGCTTCCGCGCCGTGCTGTCGCGGCGCCTGGGGACCAAGGAGCAGCGGATGGTTTATGCCCGAGGGCATGCAACCACGCGCAACGTGACGACGCCACAGGCCGACCGCAAGCGGTTTTGCATCGACGACAAGGACGTGCTGGAACTCGCGCGATGCGCCATTGTCGTTGAAAATCACTACTCAAAAAAGGCCGGCGCGCCGATGCCAATGGACGTGGAGTGGGCAAAAGACGGTAGCGACAGCGCGCTCTATATCATCCAGGCCCGGCCAGAGACAGCCGCATCCCGCCGCAAACCCGAAGTGTCCGAGAGCTACGTGCTCAAATCGAAGGGCAACGCCGTCGCCGTAGGCCGCGCGATCGGCGAAAAAATCGCCGCAGGGAAGATCCGTCTGATCAGAAATAAGCGCGATCTGCGGGCATTTCGGCCGGGCGAAGTGCTGGTCGCGCCGGCGACCAGTCCTGATTGGGAGCCGGTGATGAAGCTCGCCGCCGCCATCGTGACCGATCATGGCGGCAGAACCTGTCATGCCGCCATTATCGCTCGCGAACTGGGCCTGCCGGCGGTCGTCGGAACCGAGAACTTTACCAGGAAGGCTAAGACGGGAATGTCTGTTACCGTGTCCTGCGCGGAGGGCGACGTCGGCCATGTCTACGACGGTGCGTTGCCATTTGAGGTCGAGCAGATCGCAAGCGACAAGCTGCAAAAACCTCGGACTGAAATCATGGTCAATCTGGGGAATCCGGAAGTCGCGTTTAAGACGGCCATGGTGCCGAACGACGGCGTTGGACTGGCGCGGATGGAGTTCATCATCAACCAGCACATCGGCATCCATCCAATGGCCTTGGCGCAGCCCGAGAAGGTGAAGTCCGCCCCGGAACGCCGAAAGATCAAGCTATTGACCGCTGGCTACAAACAGCCTTCGGACTTCTTCGTCGAGCGCTTATCGGAGGGCGTCGGCACCCTTGCGGCGGCATTCTATCCGCGGCCGGTCATCGTGCGGTTGTCCGACTTCAAGACCAATGAATACGCAAGTCTTCTCGGGGGTACCGATTTCGAGCCCAAGGAAGAGAATCCAATGTTGGGATTCCGCGGCGCGGCACGCTATGCCCATCCGGCCTATGCCGCGGGTTTTGCGCTGGAATGCGCAGCGCTGCGCCGCGTGCGTGATATCATGGGCCTGACTAACCTTAAGATCATGATTCCGTTTTGTCGGCGCATCGATGAAGCGCGCAAGGTCATTGACGCGATGGCCCAGCACGGCCTGAAGCGGGGCGAGCGCGGTCTGGAAATCTTCGTGATGTGCGAGATTCCCAACAACGTGATCTTGATCGATCAATTCGCCGAGCTGTTCGACGGATTTTCTATCGGCTCCAACGACCTGACTCAGCTCACGCTTGGTGTCGACCGGGACTCCGATATTGTTGCGTTCGATTTTGACGAACGTGATCCAGGAATGCTGCAGATGCTGTCGATGGCGGTGACCGGCGCCAGACGTAATCGCCGCCACGTCGGCATTTGCGGCGAGGCGCCGGCGAACTATCCGGAGATCGCGAAATTCCTGACCGGGCTCGGCATCGATTCGATCAGCGTCAATCCGTCGAGCGTCTTGCGCACGATGGCGATTGTCTATGAAGCGGAGCGAGAGACAGGCGCTCCAAAGGCAGTTGCGGGCTAACCGCCGGTGTCGCGCGCATGGAGACGTTTTAGCGCTTCGCGAACTTCATCGTCTTCTAAAGCATCAGCCACCTTCTGCTTGCTGGTGGTCTGAACGGCGTCCTTCGTGGTTGTCCTGGGTTGCGAGGCAACCACGTTCTCTCGTTTGTCCGCCGTACCCCGAATCATGTTCGCGTCCTCGGTGTTTGAAGGTGCGCTATCTTGCAGCGCAAGATTGCGCCCGCGACCACAAGACGATTTGACCCAAATCAAAATCGGCTCTGATGCCACAAGAGACGCGCACCTTTGGGATCCAGCTAGCGGTGCCTAACATTTCGGCGACCTCGGAGCATCGAAGGGTGGTCATTCTTGACCTACGTCAACTTATGAAATGGCGCCCCACGGCATATAGGTTTCATTCGCAACTTGGAAATTCAAAGCAGGAGAATACTCATGATCCGCCGTCGATTGCTCATTGCAACCTTCGCTATCTGCTTCGCCACGCTCCCTGCGGCTGCACAAACGACAACGTCCGATGACAAGAATGGTCACCACTACTCGGGCGGACCAAAGACCGAAGTACCCCATCACATGGGCAAAAAGAAAACTACAGGCGCCAAGAAGTCCGATGGAGGCACGCACCACTATAGCGGCGGTCCAAATACCGTGGTTCCGCATCACATTGGACCGAAGAAGGATTAATTCGAAGCTGCCAGATTTCCGCCTGGCGCATCTTCGGAGCCGAAAGGGCCGCAGTCCAACGCCACCGCTTACTTGCTCTTCTGCATTTTCGCAACGGTGAAGCTTCCCGAAACGTCCTCAGCCTCGAACTGCACCTTATCGCCGCGAGCGCGGAGAATGCGACAAGCGCATGCCCATGGCCATAGTCGTCTTCATCGAACTCCTCTTTCGGTTTTCGGATTCATACAGCTTTCCGATGCCGTCTCATCCACGTTTCATAGACGCCCTCGTGCGCCGGACCGTGCAGGCGTCAGTGCGGCCGCTTGATGGCGTACTCCGCGCAATCTCTGGAATCCCGCGACAGACACAGAAACCGCGGAATGCGCTAGGAAGTCAACTCGTGGTACCCCGCATCTGCTCAGTCATGCGGCGCCGTCGGCGGGTTCCGCGGCTGTGGCGATCTGAGAAAATTGATCCAAGTCAACCGCCATTTGTCGTTCAAATGGTTGATTACCTCTGTGAAGAGACTTGCGGGCTTTTGCGTGTCGCATCCCACGTTAACTCCATTAGATAACGCCGTGAGACCCGAGACTATTCATGTCAACCCCGATCGCAGACACCCATTGCTCGGTCACTTGCTTTGATGACTGCTCTATTCCTCCGTCTAAGAGCAAAAGACCGATCAGTGACGAGCCGATCGCGCATATGGGCAAGATTGTTCTATACAAACGAGGAGCCGAAATATTTGGTCAAGGTCAGCCCGCGCAATATCTCTATCGGGTTTTGACAGGCGCGGTTCGAACGTTGTGGATTTCCAATAGTGGCCGCCGACAAATTTGCGAATTTTACCTGCCTGGCGACTATTTCGGCCTTGAGGTTGATAATGATCGTGCACTATCCGCGTATGCCATCAGCGACACACAGATAAGGGTCATCGGCCTTCAGACTATAGCGAAGCTGACTGGCCGCCGGAAGGACATCACTCAGCAACTCCTTCGCATCAAGAGCCAGCAGATCGGGCGCCTTCAGGATCAGGTGCTCTTACTTAACAAGACCGCGGAAGCGCGCATTGCGTGGCTTCTCCTCCGAGTGGCAAGTAGAAATGGCACGGCAAAACTGCTCACACTACCAATGCCTCGTCAAGATATCGCTGAGCACCTTAGCCTGACTGCGGATTCCGCTCGATGTCGCCCAGCATTCCGAGATGATCTCGCCCACCATTCCGATTTGAAGTCGCCCACCCATTCCGAGATGATGTCGCCCACCATTCCGGGATGATGTCGCCCGGGTGACGAG
>JAKFVP010000048.1 GCA_021732175.1 Bradyrhizobium sp.
AACTGTCCTGCTCCCGGCACCCTTATCACGTGCCCCGGTGATCCCGGGGCGCCGGGAGCAGGACAGTTGAGGCAGTGCGTTTGATGAAATCGGCTTGGGGTCGGGAAGCGATCAGATCGATCGGCATTTCACTGGCGATAACGCTCGTGACGCTGGCTGGGCTGGAAGTCTTCCTGCGCATCGCTGACTTCCGCGAACTGCGCGAAACCTTGTCCGAGGAGTCGCTCGCCTACGATTACGACCCTGCGCTGGGCTGGGCTCCGATTCCCGGCTCCACCGGCACCATCAAGTCGTTGCGCACCACCCACTACAAACACAACAGCCTTGGCCTGCGCGACGAGGAATTCAGTCTCGATGCCAAGCCGACCATCGTCTTCCTCGGCGACTCCTTCGTCTGGGGTCTGGACTCCGAGGCGGAGGAACGCTTCTCCGATCTGCTGAAGCCGCGGCTTCCGAACTACAAGATCATGGCCGCCGGCGTTTCGGGCTTCGGTACCGATCAGGAATATCTGCTGCTGCAGCGGATTTGGCCCAAGGTGAAACCCAGCGTCGTGGTGCTGATCTTCTGTGCACAGAACGATCGCGAGGACAACACCAGGAGCCTTTATTTCAACCACTACTACAAGCCCTATTTCGTGACCCAACCTGACGGGTCGCTGGAGCTGATGGGATCTCCGGTGCCGCGCTCTCACCTGATCTATTTCCGGGATCACTGGCTGGTGCGCAATGTCTGGCTCGCGCGGCTCGCCACCAATGTTTACCTGCGATTGAAATATCCGAAGGTGACGGTGCCGGATCCCAGCGAAAAGCTGGTTGCGAAAATCCGCGACTTCGTCGAGGGCAATGGCAGCAAGTTCATGGTCGGCATCCAGTACCATGACGAGGCGCTGGTCCGTTTTCTGGAGACCAACCGCATTCCCTTCGTGAAGCTGGAGGGCGCAGACTTCATCCCGAACGTGCCGGGAAACATGTTCGGACCGCACTGGACGCCGAAAGGCCAACAGGATGTGGCTGAGCGCATCCACGGCATGCTGTCCGCTAACGGCGTCCTGGCGTCCGGCTCAGCGGCGGCCAAATAGGATCATCGCCGGAGCTTGCGGAGCGCGCACCATCAATCCCCCTTCGGCAGCCGACCCATCAAATAGAACTCGTCGTTCGGCCGCATCGCGGTGACGTTGGCCATCCGGTTCGACAGCGCGAAGAAGGCGGAGATCGCCGCGATGTCCCAGACGTCGTCGTTGGAAAAGCCGTGCGTGGCGAGCGCGGCAAAGTCGTCTTCCGAAACTTCCTCGGCGGAACGGCTCACCTTCATGGCGAAATCAAGCATCGCGCGCTGGCGCGGTGTAATGTCGGCCTTGCGGTAGTTGGTGGCGATCTGGTCGGCGATCAGCGGGTTCTTGGCGCGGATGCGCAGGATCGCGCCGTGCGCGATGACGCAATATTGGCACTGGTTGGCAGCCGAGGTCGCCACCACGATCATCTCGCGCTCGGCCTTGGAGAGGCCGCCGTCCTTTTCCATCAGCGCGTCGTGATAGGCAAAGAAGGCGCGGAACTCGTCAGGACGGTAGGCCAGCGTCAGGAACACGTTCGGCACGAAGCCCGATTTTTCCTGGACCGCCAGAATCCGCGAACGGATGTCCTGCGGCAGCTTGTCGAGAGATGGGGTCGGAAAGCGGTTGAGTTGCTCAGCCATGAAAAAGGTCCCGGTTTCGCCGGGACCTTAATCGAACGCGCTGAAGGCGCAAGGTGCTAGCGCAGCGGCTTCTTCAGCAGCGAGAAGCGGTCGGGATCGAGGCCGAGCGAAGGCTGCAGCATCGGAGCTTCCACCGTGCGCGGCGCCGAAACAGGCGGTTCATAGCGCGGGGCGGGTGCCGCGGGTTCCGGACGTGTCTCGAAGCGCTGCGGCGGGCTGTAGCTGCTGCTGGACTCGCTGAATGAGTCGCGGTTGTCGCGGCTGGAGGTGGCGCCGCGCCAACGCTCCAGCACGGCGCTGACGAAATGCGCGTCCTGGCCGGCCGATGCCGACGGCGCAGAGGCGATGGTCGTCTCGGCGCGCGGCAACTGATGCGGCGGCACTTCCTTGAAGCGCAGCCGGGTCGGCAGCGCCACGCCTTCGCCGAAGGCCAGCACTTCGCGGGTGCCGAGCGACGGCACGAAGGACAACAGGTTTGCGGCGGCGTCCGAGACGGCCGAGCGCAGCAGCGCCTGGTCGCGGTCGTTGGCAAGACGCATCGAGAACAGCGTGTTGCACTGGGAGATGATGGTGGCGTCGAGCTCGGCCGGCCGCTGGGTGATCAGTCCGAGAAAGACGCCGTATTTGCGGCCTTCCTTGGCGATGCGCGAGATCGCCTTGCGGGTCGGCCCGAAGCCGATGCTACGGTCGGCCGAGGCATAACGGTGCGCTTCCTCGCAGATGAACAGCATCGGCGAAACGCCATCGCTCCACAGGCCGAAGTCGAACGCCATCCGGCAGAGCACCGACACCACGCTGTCCACGACTTCCACCGGGAAGCCGGCGAGTTGCATGACCGTCATGGGCCGCCCGTTCGCCGGCAGGCGAAACAGATGGCTGATCACCTCGGCCATGGTATCGCCGCCGACGTTCGCATTGTCGAACATGAAGGCGTAGCGTGGATCGTTCTTCACGGTATCGATGCGCGAGATCAGCTTGTGATAGATGATGCGCGAGGAGCGGTTCTCCAGCTTGCCCATGCGCTCGTCGATCTGCGAGACCAGATCCTGCAACCGGTACGGCACCGGCGTGTCGACGGTGTAGCCGACCTGCTTGGGATCGACGCGCTTCAGACCGATACGGTCGGCATTCTGGTACTGCGTATAGACGCCCTTCGCCAGCGGGATCACCTCGGCGAGGATGTCGAGCTCTTCGGGCACACCGGGGCGGCCGGCGAACAGCACGTCGACGATCTCTTCGAAGTTGAACAGCCAGAACGGCAGTTTCAGGTTGCGCGGATTGAGCACCAGCGCCTTGTCGCCGAAGCAACGGCCATATTCGTTGTGCACATCCAGCAGGAAGAGGCGCAGGTTGGGCCGGGCTTTCAGGATTTCGTTGAGCAGCAGCGACACACCGGTCGATTTACCGACGCCGGTCGAACCGAGAATGGCGAAATGCTTGGACAGCATTTCCTCGACGTCGACATAGGCGACCACCGACTTGTCCTGCTGCAGCGTGCCGACATTGATCTGATCCGATCCCGAAGGCGCATAGATCGTGCGCAGTTCCTGGCTCGAGATCAGGTCCACGGAATCGCCGATGGTCGGATAGTTGGTGACACCGCGCTGAAACTTGGGCTTTTCGGTCGCGTTGATGATTTCGCCGAGCAGGTCGACGGAAGCGATCGCGATAAAGGCTTCGTCGGCGTTCGCAAGATTCTCGCAGGATACCTCGGTGATCATGGCCACAATGACCGAACTCGCGCAGCGGATGCTGACAAAGCGGCCGACCGTGGCGCGTACCTCCGAAATCGGCATGGTGCTGGTCGCCAGCAGCCCAACCCGGGCCAGCGAGCCGCGCACGGAGATCACACGTCCAAAGGAGGATGTCACAGCGATAGACCCAGTACTTCCAGAATGATGTCCTCCGCATTATCCGGACGCCACCTGCACAAACTGTTAAACCGGAGCGTTTCCCGGTCGGTCAAATTCCATCATTGTCGCAATTGCTTGCCGCAGCCGCCGATGCCGGCCGATTTTGCCGAAATTCGATACGCTAGGCGCGCCTGTTAACCGCTCTCTTACCGCCGGCGGACGCGGTGATGCGACAAATCGCGGCGGAACTTTCTCGCGCCGGGCGCACAGCGTTAACTTTCGGGAAACCTTTAACCCGGCGCTAACTGCAAGTCCTAACGCCGCTTCCACCTGTATCCGGTTACGATGCCAGGATCAGGGGTAGGCATGAGCAGCTTGGGTCTGGACAGATTCCGTCGGTTGCTGCGCGGCGAGGTTGCTTCGCCGGCCGATGACGTCGATTCTGCCGAGAGCAGGGCCATCCTGAAATGGCTCGGGCTCGGCTCGGTCGTGCTCGCCACCTGCATTGCCGCCGGCGCCGCCATCGCCACACTCAGCCTGCGCGAATGCGTGCTGCTTGCCGTCGTCGCGATCCTGGCGCTGACGGTTGCGCTGCTGCTGAAGCGGCATCAATGGTTTCACCGTACGCTCGCTGCGGAACGGCGTCATCTGCGCACCGCCGTGGACAATATTCCGCAGGGCCTCGTGCTTTACGATGCATCGGCGCGGATCGTCATCTGCAACACGCCCTATATCGACATGTTCGGCCTGTCGCCGGATATCGCCAAGCAAGGCTGCACCATGCAGCGGCTGATTGCGCATCGCCAGGAGACCGGGTCCTTTGACGGCGATGTCGAGGCCTTCTGCAGTGCCATCATTCGCAATGTTTCGCTTGGCCGGGGCACACGGCAAATTACCGAGGCGCCGGGCGGCCGCGCTATCGAGATCGTCAACAAGCCGCTGCCGGAGGGCGGCTGGGTCGCCACCATCGAGGACATCACCCCGCGCAAGCGTGCCGAGGAGAAGATCGCTCATCTGGCCCATTACGACGCGCTGACCGAATTGCCGAACCGGGTGCTGTTCCGCGAAAAGCTGGAGCAGTCGCTCAAGGAGCTGAAGCCCGGCGCGCGGCTTGCCGTGCTCTATATCGACGTCGACGAGTTCAAGAGCGTCAACGACGCGCTTGGCCATCCCGTCGGCGACGAGTTGCTGAAGGGCGTCGCCAGGCGCCTGCGCGATTGCCTCGGCGAGGCCGACATTGCCGCGCGGCTCGGTGGCGACGAATTCGCCATCATCCAGCGCACTCCGCATGGCGCCGTGGACACCGAAAGGTTGGTGGCCGCGATCTATGACGAGATCCGCAAGCCTTTCGAATGTGCCGGCCACCTGATCTCCACCGACGCCAGCATCGGCATCGCGATGGCGCCGGCTGACGGACTCAATCTCGACCAGCTTCTGAAGAACGCCGACCTTGCGCTCTACGGCGCCAAGGGTGACGGCCGCCGCACCTATCGTTTCTTCGAGGCCGGCATGGATGCGCGCGCCAAGGCGCGACGCACGCTGGAACTGGATTTGCGCCAGGCCATCGCCGATGGCGGTTTCGAGGTTCACTACCAGCCCGTGATCGACCTGCAGGACAACAAGATCAGCGGGTGCGAGGCGCTACTGCGCTGGCGCCACCCGCAGCGCGGCACGATTTCGCCCGCCGATTTCATTCCGGTGGCGGAGGATACCGGCCTGATCAACGAACTCGGGCAGTTCGTGCTGGAGACGGCCTGCCGCGAGGCCGCGAAATGGCCGGAGCACGTCCGCATCGCGGTCAACGTCTCGCCGGTGCAATTCCGCAACCAGACACTGGCGCTCAACGTCGCCACCGCGCTGGCCGCATCCGGCGTCGCGCCGTCGCGGCTCGAGCTCGAGATCACCGAAGCCGTGCTGATGCGGGACGACGAGGCGGCGCTGGCCATGCTGCACCAGTTGCGTGCGCTCGGCATCCGCATTGCGCTCGACGATTTCGGCACCGGCTATTCCTCGCTGAGCTATTTGCACCGCTTTCCGTTCGACAAGATCAAGATCGACCGCTCGTTCGTGAAGAACATCGGCGACGAGGGCGCTTCGTCCGCGATCATCGAGGCGGTGGTGAACATCGCGACCGCCAGCAACATGACGACGACGGCCGAAGGTGTCGAGCAGGAATGGCAGCGCGAACTGCTGCGCGAGCTCGGCTGCACAGAGATGCAGGGTTACCTGTTCAGTCCGGCGGTCTCTGCGGCCGAAATCGCGCGGCTGATACCTGGCGCGCGCAAGACAGCCATCTCGGCCGCCTGAGCCCGGCGCTGACGCATTTCCCTCTCGCGCACCGCGCATACCCGCGTCATTGACACCGGCCGGACGGGCAGCATAGCTTTTTACAAAATGATTTCGTCGCCGGGAATAAGCCATTCCCGGTCAACAAGAAACCGGACCTGGGTGGAACGCGATGATCCGCGGCATCGAGCTTTGAGCGACATCGCACGCCCATCTGCGCTCGCCCCGTTCCGGATCCGGAATTACCGCTTCCAGTGGCCTGCCGATCTGCTCACCTCCTGGGCGTTCGAGATGGAGCAGCTGATCCTCGGCTGGTATGTGCTGGTCGAGACCGGCTCCGTGCTGCTACTCACGCTGTTTGCTTCGCTCGGCTATGTCGGCACGCTGATCGCGCCGATGTTCGGCGTCGTCGGGGACCGTATCGGCCATCGCGATCTGTTGGCGATGATGCGCGCCACCTACGCGGTGCTGGCGACGACCCTGATGACGCTGGCGCTGACCGGCCATCTCAGCCCGCCCTTCGTCTTCGTGATTGCCATGCTGATGGGGCTGGTGCGGCCGTCCGACCTTGGCGTACGCGGCGCACTGGTCGCGACCATCATGCCGCATGACCTCCTGATCGGTGCGATCAGCGTCTCCCGAACCACGATGGATACCGCGCGCATTGCCGGCGCGCTGAGCGGGGCAGGGCTGTTCGCCGCGCTCGGCATGGGCCCGGCCTATGTGGCGATCGTCTGCCTCTATGTTCTCGCCACGACGCTGACGCTGTGCATATCGGCGCCGAAGAAGGCGTATCCGGCGGTGGAGGCCGCCGATGAGGCATTGAAGGCGTCCCCGCTGCGCGACCTGAAGGAGGGCGTCAGCTATATCTGGACCACGCCGCGGATGCAGGCGGCGATGTGGGTCGCCTTCCTGGTCAACCTCACCGCCTATCCGCTCTCCAACGGGCTGTTGCCCTACATCGCCAAGACGATCTACGGCACCAACCAGACCGGGCTCGGCTATCTCTCGGCAAGCTTTGCCATCGGATCGCTGGCTGGTTCGCTCGCGCTCAGCATGATCGGCGGCGTGCGCGTCGCGCGGTTGATGGTTGCCTCCACCGTGGCCTGGTATTCGGCGCTATTGGTGTTCGTGCAGATGCAGACCGTGCCGACGGCGATCGTTTGCCTGCTGCTGACAGGCTTTTGCCAGAGCCTTTCCATGATTTCGGTCGCGGTCATCCTGATGCGCGCGGCCGGCGAGCATCTGCGCGGCCGCGTCATGGGCGTGCGGATGATGGTGATCTACGGCCTGCCGCTGGGGCTATTGGCCGCCGGCAGCCTGATCGAGGAGATCGGCTTTGCTGCCACCGGCACGATCTACGCCGCGACCGGCATTGCGATGACGCTCGTCATCGTCGCGTATTGGCGCTCGGATCTGTGGCACGTGCACGCGCCTGCGAATGCGCGGTAGCGCTCCACCTTCAGCCCGCGCAGTCCAGCATCCACTGCACGCCGAACCGATCGGTCAGCTTGCCGAAAAAGCTGCCCCAGGGCTGTACGGCGAGCGGCGTGGTGATGCGGCCGCCCCTGGCGAGCTTTTCGAACAGTCGGCTCGTTTCCTCGCGATCATCCAGCGTCAGCATATGCGCGGAGCCGCGCATCGGCTCGGCGTCGTCGTTATCAGACGCATAGAACGCGATACCCGGTCCTTCGAACCTGGAATGCATGATCTTGCCGCGCATCGACTCATTGGCGACCGGCAGGCCGCGGTCGCCATGGCGCACCAGCAGCGTGACGCGGCCGAGCCCGCATTCGCTGTAGAAGGCCAGCGCGGGCTCGCATGTGGTGGTGAAGAACAAATAGTTCGAGAGCTGCATGGCTTGTTTCCTTGATTCAAGCGGCGCCGGCAGGCGCAAGGCGCGCCTTGAAGAAGGCGATAATCTCGTCGCGCGCCGCGACCGTCGGTTGGCCCGCCTTGTCGATCAAATGCTGGGTGACGACGCTGTGCGGGAAGGGGACATGGCGGGCGAAGAAAGGCG
>JAKFVP010000052.1 GCA_021732175.1 Bradyrhizobium sp.
GAGGCGACGCGGTCTTAAGGGATTGTTTAGCGTACGATCGTCGGCAGCGACGAGTAGCGCTTGGCCGGCGGTTTTGCCTGTTTGGCTTCGCCGGTGAACTGCGCAAAGGCGTCGCTGACGCGTGCGGCCGGTGTGGTATCGGCGGCGAAGCGGAATTCTGCCGCCGGCTGCCGGGGCGCGTAGAAGCTCGCCCGGTAAAAATCATCGTCGAAACGCGCTTCGCCAACGCCGAAACAGGCGTCACATACCCCGATCAGCGCGCAGACCCCTACGACCGCTGCTGCGGTCTCATTGAGAACAGACATCCTGTAGCCCCCGACTTTTCGGGAAGCATGCACGCCTGTGGCGAAACTGAGGTTTACGCTGGCAAGCCTCTTGCGAACGGGGTTTGCGGGCGCTGAGGCGATTGCGGACAATTTTATGAAATGGAGCAATTCATTAACCAGCGGCACCGCAGCGCGGGACGCGGCAGCCGTGTTAGGTCAGTCAAGCAGGCTCACCTGTTTGTGACGCGGCGATGCGCTACGGTGCCGCAGCTGACCTGACGCGTTTGTGAGGCTTGGTGATCGCAGCGATGCGGCAGTCTCGCGCGAGCGACACGTCTCGCATTTCAGATTCGATATTTTTCTTTTCCGGCCGGAGTTCATCATGGCGACATCACCCAAATCGCAAAAGCTGCTCGTCTCCGCAGGCCTCGCCGCGCTCGGCGGCACCGCGCTGGCGCTGCTGCTGGCAACGAACATCGCAACGCTCACGGACGCGCAGGCCACGGCGATCGATCCGCCGGCGGCCGCTCCGATCTGCGGCATGCCGGCAGGGCCCAGCATGCGGATGCGCATGGTGCAGACCGAAGTGCCGAAGGCCGAGATGAGCGCGGCCAGGCCTGCGCCCGACTTCGCCGACACCGAGCCGCCGCTGTGGGACGGTCTCGGCCACGTCACCTACAAGGTCACGACAGCAAATCCGAAGGCGCAGACCTACTTTAACCAGGGCCTGCGGCTCGCCTACGCCTTCAATCACAGCGAGGCGCAGCGCGCCTTCCGCATGGCGCAAAAACTCGATCCTGACTGTGCGATGTGTTTCTGGGGCGAGGCCATGGTGCTCGGCCCCAACATCAACCTGCCGATGGACGAGGGTGCGGTTGCGCCTGCGTACGCTGCCGCGCAGAAGGCCAAGTCGCTCGCAGGCAAGGCCAGCCCGCGCGAGCAGGCGCTGATCAATGCGATGGCGCAGCGCTACGTCAGCGATCCCAAGGCCGCCCGTCCGCCGCTCGATGCCGCCTACGCCAAGGCGATGGCGAAGGTCGCGGAGCAGTACCCCAAGGATGACGAGATCAACACGCTCTATGCCGAGGCGGTGATGGATCTCAGCCCCTGGGATTACTGGAAGCCGGGCGGCCGCGAGCCCAATCCGCAGAGCAAGCCGATCGTGCCGACCCTGGAGCGCGTGCTGGCACGCAATCCGAACCATCCCGGCGCGATCCACTATTATATCCATGCCGTGGAGGCCTCCGACCGGCCGAAGCGCGCCGAGCCCTATGCCGACCGCCTGCGCGGCGCCATTCCCGGCGCGGGCCATCTCGTGCACATGCCGAGCCACATCTACTACCGCGTCGGCCGCTACATCGATGCGCTGCAGGACAACAAGACCGCGGTGAAGGTCGACGAGAAGTATCTTGCCGACACCAATGCGCCGATGGGCGTCTACCGGATGGGCTACTATCCGCACAACGTGCATTTCGTGATGGCCTCGGCGCAGCTCGCCGGCGACGGTGCGACCGTGATCGCGGCGGCCGAAAAGCTCGGCCAGCTCATTCCGGACGAGGCCGCCAAGGGCATTGCGATGGTGCAGCCGGTCAAGGCCGCGCCGTATTTCGCGCATGCGCAGTTCAGCACGCCCGACGCCATCCTGGCGCTGCCGGATCCGGGCGAGGCCATTCCCTACGTCAAGGCGATGTGGCTCTACGCCCGCGGCGTGGCGCTGGCGGCGAACGGCGACGGAGCGGGCGCAACAGCGGCGGCAGACGCCATCGAAAAGCTCGAGCGCAATTCGGACTTCAAACTGCTGAAAGAGTCCAATGTGCCGGCGCAGGAGGTGATGCACATCGCGCGCACGGTGATCCTGGCGCGCGTGGCGCAGGCCAAGGGCGACAAGGGCGAAGCCGTCAAGCGCTTTGAAGAGGCGGCGGGACTGCAGGACAAGCTGCCGTATACCGAGCCGCCATACTGGTACTATCCGATCCGGCAATCGCTTGCCGCCGCGCTGCTGCAGGCCGGCCGCTACGACGAAGCCAAGCAGCAGTTCGACCTCGCGCTGCGCAAGGCGCCCGCCAACGGCTGGTCCTATTATGGCCTTGCGGAACTGCACAAGGCGCGCGGCGACACCGCCGCGGCGAAGAAGGCGGAGGCTGATCTCAGCAAGACCTGGATCGGCGACCGCAAGCTGTTGCTGATTTCAAATCTCTGAGCCGCGTATCGCGGCTAATGCGGCTGGCTGCCCAGGGCCAGCCGCACCATCCGGGCGAGTTCGCCCTTGCGATAAGGCTTTTGCAACAGCAGCACGCCGCCGTCGAGGCGGCCTTCGGTCATGATGGTGTCGGCATAGCCTGACGTGTAGAGCACCTTCATGCCCGGGCGGACTTTCTCCGCTTCGTCGGCAAGCTGGCGGCCGCTCATGCCGCCGGGCATCACGACGTCGGTGAAGAGCAGGTCGACACGCTCGCCGTTTTTCAGTTTTGCCAGCGCCGCCGGTCCGTCAGGGGCGGCGAGGGCGTTGTAGCCGAGCCCCTGCAGCTGCACGGTGACGAAGTTGCGCACCAGCGCATCGTCCTCGACCACCAGGATGGTTTCGCTGCCGCCGGTGGCCGGTTCGGCGCGCTTCGCCACCTGCCCGGCGGCGCCTTGCGCGGGCGGCAAATAGAGGCGGATCGTGGTGCCGCGTCCTTCCTCGCTCTCGATTCGGATATGTCCGCCCGATTGCGTCACGAAGCCATAGACCATCGACAGCCCGAGGCCCGTGCCCTTGCCCGGCTCCTTGGTGGTGAAGAACGGCTCGAACACCTTGTCGCGCACATGCGCCGGCATGCCGGTGCCGGTATCGGCCACCGCGATCATCACATAGGTGCCGACGCCTTCCTCGGGGTTGATCTGCAGCTCACTCTTGTTGAGCTCGACCTTGCGCGTCACCAGTGTGAGCTTGCCGCCATCGGGCATCGCATCGCGCGCATTGATGGCCATGTTGAGCACGGAATTGGCGAGCTGGGAGGCGTCGACATGGACCGAGCCGACATCGAGGCCGAGCTCCGTCTCGATCTCGATCTGCTCGCCCAGGGTCGGCCGCAAAAGTTTGGCGACGTCCGATATCGCCGCGTTGACGTCGACGTGGCGCGGATGCAGGGGCTGGCGCCGCGCAAAGGCGAGCAGATGCTCGATCAGCTCGCGGCAGCGCTGCGCCGCCTGTTCGATCAGGCCGGCCGTGGCGCGCAGGTCCGGTTTGTCCTTGAGGCCCGCGACCAGCGTCTCGCTGGTGCCGGTGATGACGGTGAGCATGTTGTTGAAGTCGTGCGCGACGCCGCCGGTGAGCTTGCCGATGGCCTCGAGCTTTTGCGCCTGCTGCAGCTTGCGCTCGGCTTCGCGCCAGTCCGTGATGTCGTGATAGATCACGGCCGCTCCGCTGATCGCGCCGGATGCGTCGCGCAGGGGTCTTGCGCTGACGACGAGATGGATCTGCGCGCCGCCGCTGTTCGGGCGCACGATCATCTCCACGTCGTCGAATTCCTCGCCGCGAAGGGTCCGCGGCACCGGCAGCTCCTCGAAGGCGAACGGCGTGACGCCGTCGAGGTGGTAGACGGTGGTGAGCGCCCGCAGCGTGACGACATCCATGCCGGCACGATAGTTCAGCATCCTCTCAGCCGCCGGGTTCGCGAGCAATATCTGGCCGCCTTGATCGATCACCAGCACGGCTTCCGCCATGCTGCGGAAGGTGCTCTCCATCACGGAGGAGGAGCGTCGCATTTCCTCCTGCGTCGCCACCAGATGCCGGGTGCGCTCGGCGACGGCGGCCTCCAGCGACTGTGCCGTCGCCTGCGTGGCATGAAGCGAATCCGATAATTCGCGGCGGGAGCGGGCGGCCTCGCGGATCAGGACGCCCGCCAACAGCAGGACCAGCGCCACGCCGCAGAGGTCGACGGCCAGCAGGATGCGCCCGGTGATCCGCGAGTCCGTCGATTGTCGCGCGAGCCGCGCCCGCTGCGCGGCCTGCACCTCATCGAGGTTTGCGACGATGGCCTGCGACGTGCCGCGCGCATCAGCCTCGAGTTTGCCGGCGGTGTCTGCCGTGCTTGAGCTGCGGTGCCGGACCAGTTCATCGAGGATGGCCAGCCGCCGCTCCAGCAGCGTGGCGGTCTCCTCGAGCAATCGATGCTCAGCGGGATCGGTGATGTCGCGGAGCAGGGCGGCGAAGGCGGGGCCGATCGCCTCGCGTGTTGCGCGAAACTCGTCGGCAAGGCTGTTGTCGCCGGTCAACGCAAAGCCGCGCGAAGCCGCCTCGGCGGCACGGACCTGCACCTTGAGATCCGCAAACTGCTTCAGCACCGCCACGATCTGGTCGGTCGCAACAATATCGCGGCGCGACCTGGTGTCCAGTCCGATCGACGTTCCGCTGACCACAAGCAGGATGGCGAGACCGATTCCGAGGATGAACCGCTGCGACAGGATCGTTTTTTTACTTTTCCTGGAGATGACCTTTCACCATCGGCTTCGAGAGACAGTCGTTGACGGCGGCGAGCAGCGCCTTCGGCGTGAACGGTTTACGCAGGCAGCAGGTTGCACCGAGTTCGAGAGTCATACGCAGAAAATCGGGCGAGGCCGTGTCGGCATTGGCGAACGCATAACCGGACATCGCGATCAGCGGGATGCCGGGTGCGCGCTCGTGGAAGATACGGATCGACTCGAAGCCGCGCATGCGCGGCATGAAGATATCGACGATCATGACGTCGAAATGACCCTGCTCGAGCTCGCGCATTCCCGCTTCGCCACCATCGGCGATGGTGACTTCCAGGCCCTGCCGTTGCAGGCAGACTTCGATGGCCATTGCGACCATCGGATCGTCATCGACGACGAGAACACGCGGCAATACGGTGTCCTTTGGCAGCGGTAAGAATCAAACGTTTCGGTACGTGCGCTTCGTCATACAAGCTTTGGACGACGAATCGCATTCTTCAACTGAAATAAAACTGAAATGAGTTTTGGCGCACGTCTGCACGGTACGATGCATTGGCGGTTTGCGTTGCGGTAATTTCCCTGTAGCTGTGCTTTTGAGAAAACAATTCCTGTACCGAATATTCCAACGCATTATGACCGCCGCTCCGAACATCAGCCGCAACCGGATGTCGCCGCTGGGCCTTGCGTTGCTCGCGGTCACGTCGATCGGGTGGGGCCTCAATTTTCCGATCATGAAGCAGCTCCTGACGGAGTGGCCGCCGCTGTCGTCGCGCGGACTGAGCGGCATTGTCGGTGCGGCTGCGTTGGCGCTGATCGCGCTGCTGCAACGTGAGAGTCTCGCCGTGCCAGGCAAGATGCGACTGCGACTTGTGCTGGTGTCGCTGCTCACCATCAGCTCATGGGTTGCATTCATGGGGCTCGCGCTGGTGTGGCTCGATGCGCGCGAAGCCGCGGTGCTGGCGATATCGGTTCCGGTCTGGGTCGCGCTGCTGGCGTGGCCGATCCTCGGCGAGCGGCTGTCGCTCCTCCGCGCGATCGCGCTGCTGGTCGCGCTCGGAGGTATCTTCATCCTGATCGGCGGCAACAGCATCGATGCCGGCATCGGGAAGCTCCCGGGATTGCTGATGGCGCTGGTGGGCGCAATCTGCGTCGGGCTCGGCACCGTGCTGACGAAGCATTTTCCGTTGGAGATGGCGCCGTTGCCCCTTGCGGCCTGGCAAATCGGGATCGGCTGCCTGCCGGTCGCGATCGTGGGACTCGTGGTCGAGCATCCACCGCTGGCTGCATTGTCGCCCGTTGGTTGGGCGTCGATGATCTACCTGACGCTGATCCAGTTCTGCCTGTGTTACGTCTGCTGGTTCGCAGCGCTGGAGCGGCTGCCGGCCGCCACGGCCTCGATCGGCACATTGCTGGTGCCGGTCGTCGGCGTGCTCTCGGCCGCTGCGATGCTGCATGAACCTTTTGGCCTGCGCGAGGTCATTGCGCTTGCCGTCGCGCTCGGCGGTGTCGCATTGGCGCTGCGGGCGCAATAGAAAAGAGCGACGCACCGAAGTGCGCCGCTCTTGCGCTGGCCGGATCGTGATGACGGTTTACGGGCAGGGGTGCCGCTGGCCGTCATAGCCAAGATAGGTTCCCGAAGCCGGGTCGTAGGAGCGATAGCGCTGCGCGCAATAGGCCGCATCGTCGCCGCCACCGCCGGGAACCACAGCGACCGTGCCGCTGTCATCGTAGTAGCCGCCGTCGTCGTTATAGTAGGCGTAGCTGTTGTCGTAGTAGGGATCGTAATAGCCGCCGCCGTAACCGTAGCCGCTCGCAATACCGAGACCGACGCCTACGCCGACACCCGGCCAGAATCCGCCGTGGCGATGGCGATGTCCACCATTCCAGTTGCCGCCGCCGTTCCAGTTGCCACCGGCAACGCGCTGTCCGCCACCGACATAGCCGCGTGGTGCGCCACCGACATAGGCCGGGCTGCCACCAGGCCTCGCGCCAGTGAACCCAGCGCCGCCAGCAACCGCAGGACCGGCACGGAAGTTACCGCCGCCCATTCCGCCGCGGAAGTTGCCGCCCATGGCCGGACCGCCGGCCCTCATGCCACCACCGCCGCCCATGTGAACGCCGCCGCCGCCACCCATGCGGGCGCCGCCGCCACCACCGTGGCCGCCTTTAAATTGCGCAAAGCTTGCGCTCGGCATGCCCACGGCCAGCACCAGCACCGAGGCCATACTCAAAACTTTCAGATTGTTCATTTTACGCTCCATCTCCAGATGCAGGCCAACCCCCAATGCGGGGAGACGTTCCCGAACCCGGCGCCACTTGTGCGTGATCTCCAACCTGGCAGGACGCGGCTGTATGGGCGATGAACGGATTGCGCTGATTCTGCGGCATTGCCCGCCGTTTCGAGCGCGTTTTCAGGCTGTATCAACGGCCTCAACGTATGGACAATTCGACCTGCCGGTGGCATCAGGGCAAGAGTTCTTCGAACGGCGGCCGAGATCGGATGAAACAGTTTTTTCTGAAATTCTTCACCTGGTGGAGCGGCCAGACCTTTGGCACGCAGCTCTGGACCTGGCGGTTCGGCGAACTCGTCGGCACCGACGATCAGGGCAACCGCTACTACCGCACCAAGGGCGGGGTGATCGATCCGACGCTCGGCTTCGAGCGGCGCTGGGTGATCTATAACGGCTATGCCGAAGCCTCGCGCATCCCGCCGGAATGGCACGGCTGGATGCATCACACGGTCGACGTGCCGCCGACGGATGAAAAGTACACGCCGCGCGAATGGCAGAAGCCGCATGTGCCGAACATGACCGGCACCGCACAGGCCTATCGCCCCTCCGGCTCGACGCTCGCCTCGGGGCGGCGTCCGGCAGCGACGGGCGACTACCAGGCCTGGACGCCCGGAAGCTGACTGGCTTAGCCGCCGCCCTAATTCCTGACATGGCAATTGCCGTCTTCATCGATGGCCAGCCCGATGGCAATACCTGTGGGATCCGGTTCGCAGTCCTGATGCAGACGAAGAATTAAGCAAGTAGCGCCGGTGCGGATCAGCGGGGCGCGAACAGGGGGAAGCTGACCCCGATGGCCCAGGCCAGCAGCACGCCGAGGGCGAGCCC
>JAKFVP010000413.1 GCA_021732175.1 Bradyrhizobium sp.
ATCAGGATTCCGCAGGCTTTGCACATCGGCGGTTGCGGCGTTCGGCCGCGTGATTTTCGGGAACTTTTTGAGCGACTCCAAGCCTTGAAATTACCGCTGCGAGCGCCGATTTTCCCTGTCATGAATGATGCTTCCATGACGTTCGACACGGTTGTGGTCGGGGGCGGGCCCGCCGGCCTGACGGCGGCCATCGCGCTGGCCGATGCCGGCGCACGGACCGCCCTGCTCGCCCGCCGCGCGCCCTATGCGGACAACCGCACCACGGCGCTGCTTGGCGCTACCGTCGATCTGCTCGACCGGCTCGATGTCTGGCGGCGTTGCCGGGACAGCGCCGCGCAGCTCAAGGTGATGCGGCTCGTCGACGACACCGGCCGCCTGATCCGGGCGCCGGAGGTTCGCTTCGTTTCCGAGGAAATCGGCCTGGAGCAATTCGGCTACAACGTCGAGAACCGCACGCTGGTCGAGGCGCTGGAAGCGCGGGCCGCGGAGCTGCCAAACCTGACGCGGATCGACGATGACGCGACGACCGTGGTTCCGGAGGACAATGTCGTCGCCATCGTGACCCGTCAGGACAGGACGCTGGGCGGCCGGCTGGTCATTGGCGCCGATGGACGGCAATCCCTGTGCCGCGAGGCTGCCGGGATCGAGATGCGCAGGCGCGATCTCCATCAGGCGGCGATCACTTTCAACATCCGCCATTCGAGGCCGCACAGGAATATCTCCACTGAATTCCATACGCCGCGGGGGCCCTGCGTGCTGGTGCCCCTGCCCGGCGATCGCTGCAGCGTGGTGTGGGTTACGTCACCTGCGGAAGCCGAGCGCCTGATGGCGCTTGATGACCAGGCGCTGTCGGAAGCCATCGAGGCGCAGTCGCACTCCATCCTCGGCCGCACCAATGTCGAGCCAGGGCGTCATAAATTCCCGCTCGCGATCGAGCGGCCGGCGCAGATCGCCAAAAGCCGTATCGCGCTGGTCGGCGAATCCGCCCATGTCGTGCCACCGATCGGCGCGCAAGGCCTCAATATGGGCCTGCGCGATGCGGCCGACCTCGCCAATATCGTTCAGGAGGCGCTTGGCCTTGGCGAGGATCCGGGCTCGCCCCAGGTGCTGCAGCGCTACGCATCCGCACGCCGCAGCGACATTGCCAGCCGTACCTTTGCGATCGACGTCGCCAACCGTTCCCTGCTGTCCGACCTGCTGCCGGTACAGACGGCGCGCGCCGCCGGCCTGCATCTGATCGGCGCGCTCGGACCGCTGCGCCGGCTAGCCATGCGCGAGGGGCTGGCGCCGACCTGGCGCGTTTAGGGAAACGCTACCCGCCCTGTCTGTATCAACCACATCACGCTGGTCAGCGTGACGACCGAAGCGAACGTGCCGATGAGCACGGCGACCGACGCCGGCTCGATCCAGGTGTCGTTTTGCCGGGCCATCACGAAGACGTTGAGCGCCGGCGGCAAGGCCGCCATCAGCAGCGCGGTCGCGGCCCAGGGTTGTGCGAACGGGCCAAAGGCCAGCATCAAGGCGAACACGATCAACGGATGGATCAGAAGTTTGACGGCGATCACGCCGGGCACTTCCCACGGCACGCGCTCGAACGAGCGCAGCGCCACGGTGACGCCGAGTGCGAACAGCGCCGTCGGCGCCGCGGCGTTCTGCAGGAACTGCAACGTGTTGTTCAACGCGACCGGAAATTCCAGATGCAGCGCGGCGCACAGCGCGCCGAGACAGGCCGACATGATCAGTGGGTTCAGCACGATCTGCTTCGCCGTCACGCCCAACGCATGCAAGAGCGAAGGATGCTCGCGATCGGTCACCTCGATCAGCAACGGCACGATCGAGAACAGGAAAATGCTGTCGCAGCAGAAGATCAGCGCGGTCGGCGCCGCCGCCTTGTGGCCGAGCACGGCCAGCGCCAGTCCCGGGCCCATATAGCCGATATTGCCGTAGGCGCCGGCGAGCCCCGCGATGGTGGCCTCGCGCAGTGTGAGCTTTCCGATCAGCTTGGCGACGACAAGGGCGAGCGAGAACGCCAGCATGGTGCCGAGCGTGGTCGCAATCAGGAACGGCGGATTGTTGAGTTCGGCGAACGGCGTGCGCGACATGATGCCGAACAGCAGCGCCGGCAGCGAAACGTAGAGCAGGAAGAAGTTCATCCAGGCGAGCCCGGACTCCGGCAACGCTTTGACCTTGCCGCAGACAAAGCCAACGAAGATCAGGCCGAAATAAGGGATCGCAAGGTTGAGTATATCAATCATGAAGAAACGGATTTTCCTCAGTATTTTCCGTCTGATGGCGGCGGGTCTTGCGACGTCGCGGAAGGTTAACTCCTCTACATGCCCCTAGCATCGGCCACAATCATGGTCTATCTCCGAAGCCATGATTAAAGCGCGTACCGCCAAATTCCAGATCGGCCAGATTGTCCGTCACCGGGTGTTTTCCTTCCGGGGCGTGATTTTCGACATCGATCCCGAATTCAACAACACCGAGGAGTGGTGGTTGTCGATTCCGGAAGAGGTGCGGCCGCACAAGGACCAGCCCTTCTATCACCTGCTCGCGGAAAATTCGGAGACCGAATACGTCGCCTACGTGTCCGAGCAGAACCTGCTGCCCGATGATTCCGGCGAGCCGATCCGCCATTCGCAGGTCGCCGAGATATTTGTGAAGGACAAGTCCGGCGCGTACCGTCCGCGCAATCCATCGCTGAACTAGCCGGCATCGCGCCGCGAAAACTCGTCAAAGAAAAAGGCGCCCGGTTGGGCGCCTTCTTTGTTTCCGCTGTTGGCGTTGCTTACTTCGCCGCCGGATTGGCGCCTGCAGGCTGATTCTGCTCGAGCTTCTTGCGAGCGTCTTCGGCGCGCTTCTGCAGCTCTTCCTGCAGCTTCTTCTGGTTCTCTTCGAACACCTTCGGATCGGTCGGCGGACCGTCATAGGCCTTGGCGAATTCGCCGGCCAGCGGCAGCGGCAGCGTCAGCGGCGCTCCGTTGGAGTTGATCGCCTGCACCACGAGGTTCTGGCCCTTCTTCAGGGCACCAATGATTTCCGGGGTCGCCTCGTAGTCCGACATGCAGCCGTTCTGGAAGCAGATCACGTAAGGCGCCTGCTGCGGCTGGTTGCTGTCGACGATGATGCGGGTGCCGTGGACGAGCTGCATGCCGAGCGGCAGCGTCACACGCAGGATCTTCTTGGGCTCGCCTTCCGGCTCGATGATGACGGCGGCAATGACCGGCTGGCCAGATTCGATGCGGCCATCCTTGCCGGTGAAGCAGACCTGCTTGGCGCCGGCGTCTTGGCCCTTGAGGCAGAACTTGGTCCAGGGGGCGTAGATCAGCTGAATCTGCTGTTCCTGGGGCTGGCCCTGGGCCTGGGCGGGCTGGCCGCCTGCCGGGGGAGCCTGCTGGGCCGCCGGAGGACCCTTGGGAGCCGCTGCCGGGGCACCGGGTGCCGGCGCTGGGGTCTGGGCCAGGACGACGGAAGCCGCCAGCGAAGCCGACAAGGTGGTCGCCGCCAACAGGGCGAAAGCTCGCCCACGCGGCCGGGCCGCGGCCAAGATACGGAAATTCATTGCGGAAAACCCTTTCTGAAGCCAAGCGCCCGAACCGCTGCGGGCACCAAATCCCTGCGCCATTTTGGGCGGCTGTCTCTTAGTTAATTGAGGCGGTTGCGTGACAGTTCCGCGCGCCCCAGTGAATTGCCCGCCTTCAATACAGCGGCGGGCGAAAAGATCAATGCCGACAACCGTCTTGGTTCAACGTCACGACGATACGCGGAAGCCTATGGTAAAGCTCTCTCGGTGAGAATTTACGAATCAAATTCACGGCCGAAAGCACCCCTGTTCCGGCGTATCGCCTGCGGGACAGCGGCTTTGGCCCTGCTGGCATGTGCCGTCGGCCTCACGCCGCTGAGGGCTGCTGAAAGCTACGCCATCGCCATGCATGGCGCGCCGAAGCTGCCTGCCGATTTCGCCCACATGCCCTACGCCAACCCCGCCGCGCCCAAGGGTGGCCGCGTGATCTGGGGCCTGTCAGGAACCTTCGACAGCCTCAATCCGCTGATCGTGCGCGGGCTCGCCGTGCAGCAGATGCGCGGCTACGTGATCGAGAGCCTGATGGCGCGCGGCAATGACGAGGCCTTCACGCTTTATGGCCTGCTGGCCAGGAGCGTCGAAACCGACGACGCCAGGACGTACGTCACCTTCCGTCTCGATCCCCGCGCCCGCTTCTCCGATGGCAAGCCGGTCACGGCAGACGATGTGCTGTTCTCCTGGGCGCTGCTGCGCGACAAGGGCCGCCCCAATCACCGCCAGTATTACGCGAAGGTGGCCAAGGCCGAAGCGCTCGACCCGCTCACGGTTCGCTTTGACCTTGCCGGCGCCAATGACCGCGAGCTGCCGCTGATCCTCGGGCTGATGCCGGTGCTGCCGCGCCATGCCGTCGATCCCGCAACCTTTGAGGAAACCACGATGACCGGGCCGGTCGGCTCCGGTCCCTATCGCGTCACGGCGGTGCGCCCCGGCGCGAGCGTGACGCTGACCCGCAACCCCGAATATTGGGGCCGCGACCTGCCCGCCAACCGCGGCCTGTGGAATTTCGATGAAGTCAGGTTTGACTTCTTTCGTGAGGCCAACGGCCAGTTCGAGGCATTCAAGCGCGGCCTCTACGATTTCCGGGTCGAGCACGAGCCGCTGCGCTGGCATGACGGCTACGATTTCCCGGCCGCCCGCAGCGGAGAATTGATCCGCGAGACGATCAAGAACGGCATGCCGCAGCCGTCGGAATTTCTGGTGTTCAACACGCGGCGGCCGGTGTTTGCAGATATCCGCGTGCGCCGTGCCCTGACGTTGCTGTTCGACTTCGAATGGATCAACAAGAACTACTTCTTCGGGCTGTACGGCCGAAGCGCGGGCTTCTTCGCGGGCTCGGAACTATCCGCCTACGAACGGGCGCCCGACGACCGCGAGCGCGAGTTGCTGAAGCCCTACGCAGGCGCGGTTGCATCTGACATTCTCGACGGCAGCTATCGCCTGCCCGTCACGGATGGATCGGGACGCGACCGGGTGAGCCTGCGTGCCGCGCTCGGGCTGCTGTCGGAAGCCGGGTACGACCTCGATGGTGCGGTGCTGCGCCAGCGCACGACCAAGGCTCCCCTCACCTTTGAGATACTGGTGACCACGCGCGATCAGGAGCGCATCGCGCTCGCCTATCAGCGCGACCTCAAGCGCGCCGGGGTGGAAGCTACGATCCGCGCCGTTGATCCCGTTCAGTTCGACCAGCGCCGGCTCGGCTACGAGTTCGACATGCTGCAGAATCGCTGGGACCAGTCGCTCTCGCCCGGCAATGAGCAATCGTTCTACTGGGGCACGGAGGCCGCCGACATTCCCGGCACGCGCAATTACATGGGCGCCAAGGAGCCAGCCATCGACGCCATGATCGCAGCGATCCTGGAGGCCCGGGAGCGGCCAGCCTTCGTCTCGGCCGTCAGGGCGCTGGACCGCGTCCTGATGTCCGGCTTCTACGCTATCCCCGTCTTTAGCGTGCCGGAGCAATGGATTGCCCGTTGGAATCGTATAGAACGGCCATCGGTCACCTCGCTGACCGGCTATCTGCCGGAAACCTGGTGGCACAGGACAGATCAGGCGGGGGCCAAGGACCCCCCGAAGGCCGACCAGCAGAAGTGAACCAAAACAAGCGATGCAGTCGAAGTCCGTGACCCATCCCAATGCCTCGCCAACGCTCGATGTCCTGTTCCAGCGCATCCTGGCGCGGCAACCGAATGCCGTGGCACTGGTCGATCCCCTCAACAAGGCGCGCATCACCGGCCAGCCGCCGAAGCGGCTCACTTACGCACAGGCCGATCGCGCCATCACGGCACTGGCGGCGCACTTCATCGAGTCCGGTTTGCCCGCCAATTCGGTGATTGCCCTGCAATTGCCGAACACGATCGAGTTTGCGCTGACGGCTCTGGCGGCCCACCGCGCAGGTCTCGTGGTGGCGGCGCTGCCGCTGCTCTGGCGGCAGGCCGAGCTGACGGTCGCGCTCAATCGCACCGGCGCGCGCGCCGTCGTCACTTCGAGCCGCATCGACGGCATCTCGCATGCCGACATCGCCATGAACGCCGCAGCGGAATGCTTCTCGATCCGCCACGTCTGCGGATTTGGCGACGACCTGCCGGAGGGCATGGCTTCGCTGGATATGGCGATCATGGCGGAATCGAAGACCAATCGCCCGGTGATCCAGGACGGCCGCAAGGCGGCGCTGGTGACCTTCGATATGATCTCGGATGGGTTCCGCGCCGTCCCCCGCACCCATGTCAGCGTGATCGCCGGTGGCTTATCGCTGTCGCTGGAAAGCGACGTGCCGCAGGGCGCAACGATCCTGTCCGCCTTCACGCCCTGCTCTTTCGCCGGGATCGCCTCGTCGCTGGCGATGTGGCTGCTGACCGGCGGCACGCTGGTGCTGCATCATCCCTTCGACAGCGATGTGCTGGAGGAGCAGATCATAGACGCCTCCTGCGACACACTGGTGGCCCCGGCCCAGCTCGCGTTGCGAATGGATGAAATGGACCTCTCCGCGCGGATGCCTGCTCTGCGCAACGTCATCGGGCTGTGGCGCTCGCCGGAGCAGGTCGCATCCAGCGCGACATGGAGCCCGCAGACCGCCAGCATGACCGACGTCTATCTGTTCGGCGAAGCCGGCATGTTCGGCGCCCGCCGCGGCCGCGACGGTTCACCTGCTATCATAAAGCCCGGCCCGCATGGCGCCCCGCGCGAACTGCCGGGCTCCTCGATCTCAGGCGAAATCCTGCTGACGCCGCGGGGAACGCTGGGCCTGCGCGGGCCGATGGTATCGATCGCGGCCTACGCGCCGCCACCGCCGCCGAGCGACTCGCTGATCCCGGCACCGCCGCGCGACTATGTCGACACCGACTACGCCGCACGGCTCGACCCCGCCACGGGCGGGATCAACATCACGGCGCCGCCATCCGGCATAATGGCGGTCGGCGGCTATCGCTTCCTTGCCCAGGACCTCCAGGAATGGGCCAAGCGGCTCGGCCAGGGCGCGCTGCTCACGGCTCTGCCCGATCGCATGAGCGGACATCGTCTCGCCGGCCGCGCCCCGGACAATTCCCGCGCTCGCGAAGCGCTTTCAGAGCTCGGCCTTAACCCATTGATGGTGGAAGCATTTCGCGACCGCTCCGGCGCCGCCTGACCGGTCTCCGCGGGAGGCCGTTGACCTCGCATTAAGCCTGCAAACCTAGGATCGCCACCTCTGTTCACAGGCGTGCGATTCCGATGTCCCAGCAAGGTCCGATCCTGATTGTCTCCAGTGGCGGCAGGCCGTCGTTCGCATCGGCGCTGGATGAAACGAAGCTCTTTCCCGTCGTCGATGCCGATTGGGCGGATGCCGCGCGGGCGGTCGAGCAGATGAAGCCGGGCGCAGTTTTGGCGTCGGCCTCCGGCGTCGACAAGGCGACCTTCGATGCATTGGCAAAGCAGGTCGGCGCGCGTGAGCCCTATTTGCCACTGATTGCGGTTGAGCCCGGAACGTACTGGCCCGAGTCGGCCGTTCCCTTCATTCCCAGCGACAACCGCCCCGAGCGCCTGCTGGCGCGCATCAGTTCGGCGCTCAGGGTGCGCTCCATGCATGCAACAGTGATGCGGCGGCTCGATCCGCCGCGGCGGGCAGCAATCTCGGACATCGATCCCGCCCGCGATGCGACCGCGCTCCTGATCGGCCGCGGCGGCGCCTATCCCGCCCTGTCGGTGTCGCTCGGCGAACGCATGGGCGTGGTCGGC
>JAKFVP010000447.1 GCA_021732175.1 Bradyrhizobium sp.
GTTGCGATCGGCACCAGCGCGATTGCGGTGGCGGCCAATGCCGCGATCAACCTCTCCAACCACGCGCGCGGCGGCACGGTGATCTGGTCCTGCGCGCTGCCATTCGCGGCCGCCGGCATCGTCGGCGCCTTCTTCGGCTCGCTGCTCGGCAAGATGATCGACGGCCACAAGCTGCTGGCGCTGTTCGCGCTTGTCATGCTCGTCATCGCCGCGCTGATGTTGAAGAACCGTGCGCGGCCCGGCGTAGCCGATGTGAAGATGAACAGATCCAACCTGCCGGCCATCGTCGGCCTCGGCCTCGTCACCGGCTCGGTGTCGGGATTCTTCGGCATCGGCGGCGGCTTCCTGATCGTGCCGGCGCTGATGCTGGCGACGGGCATGCCGATCATGAATGCCGTGAGTTCCTCGCTGGTGGCGGTGACGGCGTTCGGCATGACCACGGCGGCGAGCTATGCATGGTCGGGACTGGTATCCTGGGGGCTCGCGGGACTGTTTGTGGCGGGCGGCATCGCCGGCGGGCTGATCGGCACCCGTTCGGCAAAATCGCTGTCGGAACGGCGCGGCGCGCTCAACATCGTGTTCGCGGTCGTCATTATTGCCGTGGCGATCTATATGCTGGTGCGTAACTTGTCCCTATCCTGGGCGTAGAACAGGTCAGGATCGCCCTGACAGTGAGACCGGATATGACCGTTTTGAACAACAAGGCCGGGACGAACCCGGCGCTGACCCGCCGCCGGGCACTCGGCCTCCTGGGGGCAGGGGTGACAGCGTTCGGCCTCGCACCGCGTCAGGGGTTCGCACACGACGACCATGACAAGGTGCTGACCGAGGCACTGGTGCTGCGCGATCCCGAAGTGCCCGTGATCGGCAATCCCAATGGCGACATCTCCATTGTCGAGTGGTTCGACTACAACTGCCCCTACTGCCGCAAGGTCGCGCCCGAGCTGCGCCAGGTGGTGGAAGACGACGGCAAGGTTCGCCTGGTGCTGAAGGACTGGCCGATTCTTGGCGAGGTCTCAAAACTTTCGGCGCGGCTGGTGCTGGCCGCCAAGTACCAGGACAGGTTCTTGCCCGCACACGAAGCACTGATCGGCGTCTCCTCGCGGCTGACCGAGCCGCGTGTGCGCGAACTGCTGGCCGGTGCGAAGGTCGACATGGATCGCCTCAACAGGGATCTCGAGGCCAACGGCAAGGCGATCGATGCGCTCCTCGCGCGCAACAACGACCAGGCGCTGGCCTTCGAATTCCGCGGCACGCCGGCCTTCATCGTCGGCAAATATCGCGTGCCCGGTGTCTTGAGCATGAACGAGTTCGAACAGGTCATCGCCGACGCGCGCAAGGCGAAGATGGGCCGCTGACAGCAAGCAAATACGACAAGTCAAAAGGAAAGGCGCTCCCGCCGGCCGGCGGAAGCGCATTCTCGTTTTCGGTGACGCGCTTACTTCGACGCGATCTTCACCCACTCCTCATGGGCGCGCGTCTTCAGCGTTTTCCAGTCAGCCGCGGCTACGTCCCAGTTGACGATGGTGCGATTGGCGGCCGCAGTCTGCCCGTTGGCGACACTCGACGTCTGCGCGGAATCATAGACGTAGACGCCGCAAACCAGCAGCAGCGCGCCGAGGATCATTCCGATAAAGGTCTGCATGACACTCCTCCTGTCGGCGTAGTTAACGGGTCAAGTGCCAAACAGTTCCCATGGAAGGAATGGATCGAACAGGCTATAATGAGGTATGGCCGATAGCGACGCTTCAGCAGCGATTCTTGCGGAATTTGCCCGCAAATACCTTTGGTGGGAGCCAATCGGCGGTGAGCCCTTTTCCGAAGATCGCGTTATCGCGCAGACAATGAATTTCGCGACCTACGACGACATTCTCTTGCTTGAGCAGACGGTGGGTGCGCCACGCCTGGTCGAGATCATGCGACGTGCCGAACCGGGTTGGTTGAATAATCGCTCTTGGGAATTTTGGCGCGGGCGACTGTCTTACGCGACCGGAGAGGTAATTGCTCGCGAGCCTCCGCGACGGAAGCTACATGCCGCAACGCCTTGAGCCAAAGCTCGGCATTTTGACAGAAGCACAACAGCAAATCTGGCCAAGCCTCGCGCCAGCGTCCGAACTGGGTTTTGTACTGTACAGAGGGACCGCCGTCGCTCTTCATCTCGGGCACCGAACGTCGGTGGATTTCGACTTCTTTCGAGCCGAGTCACTCGACAAGGAAGAGATACGATCCGCCTTTCCTTTTGCCCGCGACGCTGCCATCCTGCAGGAGATGCCCGATACGCTTGTTTTGTCCGCGGCAATGCCTTCAGGTACCGTGAAGGTCTCGTTCTTTGGCGGGATGGGGTTGAACCGGGTCAATGACCCGCTCCGAACGACTGATGGCACGTTGCTCGTTGCGTCGCTCGATGACCTGATGGCGACCAAGTTGAAGGCCACACAGGATCGAGCCGAGGCGAAGGACTATCGGGACATTGCCGCGATGATCTCTGCGGGCACATCGCTTCCAGTTGGTCTTTCCGCTTTCAAGCAGATGTTTCGCGGAGAACCCGCCCAAGTCCTTCGTGCCATCGGGTTTTTCGGTGATGGCGATTTGAAGAATCTCGGCACAGCCGAACGAGAGACACTCTGCGACGCACGGGATCGCGTCGGCACCTTGCCTGAGGTGCGCTTGCTGCGGGGACTGAAACCGGCAGCAGAGAACGGGTAACGCTACGATCCGCCGTTCATCCAGCGCAACAGTTCCGCATTCATTTCGCGCGGATAGGTGTGGCTGAGATCGTCGATCTCGCGATAGGTGACATTGGCGCCGGCGGCCGACAATGCCTGCTGGGTCTGGCGGGCGACCTGCACCGGAAACATCCAGTCGAGCTTGCCGTGCACGATATGAACAGGCAGTCCCTGCAGTCGCTGCGCGTCAGCCATTTCCGCCATCAGCGGATGGAACGTGGCGGAGACCGGCGCAAGATGCGTGAAGGGCGAGGCGGCATCGAGGCCGCTGACGTAGCAGAACGTGCCGCCGTCGCTCATCCCTGTCATCAGCATGCGCGCGGGATCGACGTTCCAGCGCGTTCGCACCGCTTCGAGAATGCGCCATAGATTCGGCGAGTCGCTGTCGTCGCCCATCAGCGCCCAGGTGGTCTTTTCCGGCAGCGGGCCGGTCGCGGTCGGCGCGATCAGGATGGCACCATAGCTACGGGCATCGCGCAGCCAGCTCCAGAGAAAGCCGCGGCCGTTGCCGCTGCCGCCATGCAGCGCCATCACCAGCGGCCAGCGCCGGTCGGCCGTGTAATACTCCGGCACATACATCGAGTAACCGCCGCGGCTGCCGGGCTCGTTGTCGACATGCATGATGCCGGTGTTCTCGTTGGCCGGCTGCATCAACCGTTCGGCAAGCGTTTCGTCTTCGCGCAGCGTGGGCTCGGTGAAGAACGAACTGACCGGCGGCAATTTTTCCCTTAGCGGATAGAGCGCCTCCAGCGCCCGCGGCAAATGGCGCAGCGTGCGGAACACCGCGACGAGATCGCCTTGGCCGCGCTCCACTTCGCGCAGGCCGGCGAAAGCGGCAAGCGCCGCATCGCTGGCAGCCTCGAGCGGCGTGCGGATGTTGGAAAATTCCTCCGGCCATTCCGCGAGCCGTCCGCGCACCGCCTTCAGTGCGTCATCGGGCTCACCTGCGGCCTGCATCACCTGTCCGAAAGCCGGCGGGTGCAGGTGACGGGCGACGAAGCCGAGCGCTTCCAGCGATTGCAACAGCGGCGGCAGCACGGCCACGATGTCGTCCACCACGGCCTCGCTCATGGCTTGCCCCGATTTCTGCAATGCTCAGTGTAGCCGCGGCGCCTTCAACAGCTTGGCGCGATCGGTCGAGCTCAGCGTCACGTCGAAGGTGACGCCCTCGTGGTGCACCGTGAGCGGCACATCGACGCCGGCCGGTCCCAGCGACCACAGCTTGCGGTAAAACTGGTTCTGGCCGGTGATCTTGTCGCCGTCGACGCCGAGGATGACGTCGCCGGCCTTCAGCTCGGCGCGCGAGGCCGGTCCGCGGCTGGCGACGCCGACGATCACCACGCGGTCGTCGATCTCGGTCGTGTACATGCCGAGCCACGGGCGCGCCGGCTTGTTGACGCGGCCGAACTTGCGCAAATCGTCGAGAACGGGCTTCACGAGGTCGATCGGCACGACCATGTTGACGTGCTCGGCCTTGTTGTCGCGCACGCGCTCCATCTGCAGCGAGCCGATGCCGATCAGTTCGCCCTTGGCCGAGATCAATCCGGTGCCGCCCCAGTTCGGATGCGCCGGATAGGTGAAGATCGCCTCGTCCAGCAGGTATTCCCAGTAGCCGGCGAATTCCTGCTTTGCCACGATCTGGCTCGCGACCGAGCGGGTGCGCCCGCCGGAGCCGCCGAGGATCACGCGGTCGCCGACCTTGGTTGCGGCCGAAGAGCCGAGCGGCAGCGGTGCGATGCCGGGGCGGCCGAGCGCCTGTACGAGGCCGAAGCCGGTTTCGAAATCGAAGCCCAGTGCATGGCCTTCCACCACGCGGCCGTCGCCGAGATGCAGCCAGACGGACTCCGCCTCCGTGATCAGATAGCCGATGGTCAGCACCAGTCCGTCGTCGATCAGCACGCCATTGCCGGCGCGCTCGGTGCCGAGCGTCTCGGCGCTGAACGCATCGGGCGGGATGATCGAATGCAGGCCGACGATCGACGACAAGGCCTTGTCGAGGTCGAAGCCATAGTCGCCGGCGTGAGGCTGGAACGCCGGTGGCACCTTCCATTCGGACACTGCGGCCATTCTGGCACTCCCACTTTTTGGTTCGCGCGCTTGGCCGGCGCGACTGGAACAATCAAGATGTCGCAGGCAACTTCGCCGTCAATATATCAGCGAAACCGCCCCCGAGCGAGATCGGCGACGAGTTCAACCACATCCTTGCAAGAGTGATTCCACATCCCGGATTGGCGCTCGAATCGCAGATCTCAACCCGCCTTCGCCTGCGGCCGCGCCGGCATGACGCGGAAGGCGCGGCCTTCCTTCAGCCAGCCCGCACGCTCGTCGCGCAGCAGGGTGCGGCGAACCTTGCCGGAATCATCGCGCGGGCTCGCCCCGACCGCCTCAAAACTCTCGGGATGCTTGTAGCGGCTGAGCCGGTCGGCGAGAAACGCGCCCATGCCGTCGGCGACGGCCTGCACTGCTGTGCCCTCGTTGAGTTCGACGATGGCGTGGATGCGCTGGCCGAGTTCGGCATCGGGCAGGCCGACCACGACGCAGGAGCGCACATCAGGATGCTCGCTGACGGCGGCCTCGACCTCGGCCGGATAGATGTTGGCGCCGCCGCGCAGGATCATGTCGGCGAGGCGGTCGCCGAGATAGAGATAGCCCTCCGCATCGAGCCTTCCGATGTCGCCGAGCGATTCCCAGCCGTCGGACCGCCGCTTCGGTTCGGCGCCGAGATAGTGATAGGTGGAGCCGGCGCCGTCATTGGGCAGGAAATAGATTTCGCCGGTCTCGCCGGTCGGCACGTCCTTGCCGTCCTCGCCGATGATGCGCAGCCTGGACGTATCGCCGATCTTGCCGACCGAACCCTTGTGCGCCATCCATTCGACGCCATTGATGACGCAGGCGCCCTGCCGCTCGGTGCCGCCATAGAGCTCCCAGATGCGCTCGGGACCGAGCCACTCGATCCATTTTTCCTTCAGCCATGGCGGCATCGGCGCCGCCATGTGAAAGACGATGTTGAGGCTGGAGACATCGTAAGCCTTACGCACGCTCTCAGGCAGCGCCCAGATGCGATGCATCATGGTCGGCACGAAGTTCACCCATTGCACGCGGTGCTTCTCGATCAGCCGCAGCGTCTCCTCGGCATCGAATTTTGCCATGCCGGTGACGCGCCCGCCGGCGAACAGGCCGGCATGCGAGAGGATGAACGGGGCATTGTGATAGAGCGGACCGGGGTTGAGCAGCGACACGCCGGGCGTGATGCCGAGCAGTTGGTCGGCGGCGGTGTCGGTGACCGCAGGGCCGTGGTCGAGGATCACCTTCGGCCGGCCGGTCGAGCCGCCACTGGTCATCGCCTTCCAGTACCGTGCCACCGGGCCTGAAATCGGCGCGTCGGAAAAACCATCGGGCACGAAGTCGCCCGGCAGCCGATTCGCCGCATTCCATTCGGCTTCGCCGCCGACCACCAGCGCCGGCTGCAATATCTCCAGCACGGCGGCGGCTTCGCCACGTGGCAGCCGCCACGACAGCGATGTCGGCGTCGCGCCGCATTTCCACACCGCGAAGGTGGTCTCGTAGAACGCATTGCTGTTGGGAAGGCCAATCGCAACGAAATCGCCGGGCTTGACGCCCTTGGCGGCAAACGCCCGCGCGCGGCGATTGGCGTTGCGCTCCAGCTGCTCCCAGGTCAGTTCATCCGCGCCATGGCTGACCGCGATCGTGTCCTTCGGCTTTCGCTCGGCATACCAGCGCGGCACGTCGGCGAGGGGAATGAGCATGGGATGTTTCCGTGACGGCGTCTTGCTGACGCGCTTGTGATTTCGCTGTGGCGGCGGGCGCCAATCGCGGTCACTTCAGCAATGAGTGACGTCCGGGTCAAGGCCGTGCGGCTGATGCGTCGAGCGCGCCGTCGACAGTACGGGACTTACGGATCGAGCTCCGTATCCCAGTACAAATAATCGAGCCAGCTATCGTGCAGATAGTTCGGCGGAAACAGCCGGCCATTGCGGTGCAGCTGGTGCACGGTGGGCGCGTAGGGATGCTGCCGCGGGAACATCCGCGCCTGCTGCGGCGTCAGATTGCCCTTGCGCAGGTTACAGGGCGAGCAGGCCGCGACGACGTTTTCCCAGGTGGTCTGGCCGCCTTTGCTTCGGGGAATGATGTGATCGAAGGTCAGGTCTTCCGGCGAGGCGCAGTATTGGCAGGAGAAGCGGTCGCGGAGGAAGACGTTGAAGCGGGTGAAGGCGGGGTGGGTGGTCGGCTTGACGAAGGATTTCAGTGAAACGACGCTGGGGAGCCTGATCTCGAAGGTGGGACTTCTTACCGCGCGGTCGTAGTGTTCCACGATATTGACGCGGTCGAGGAACACCGCCTTGATCGCGTCTTGCCACGACCAGAGCGACAGCGGGTAGTAACTCAGCGGCCGGAAGTCCGCATTCAGCACCAACACCGGCCAACCGCCTTGCGAGACATGTGCGTTCAAGTAACGCTCCCGGCCTCCATTTACGCTGCGAAGCAGCATGTGTTGACATACTACATGCAGCGTGACGGGATTGTGAAGAGCATTGAGGGGCTTATCCAGCAGGCGAGCAGGCCGGATCGGCGCCTTTGCGGCAAAAATTGGATGGGGACGGAACATGCGCATGTGGCTGAAGGCCTTCGCGGCGGTCCTCTTGAGCCTGTTCCTGGGGCTCCCCTGCAGCAATCCGGCTGCGGCGCAGGCCTGGCCGACGCGCCCGATCAACATGATCGTGCCGTTCCCGGCCGGCGGGGCCACCGACACGCTGGCCCGCTTCCTGGCCGAGCAGATGCGCCCGATTCTGGGTCAGCCGATCGTGATCGAGAATGTCGCGGGCGCGGCCGGCTCGATCGGCGTCGCCCGCGCGGTGCGTTCGGTGGCCGACGGCTATGCGCTCAGCATCGGCACCTCGACCACCCACATGCTCACCGGCGGCCTCTATAACCTGCAGTTCGATCTGTTCGCCGATCTCGAGCCGGTGATCCTGATCGGCGCCGAGCCGCTGCTGATCATCGGCCGCAAGAATTTCCCGGCCGACGACCTCAAGGGCAT
>JAKFVP010000619.1 GCA_021732175.1 Bradyrhizobium sp.
CGCCAGTGGTTTTCAGGAAACGTTCGATCGCGGGCAGCGTCTCGATGCGCTCCACCGACCAGGGCTTTGGGGAAATCTGGCGCAGCGCGACGCGCGCGGTGCCTGCGGGCATCAGCGTGATGTCGCGTGCGGGCTCCGACAGCGCCACCAGCGCCACGCCGCGGCGGTCGTTGTCGGCCTTTGCGATCAATTCGTCCGCCGCCTTGACGCGGGTGTCCCAGCTCGCTGCCGAGCTCCAGCCGTCGTCGAGCAGGATCACGACCGGCGAATTGCTGGCGCCAAGGCCGGTTGCGGGATTCCAGATCGGGCCGGCGGCCGCGATGATCAAGAGCGCCGCGGCGGCAAGGCGGATCAGCGTCAGCCACCACGGCGTGCGCGAGGGCGTCTCTTCCTTCGGGGCGATGTCGAACAGCAGTTTGGTCGGCGGGAATTCGATGCGGCGCGGCCGCGGCGGCATCACGCGCAGCAGCCACCACAGCACCGGCAGGCTGAGTAGCCCCAGCAGCAGGAACGGTTCGGCAAAGGTGAGGGGCAATCCCATCATGCGCTTCGCCCCGCTTTCACGGTCGAGCGCATGCCGCCCTTGTTCACCATCATGCCGCCGTGCAGGAACAACAGCAGTTCCGCCGCCGAGCGGCTGGTGGTGTGGGTGGAGAACAGCCAGTCGAGCTTGTTGGTCTCGGCGCGGATTTCGTCGCGATGCAGCGCCACGCGCGCGACATAGTCGTTCATCCAGCTTTCGGCGCGGCCGGCGGTGATCATCTCGCCGCCCTCGGGCTCGACGAACTCGACGCGGCCGGAAAAGGGAAAGGTTTCTTCCGCCGGGTCCACCACCTGGATCAGCGTGCCATGCGCGCCTGATGACGACAGGCCGGCCAGCATGTTCCTGATAGCAGGCATCGGCGACCAGAAGTCGGACAGCACCACGATCTCGGCCAGCGACGACGGCACAAAGGACGGCGGCAGGCTCTCGCGGGTCGTGTCGTCATGCAGCATCGCCTGCGCCATCTTGTCGATGACGTTGGTGCTGGCGGTCGGGTTCATCAGGCCGGGCACGCCAACGCGTTCGCCGCCGGCGACAAGCAGTTCGGCCAGCGCAAAGGCGACGATCAGGCCGCGCTCCAGCTTGCTCTCTTTCGCATCGCGCGAGGCAAAGGCCATCGAGGGCGAGCGGTCGGGCCAGATCCACACGGTGTGGGAGGCTTCCCATTCCTGCTCGCGGACATAGAGATGATCGTCGCGCGCCGAGCGTCGCCAGTCGACCCTGGCCGCGGGCTCGCCGGACACGAAGCGGCGATACTGCCAGAAGTTTTCGCCCGTGCCGGCGCGGCGGCGGCCGTGCAATCCGTGGATGACGTTGGCGGCGATGCGGCGGGCTTCAAGAACGAGGCGTGGCAGCGAAGCGGCGAGCGTACGGCTTTCGCCATCGGCACGTCGGATTGCTGTGATCTCCGGAGCCTCGTTCTTGTTGGGTGCGGCCATCAACCGATCCGCGTCTTCAATTGCCTGATCACGTCGGGGATGGTGCGTCCCTCGGCGCGCGCCGTGAAGGTCAGTGCCATGCGGTGCTTCAGCACGGGTTCTGCAAGATCGAGCACGTCATCGACGGAGGGCGCAAGGCGTCCGTCGAGCAGCGCCCGCGCGCGCACCGCGAGCATCAGCGACTGGCTGGCGCGGGGGCCGGGGCCCCAGGCAATCAGCTTCTCGCCGTCGCCGCTCGGACGCGCCGCGCGCACCAGCGACAGGATCGCCTCGACCACGCTGTCGCCGACCGGCAGGCGGCGCACCAGCCGTTGCGCGGCCAGCAGCGTTTCGGCGTTCATCGAGGCCTTGGCGTGGGTCTCGTCCGCGCCCGTGGTTTCGAACAGGATGCGCCGCTCGGCGTCGCGATCGGGATAGTCGACGTCGATTTCCATCAGGAAGCGGTCGAGCTGTGCTTCGGGCAGGGGATAGGTGCCTTCCTGCTCCAGCGGGTTTTGCGTGGCGAGCACATGGAACGGCTTCGGCAGGTCATGCCGCGCGCCTGCAACCGTGATGTGCTGTTCCTGCATGGCTTGCAGCAGCGCCGACTGGGTGCGCGGGCTGGCGCGGTTGATTTCGTCCGCCATCAGGAGCTGCGCGAAAACAGGTCCGGCGATGAAGCGAAAGGAACGTTTTCCCGCGCTGCTCTCGTCCAGCACTTCGGCGCCGAGAATGTCCGAGGGCATCAGGTCCGGCGTGAACTGGATGCGCTTGGCGTCGAGCCCGAGCGTGACGCCGAGCGTCTCCACCAGCTTGGTCTTGGCAAGACCGGGCACGCCGATCAGTAGCGCATGGCCGCCGGAGAGGATCGTCACCAGCGTGTTTTCAATGACGCGGTCCTGGCCGAAAATGACGGTGGAAATCGCTTCTTTCGCCGCGCGGATCTGCCCGGAAACCTGCTCGGCGGAACGAACGATGCCGTCCTCGAGTTTCTCGACGCTCTCTGAACCTGCCATTCCAGTCAGCTCCTTTAAGCCTAATCTATCGAATGGTGCGCCATCCGTTCATTCGTCATGTCATGGACCTCATGCTAAACATATGCGAAGGCCATGTATTTGTTGAATTAAACTATCCCCACATTATCGATATTGGGGGTATGAACGGCATCACGTTGTGGCGAGAATCTTCGTCTCGCCGGACCAACTCGGACTTGCACCAATCGTGCCAATCGACCCGGCAAAACCGCATGAACCTTTGGGGTAAACCATGGCGAACCAAGGGCAAACCGACCAAGGGAAAACCCGGAGCAATCTCGAAGGGCTGACCATCGCCGCGCGCGAAGCAACCAACGCTACGCCTGCCGGGCGGGGACTGCCGCCGGTGCATCTGTGGAACCCGCCGTTTTGCGGCGATCTCGACATGCGAATCGCCAGCGATGGTACGTGGTTCTATATGGGAACGCCAATCGGCCGGCCGGCGCTGGTGCGGCTGTTCTCGACCATCCTTAAGCGCGAGAACGGCAAGCACTTTTTGGTCACGCCGGTGGAGAAAGTCGGCATCCGGGTCGATGACGCGCCCTTCATGGCCGTAGAAATGCGGATAGAGAACGATGCGCGCGGCAGGCTGCTGCGCTTCCGCACCAATGTCGACGACTGGGTGACGTGCGAGCCCGGCCATGGCTTGCGATTCGAGAAGGCGGCCGATGGTGGGCTCACGCCCTATCTTCATGTTCGCGCCGATCTGTGGGCCAAGGTCACCCGCGCGGTCTATTACGATCTGGTTGACATGGGCGAAGAGCGGATGATCGATGGCGAGGATATGTTCGGGGTCGAATCCGGCGGCGAGTTCTTTGCGATGGCCGATGCGGAGCAGGTGAGGAACGCGCGTTGAACGAGCAGGTGTTTCAGCCGAGGCCCGCGACCATCAACGCGGACGAATTCTTCAACCGCTCACGCGCGCGGCTCGGCTTCGACGTGCCGCCGGGACTGATCGATCCCAACATCGTTCCACGCACCGGCGATTCCGGCAACGACCGCATGCTGGAGATCGTCGCAAGAGAGCAGCCGGTGCGGCCGGCCGCGGTGCTGATCCCGGTGGTCGATCGTCCCGAGCCCACGGTGCTGCTCACCCAGCGCACCGAGCACCTGAGCAGCCACGCCGGACAGATCGCGTTTCCCGGCGGCAAGATCGACGCTACCGACGCCTCGCCGATGGACGCCGCGCTGCGCGAGGCGGACGAGGAGGTGGGGCTGAGGCGCGAGTTCGTCGAGCCGATCGGTTACCTCGACCTGTACGGCACCGCCTTCGGCTTCCGCATCCTGCCGACGGTTGCCAAGGTGAAGCCCGGCTTCAAGCTGACCATCAACGAAAACGAGGTGGTCGACGCCTTCGAGGTGCCGCTCGCCTTCCTGATGAATCCGGAAAATCACCAGATCCACATGAAGGAATTCCGCGGCATCGAGCGTTCCTACTACGCAATGCCGTTCGCCGAGCGCTACATCTGGGGCGCTACCGCCGGAATCCTTCGCGTCCTCTACGAGCGGATTTATCTCGCATGATCCGTCCGGTCCTGACCGAAATCGGAATCTTCCTGATCCCGTTTGCGGTCTATGCGGTGTTCCTGATTGCAACGCGCTCCGGCGTCTTCGACCAATCCTCCTGGCCGTTGCCGCTGGTCTCCAAGCTGGTGCTGGGCTCGCTGCTGCTGGTCATCGTCAGCTTCTTCTTCCTGGCCGAGTTCTCCGGCGCGCCGCCGGACTCGACCTACGAGCCCGCTCATCTGGACCATGGCAGGCTCGTGCCCGGCGTCGAACGGCCGGGGACGGTGAAATGACCGAGGCGCGCGTATTATCCGACGCGCCGTGGCTGAAGTCCGGCCCCGCGGGCCGCGTGTTGGCGGTCCTCAATGGCAACGGCGAGGAGGCGCGCGTGATCGGAGGCGCCGTGCGCAATGCGTTGCTCGGCCTTGCCGTCGCCGACATCGACATCGCGACCACGGCGCTGCCGGAAGAGGTGATCCGCCGCGCCGCTGCCGCCGGCATCAAGAGCGTGCCGACCGGGATCGAGCACGGCACGGTGACGCTGGTGCTCGACAAGCATCCCTTCGAGGTCACGACGCTCCGTGAGGACACCGAGACTTTCGGCCGCAAGGCCAGGGTTGCGTTCGGCCGCGACTGGATGCGCGATGCCGAACGGCGCGACTTCACCATCAATGGGCTTTCGATCGATGCGTCAGGTGTCGTGCACGACTATGTCGGCGGTCTTGCCGATATCGCCGAGCGTCGCGTGCGCTTCATCGGCAATGCCAACGAGCGCATCGCGGAAGATTACTTGCGCATCCTGCGCTTCTTCCGCATCCATGCCGCCTACGGCGCGGGCGAGCCGGATCGTGCCGGCTATCTCGCCTGCATCGGCGGCCGTGCGGGCCTTGCCAGCCTGTCGGCCGAACGCATGCGCATGGAGATGGTCAAGCTGATGGTCGCATCGGGTGCTGCCGGCGCCATATCGGCGATGGCCGACAGCGGACTGCTGCAGCAGATTATCGGCGGCGTCGCCTATACCGGTCCGCTCGCTGCGATGATCGAGGTCGAGCGGATGCTTGCACTGCCCGCGGATGCCATGCGCCGGCTCGCCGCGCTGACCGTCGCCGTCACCGAGGACGCGCGGCGCGTCGCGACGCGGCTGCGGCTGTCCAATGCGGAAGCGAAGGCGCTGGATTCCATGGGGCATCGCTGGTGGCGTCTCGCCGGCATGGACGAGGCGACCGCCAAACGCAGGCTCTACCGCCTCGGGCCGGACGCCTATCGCGATCGCCTGCTGCTGGCCTGGGCGCGGGCAGGGGCTGGCGATGACGCCACCTGGCGGCAGTCGGCCGATCTGCCGCAGCACTGGAGCGCGCCAAAATTTCCGCTGAAGGCCGCCGACTTCATCGCGCGCGGCATCGCCGAGGGACCTGCGCTCGGCCACGTCCTGACCATCGCCGAAGACGCCTGGATCGCCGCCGGTTTTCCGCTCGAGGCGGCCGTGCTTGCGGCAGTTGCCGATCAGACCGTGGCGCGGTTTGCCCGCGATCACCGGCTGTGAACATCCTCTCCGGTTTTGCCGACATCTCGCTGGCGCAGCTCGTGCTGGTCGGCGTTGTCGCGCTGTTTGCCTCCGTGATCGGCGGACTGGCCGGCTACGGAACCGGCGCGCTGATGCCGCTGGTGCTGGTGCCGCTGATCGGCGCAGAGCCTGTCGTGCCGATCATCGCGATCTCCTCGATCTTCACCAACTTCTCGCGCTTCATCGCTTTCCTCCGCTATGCCGACCGCCGCCGCGCGTTGATCGTCGTTGCCTGTGCCTGTGTCACAACGGCGCTCGGTGCGTATGGCTATACGCGATTGACCGGCACGGGCGCTGCGCTCGTGATCGGCACCATGCTGATCCTGAGCGTGCCGCTGCGGCGGTTTGCCAAACGGCGCGACATCAGGATCGGCGATGCCGGTCTTGCGATGGGCTCCGTCGGCTACGGCGTCGTGGTCGGCGGCACCTCGGGCTCGGGCGTGATCCTGCTGTCGCTGCTGATGGCGGCAGGGCTGGAGGGCGCGGCGGTGATCGCAACGGATGCCGTGATCTCGCTCGCCACCAGCGTCATCAAGATCTCGGTGTTCGGCCTTGCCGGCGCCGTCACCGCGCAGGTGCTGGCCTTTGCCGTGCTGATCGGTGCGGTCGCGCTGCCCGGCGCGTTTCTCGCCAAGGCATTTGTGGAACGGATGCCGGTGCATATCCACACCGCGATCCTCGACGCCGTGGTGATCGCGGGCGGCATTGTGATGATTTCGGCTGCGCTGCGTTGACCCTTCGCGGATGCCGCCGACAGGCGGCATCGCTGGGGACTTCAGGCCTTACTTCTTCTTGCGAGGCTCGTCCTCGTCGTCTTCCTCGTCCTCGTCTTCTTCGTCCTCATCCTGATCTTCGTCTTCGTCGTCCGAGTCTTCTTCGTCTTCATCCTCGACTTCTTCGTCTTCATCCTCGACGCCGGCACGTTCGAGGACGGCCAGCGGCAGGGTTTCGCGGAACAGATCGCCTTCGCCGCCCATCCACATGCACGCGACGGAATCCTCGTTCACTTCAACCACCGTCAGCAGATGACCGCCCGACTTCAGTGTGACAACGTCGCCCGGTTTCAATTCCATGATGATCTCCTTCGTGAATTTCGTGTGAGATTCAGGAAGATACCGCACGGTCATGACAGGATCACGGCGACGCTGTCGCCTCACTTCGGCAGCAATTCGCCGAGCGAGCGGATGATGCGGTCGGGTTTCACGGTCGAGCCCGGCGGCAGGCCGTCGCCATGAACGTCCATCCAGATCGAATAAATGCCAAGCCGTTGTGGCGCCTCGACTTCCCATTCGAGATTGTCGCCGATCATCCAGGTATCGGCGGCAGTGACGCCGAGCGCGTCCATCGCGTGCAGGTAGGCGCGCTCCTCCGGCTTGCCGAAACCATGCTCGCCCTCGATCTGGACATGATGGAAACGATGCGCGAGCTCGAAGCGCTCGACCTTGGCGCGCTGGGTGTCGGCCGCGCCGTTGGTGACCAGCGCGAGCTTGACGCCGCGCGTGCGCAACTCGTCGATCGCATCATGCGCGCCGGGGAAGACGAACATCTCCTCCTCGCGATAGGCCGAGAAGCGGTCGGCGATCCGGTTGGCGAGATCGGCCGGCAATTGCGGATGGCCCTCGGCGGCGAGCGCGTCGAACCCGCCCTGCACGGTGAGGCGCCTTGCTTCGCCGAGCTTGAGCCGCCATGCCGGCTCGGCATTCGACCAGAAATCCCTGGCAAAGCGGAGCACGGCGACCGCCACGGCCGGCGGCGGCAGCGGCGCCAGCTCATCGGCGAATTCCGCCGCGATATGGTTCCACGCGATCTCGGGCCGGCCATAGGCCGACAGGATGGTGTCGTCCATGTCGATGAGCATCGCGCGCGGCAGGCTTGTCACGGCCATTTAACCTCTGGCGGCATGGAGGAGAGAATGGAGTCGACATTGCCGCCGGTCTTCAGCCCGAAGATGGTGCCGCGGTCGTAGAGCAGGTTGAACTCGACATAGCGGCCGCGGCGGATCAATTGCTCCTCACGATCGGCAGGCGTCCATGGCGAATTGAAATTGCGCCGCACCAGTTCGGGATAGATCTTCAGGAAGGCGCGCCCGACGTCTTGCGTAAAAGCGAGATCGGCCTCCCAGTCGCCGCTGTCATGCCAGTCATAGACGATGCCGCCGATGCCGCGCGCTTCCTTCCGGTGCGGCAGGTAGAAATATTCGTCGCACCATTCCCTG
>JAKFVP010000617.1 GCA_021732175.1 Bradyrhizobium sp.
GGCGGGGAGGGCGGCTTCTATGTGCTGCAAGCCGAGATCGTCGCCTGTCATGCGCGGGCCGAAACGGCCGACGCGACCGACTGGTCGCGTATTTCGGCATTTTATGAGAAGCTATCGGCGCGCGCACCCTCGCCGGTGATCGAGCTCAACCGCGCGGTTGCCGTCGGCATGGCGGAAGGGCCGCAGGCGGGACTGGCGATCATCGAAGCCATCGCGGGCGAGCCGGCGCTGAAGAATTATCATCTGCTAAGTGGCGTGCGCGGCGACTTCCTGCAAAAGCTCGGCCGCCACGACGAAGCACGTGAGGCATTCGAGCTGGCCGCCAATCTCGCCGGCAACCGCCGCGACCGCGACCTGATGCGAAAGCGGGCGAGGGAAGTGCGGTAGGGCGGATTACGCTTCGCTAAGCCGCCCTACAACATCGTATCGAGATAAGCGCCGCTTATGCGGCTAGCGCGGCAGGCCGACTTCTTGCAAGCCTTCGACCACGCGTTCGCGCGTAGCCTGCGGCAGCGGCGGCAGGCCATTCGTCACCTTGGCGAGCGTCAGTTCGGGATAACCTTCCCGCAGGCGGCGGATACTCTCGGATGCTTCCTCGCTGGCGCCTGCGAACACAAGGGCTGGACACAAGGTCCGGTGCATCCAAGCCAGCGACGGATGCTCGGCCAGCGCACGCTGCTGCCACTGCGCCGCCTCGCGGAAACGCCCGGCATTGAAATGTGCGACGCCAATGCCGTAGAGATTGTTGAAGGCAAGCGCGTCCGTCGGCGCCAGCTCCAGCGCGATCATGAACCGCTCGATCGCAGCATCATCATTGCCCCGGTAGACGTCGTTCCATCCGCTGCGGCCCCAGGCAAAGGCCGAGCTGCCGTCGGTGGCCAGCGCCTTGGCGATCACGCGGTCGGCGCTTTCATCGTCGAGCAGTGACAGCGCGGTGCCGGCGACGGCCAGCACCCGCGGGTCCGCGCGCATCGTCAACGCCTTGCGCGCATACTCGGCGCTGCGCGCGCGGTCCTGCGCGGGATCAGAACCGAAGTAGTACACAACGCGCTGGGCATAGGCCCACGCAGCGAGTGCAAAGGGCAGCGGATTGTCGGGATCGCGGCTCATCGCCTCGTTCAGCAGCTCGATCGCGCGCGCATTGCCGGCCGCCTCCAGCGACAGCACACCTTGCATTGCACGCAACGCCAGATCCTGTGCGGTGAGATCGGTATCGGGCTTCTGCAAGGCGCGATCGATTTCGGCATCGCGAAGGCTTGGGCGCAGCGCTGCTGCCACCCTTGTGGCAAGCTGCTCGTCGAAGGCAGCAGCACGGTCCCAATCGCCTTCGATCCGGTGCGCCCAGAGATGACGGCCGGTCTCGCGGTCGATCAGCCGGAAGATCAGCCGCGCCTGCGCGCCGGTGCCTCTGATCGCGCCGGCCAAATGATAGCGCATCGACCCGGCATGCGACGCGGTCGAGATTCCTATCCGTCCCAGCGCCGTCGTGATCTCGTCGGCAATGCTGCGCGCGGCCTCCTCATGGCCGGCCGCCGTCTCGATCGCGCCGATGGTCACGCACGGCCGATCCGTGATTGGCGAAAAAACCTGCGGCTGCGCGGATACCAGGTTGGAGAAGGTCGCCTGCCGCTTCAACGTCTGCGACGGCGTCTCGGTGTAGCGGCGGCGGTACTCGATCGAGAACCGGCCGAAATGCGGAAAGCCGCAGGCGGTCGCGATGTCCATCACACGCGTGCCGGGCCTGCCGAGCAGTAGCTGGCGCCGCGCGGCGTCGAACCTGATATCGCGCAGCGCTTCGTGCGGGCTCTTGCCGAGGAATGTTTTGAATTGCCGCTGCAGCGCGCGCGCAGAGAGACCGGCCGCCGCCGCCAGCTCCGCGATGCCGATGTCGCGCTCGATCGCCCCATGCATGAAGTCGAGCGCGCGACGCACCGCGCGCGGCACCACGGCCGCACCCGACATCATGCCTGACGATATCTCGTCCTGCCCGATCACCGCTTCATCCCTGGGGTTCTGTTACTGCCATCATAACCTGATTTGTCGGCGCCAGCCCGCCAAAGGTTTCGCCTTGCGGATAGCAGTGTCGCGAATTGGACAGGCCAGACCCGTCGTCCCGCATACCTACCATCACAGCAGCGCGCGATACGGCGCTTCTGAGACGCAAATGAAGGGAAAAAGTCTCATGTTCAGTAACCATTCCGGCCTGCCACTCCGGCTGCGGCCTCCCGCCGCAGGCCGTTCTGGGCGGCACGACGGCCGCGTACCGCCATTCCGGTGATTGCCGCCGGTGCAACCTTCGCGGCCGCAGCCCTCGCCGCGGCCGAGTTGCCCGATGCGATCTCCGCGCCGGGCGAGACCCGGATCGCGACGATCCATGCCGAGGGTGCGCAGATCTACGAGTGCAAGGCGGATGCCGCCGGCAAGCTCGGCTGGCAATTCCGCGAGCCGATCGCGACGCTGATCGCCGACGGCAAGACCATCGGCCGGCACTTTGCCGGTCCGCAGTGGGAACTCGACGACGGCGGCCTGGTCTCCGGCAAGGTCGCTGCGCGCGCATCGGGTGCAACCGCAGCCGATATTCCGCTTCTGAAGCTGTCGGCAACGATGCAACGCGATCGCGGCATGCTGGCCGGCGTCATCACCATCCAGCGCCTCAACACCAAGGGCGGTGTCGCCGAGGGTTCGTGCGAAAGCGCGGGCGCGCTGCTGAGCGTGCCGTACTCCGCCGACTACGCCTTCTACAGGAAGTCGAAGTCCACAAGCACGGTCGGCGCAATCCGCACCGCCGATGCGGGCGCGGCGACCGGCAATCGCGCGCCGGCGCCGAAGCAGGCGGCGACTACGAAGCCCGACGCTCCGTCGAAAGCGGTCACCGACAACAAGGCGCCGCTGGGCAACAAGACCGACGAGCCCTGCACCGTGCATTGCGCTCCGCACGGTCACCACGGCCACGAGCACTGATTTCCACCCACGTTCAATTTCAACAGGAGAGCAAGATATGAATATCCAGACCCCCGCCACGCCCGACCTCACCGCCGTCAAGGCCAAGCAGCAGGCCACCTGGGCTTCCGGCGATTACGCCGTCGTCGGCACCACCCTGCAGATCGTCGGCGAAAATCTCTGCGAGGCCGTCGACCTCAGGAGCAACCAGAATGTCCTCGATGTCGCCGCCGGCAACGGCAACGCGACGCTTGCCGCCGCGCGGCGCTTCGCCAACGTGGTGTCGACCGATTATGTCGGCGCGCTCTTGGAGCGTGGCCGCAAACGCGCCCGCGCCGATCGCCTGCCGGTCGAGTTCCGCGAGGCGGATGCGGAAAACCTGCCGTTCACCGACGCGAGCTTCGACGTCGTGCTCTCGACCTTCGGCGTGATGTTCACGGCCAATCACCCGACGGCTGCGAGCGAACTCGTTCGCGTCACCCGTCCTGGCGGCAAGATTGGTCTTGCCAACTGGACGCCGGAGGGCTTCATCGGCAACCTCCTGAAGACCGTCGGCAAGGCCGTGCCGCCGCCTCCGGGCGTCAAGTCACCGATCATGTGGGGCAAGAAGGATTATCTCGAGGAGATCTTTGGCAGCGGCGTCGTCATCGCGACGCAGAACCGGCATTTCACCTTCCGCTACAAATCGCCGGCGCACTTCCTCGACATCTTCCGCACCTATTACGGCCCGACGCACAAGGCGTTCGGCGCCATCGACATGGTCGCGCAGCAGAAGCTGCAGGCCGACATCCTGGCGCTGATCGACCAGTTCAATGTCGCCAGGGACGGCACGCTGGTCATTCCCAGCGAGTATCTGGAAATCGTCATCACCAAGCGCGCCTGATGTTCTAGGCGCGAGACGACGGAGAGGGCGCGGCGGATTTCGCCGCGCCCACTTTGGCCGACAGGGGACACCGATATGGCCAATACCACTGCTGACGTTACACGCGAACATCCCTATGGCTGGGTGATCGTCGCCGTTTCCACCATCGCTCTCGCGCTCGGTTTCGGCGCGGGCGGCGTGGTGTCGGTCTTGATGAAACCGCTGGAAGAGGAGTTCGGCTGGTTCCGTGCCGACATCTCCATGGCCTACACGGCCTACAGCATCGGCGCGGCGCTCGGCGGCCTGTTCTGGGGCGCGATGTCCGACCGGTTCGGCGCAAGGCCGATCGCGCTGATCGGCGTGTTCGGCATGGCCGCAGGCCTTGCCGCGCTGAAATGGCAGAGCGCGCAGTGGCAGCTTGACCTCCTGTTCTTCCTGATTGGCGCAATCGGCTTTGCCTGCCTGTTCACGCCGCTGACCGCGCTGACCGGATTGTGGTTCAATGCGCGCAAGGGCCTTGCGATCGGCATTGCGACTGCGGGCGGCGCCTTCGGCCAGGGCATCGTGCCCTATCTCGACCGGATGTTGATCACGGAGCTCGGCTGGCGCGACGCCATGCTGGTCACAGGTCTCGTCTTCCTCGTCGTCCTGCTGCCGCTGATGTTCTTCCTGCGGCCTGCGCCGGTGGCCGCTCAGCCCGCAGGTCGTGCGCCGTCACGCGACGCCAATCTCTGGAACGTGCCGCACAGCGTCACACTGCCATGGCTCGGCCTTGCCGCGTTGTTCTGCTGCATCTGCATGACCGCGCCGCAGGTGCATCTCATTCCATTGGGCATCGATATCGGCTGCAGCCCGCAGACCGCTGCGGGCTTGCTGCTCACGGTGATGGTGACGGCCGTGTTCGGCCGGCTGTTCTTCGGCTGGCTCGCCGACCGCATCGGCGGCCTGAGATCCTATTTCCTGGCCTCGCTGGCGCAGACATCCGTCGTGTTCTTCTTCACCCAGACCAAGAGCATCGCGGTGCTCTATCAGCTCGCGGTGCTGTTCGGCTTCGGCTTTGCCGGCGTGATGACATGCCTCCTGATCTGCGCCCGCGAGGCCGCACCGCTGCGCCTGTCGGCGTTCGCAATGTCCGTTGTCGCCACCGTCGGCTGGATCGGTATGGGGCTCGGCAGCTACCAGGCCGGCTTCTTCTACGACATCAGCGCCAACTACCGCCTGTCATTCGCCAACGCCGCCGGCGCCGGCGTGCTCAACCTGCTCGTCGTCGGCGCGCTGATCTGGTACCGGCGCGAGCGCAATCTGCTGCAGAGCCGTGCGGTCGCAACGACGACGCGCTAGTCGAAGCGACGTTCGCGCACGCGCTCCCCGCACGGCACCAGTTCGGTTGGAGCCGGTATCAATGCGGCGCTCACCTCTTCGATCCGGTCCAGCAGCCAGTCGACCACGCGTCCCGGATTCAACAGCAATGAACCCGCGCCCCACAGGCACGCCATCGTGTGATTCACGATCGATCCCCTCGATTTCGATGATGAAATACTCTCTCACGGATTGGCTGGAACGCGAAGCGGAGAGTTAACAGATGGTAAATAGCGGCCCTCGGACCTGGGTGCCCCGCAATCTGGATCAGCCCTTGCGGCTGACGTCCACGAGTTCCAGCACCCGCGCCGTCTCGCGGCGCACCGTGCGGGTCAGCTCGGCATCGTCGATCAGGGAATGACCGTAGGAAGGAATGATCTCCTTCAACTTCGGTAACCAGGCCTGCGCGGTCAGCTCGCCCGCAAAGCATTTTTGCAGGACACTGATGGCAATGAATGCTGCGGTCGAGGCGCCGGGCGAAGCGCCGAGCAGCGCCACCAGCGAGTGGTCCGCCGCGCCTACCAGCTCCGTGCCGAACTCCAGCAGGCCGCCGCGCTTGACGTCGGGCTTGATGATCTGCACGCGCTGCCCCGCGACCTGCAATCGCCAGTCTTTCGGATTGGCCAGCGGATAGTATTCGTCGAGCGCCGCCAGGCGATGGTGTTCCGATTGCAGCACCTGCTCCATCAGATATTCGGTCAGGTCGAGATTGTCGCGCGCCACCGACAGCATCGGCCTGATGTTGTCGGGCCGGACGGACTCGACGAGGTCGAGCAGCGAACCATGCTTGAGGAACTTGCTGGAAAAGCCGGCATAGGGGCCGAACAGCAGCGAGTGCTGGCCGCCGATCACGCGGGTGTCGAGATGCGGCACCGACATCGGTGGCGAGCCGACCGCGGCCTTGCCGTAGACTTTCGCATGATGCCGCTTGTTGATCTCGGGGTTGTCGCAGCGCAGCCAGATGCCGCTGACGGGGAAGCCGGCATAGCCGTGCCCTTCCGGGATGCCCGATTTCTGCAGCAGCGGCAGCGCGCCGCCGCCCGCCCCGATGAAGACGAATTTCGCCGTGACCGAATGCGTCTTGCCGCTGTCGCGATCCTGCAGCTCGACACGCCAGCGCTTGTTGGCCTCGCGCGACAGCCCGGTGACGCGGGTCTTGTAGCTCACGCTGCAGCCGGGCTGGGTGGTGAGATAGCGCACCAGATGATGCGTCAGCGCGCCGTAATTCACATCGGCGCCGGAATCGATGCGCGTCATCGCGATCGGCTCGCCCGCGGCGCGGCCCTCCGTCACCAGCGGCACCCAGCCGGCGATCTCCTTGCGGTCCTCGCTGTACTGCATGCCCTCGTAGCAATGATGCGCCGACATCGCAGCGAAGCGCTTCTTCAGGAACGCGATATTGTCGGTGCCGTGCACGAAGCTCATATGCGGCACCGGATGGATGAAGCTGCGCGGATCCTTGATTGCGCCCTTCTTGATCAGATAGGTCCAGAACTGCCGCGACAGGTCGAACTCGACATTGACCTCGAGCGCGCGCGAGATGTCGACGCTGCCGTCCGGCCGCTGCGGCGTGTAGTTCATCTCGCAATTGGCGGCGTGGCCGGTGCCGGCGTTGTTCCAGGCTTCCGACGATTCCAGCGCGCAATCCTCCAGCGTCTCGAACATGGCGATGGAGGTGGAGGGCTGCAGCTCCTTGAGGAACACGCCGGCCGTTGCGCTCATGATGCCTGCGCCGATCAGCACGATATCGGGGTCTGTGTTCACGCCTGCCTCCGCCGAATGCTCTGATATCGATGTTGTTGCCGCTAGCTTTTGCTCGCGACGCGAAACGGCACCTCCGCGCCGGGCTCCAGCACGACATAGGCCCGCCGCCAGGGCGAACCGTCGGTGAGCCGCCAGCTGTGGCCTGAACCGCAGGTGTCCTCGGCCAGCAGGATGTCGCCGGGATGCAACATGAAATGTTCGCCTTCGCGGGTCTGGAAGTCGAGCGTGCCGCTCAGCGTGATCACGAGTTGCCGCACCGGCGCCCTGTGCCAGGCAAAGGCGCCGCCGGGCGCAGTCTCCTGAAACGAGACGCTGGCCGCTGCAGGCTTCGCGCTCAGCCAGTCGCCGCGCGCGCCCGGCTCGAGATCGATCGAGCCTTCCTCGAAGTGGGAATTACCGTCCTCGCCGGTCCACAGTCGAACACACCGAATCACCTGACACCTCCGCCGTTGAACGTGGCGCAGCTTCGTAAGGTAGGGCCGCGTTGTCTACCGCCCGGCACGCGATCTTGGGCGGTAGCATCGCGACCTTCTACTCAAATCAGCCGCATTCCCTTCAGACTCGCATGCCCGTTCTTGCCGACAATGATGTGGTCGTGCACGGAGATGCCGAGCGGCGCGGCGATGTCGATGATCGCCTTGGTCATCTGGATGTCGGCCTGCGATGGCGTCGGATCGCCACTGGGATGGTTGTGCACCAGGATCAATGCGGTTGCGGATAATTCCAGCGCGCGCTTGATAACCTCGCGCGGGTAGACCGGGGTGTGGTCGACGGTGCCGGTCTGCTGGATTTCGTCGGCGATGAGCTGGTTGCGCTTGTCGAGGAAGAGCAGGCGGAATTGCTCCTT
>JAKFVP010000621.1 GCA_021732175.1 Bradyrhizobium sp.
TACGTGCGCTTCCGCTTCGCCGATTTGCGCGCGGAGATGGTTCGTCCCGGCCGTGAGCTCGCGCGCAGCCGTGTGGCAACGCGGTCGGCGAGATGAAGCAGCGTGGGCCGGAACACGCTCTCCTCGGCGGGCTTCTTGCCGAGCGCCGACTGCGCGCCGGCCGAGTGCGACCGGCGATGCGTCTTGATCCGGCGCGGATCGCGATTCCACGCCAGGTCCGTCAGCTTCTCTCCCGCGGCGCGGCCGAGCAGCCGCTGCAGCGACCATCCGGGCTGCCGCGCCAGTTGTCCGATGGTGTGGACGTCGATTCCGGCAAGGCGCTCCCGCGTCACCGGTCCGACGCCCCACATCAGTTCGACCGGCAGATCGTGGAGAAAGGCGAGTTCGTTGCCGGGATCGACCACCACAAGCCCATCGGGTTTCGCGACCTGCGAGGCGATCTTGGCCAGATGCTTGGTGCGCGCGACGCCGACCGAGATCGGCAGGCCGAGCTCCGTTCGCACACGATGGCGGATACTGCGTGCGATCTCGGCGGGCGTGCCGAACAGATGCGTGCAGCCGGCAACGTCGGCAAAGGCCTCGTCGATGGAAATCCGCTCGACGTCAGGCGTGAAATCGCCGAGCACCGATATCGCGGCATCGCCGAGCCGCTGGTACTCGCGAAAATGTCCGTCGACAAAGATCAGCGCCGGGCACAGTTCGCGCGCCCGCCGGCCCGGCATGCCGCCGCTGACGCCGAACGCCTTGGCCTCGTAGGAAGCCGCAAGCACGACGCCGCCGCCGACCGCGATCGGCTTGCCGCGCAGCGACGGGTCGAGCAATTGCTCGACCGACGCATAGAATGCGTCGAGGTCGGCATGGAGAATGGTGGCTGGATCGTTCATCCCTTTGGTCGCGGCGATGGGGCAGGCGATAAGAACAAAAAGAGAACATCAAGTCAATCGCACTTGCGCGTGCTAAAGGTCGACCTACCTCAGGCAGTCGCAGTGGAAGCTTTCAGGTGTTTTCGGGAAAGCCTCGCATGACGGAGTGGTACCTCGTCTGGATCGAAGGACCGCGCGGCCCCGAGCCGCAGAAATGGTCGTCGGAAGGACTCTGGGGCCAGCTCGGCCGCCAGGATGTGATCGTGCGGTTTCCGCTGACGAACAGCGAAGCGAAACTGTCGCTGGATAGGCTCGCCAGGAAGCATCCGATTCCGGTCAAGTAGTGCATCGGCCGGAAGCCGCGGCCTGCCTTGCGGAACGGCAGGTGTGGCAAATTCGGCACGACGGGCAACTCACTTCGATTTTACGGAATCGTGTCAAGCCCCAAAATCGAAAATATTTCTCTTTACCGGAATTCTGATTTGCGGTAGCCGACTCAGCCCGTGCCGCCATGAGGGGCGCTTCGCGGTCGTCACGAAACGTGGCGCGGGTTGCGATGGACGCTTGCGGCGTCAGGCTTGCTTCGGCGAGCCCGACGAAACGCCGGGAGCGTACGGCGAAGTCGTGTGGTTCTGGCGCCGCGACCGTGGCGCTTAAGTCGGCGTGAAGCAGCGCCGATGACGGTGGCAAACAACGCCGCTCACCGGGGAGATCACGTATAAGCCGTAAAGCCGTTGCGCGGGGAAGGCCGGGATGTCTCGGCTGTACCTGTAGTGTTTTGCCCGAGCGCTTCGGCGCACGGGATGCCCGTGTGCTCCGGCGCACGGGATCTACGGGCGCAGTCGGCGCCCGGCCTTCCCTGCGCCCTCTGTTTAAGAGAGGGCCAACGAATTTGCAAAACCCCGGGCAGGGCATGCCGCGGGAACGCAGCAATGTGCCGGGGTGCGGCCGGGTGTCGCACCTCCGACGGGGCGTGTGTCAGTGGCGTGAAACAGGCGCGAATTTCCCCGGCTTCGGCCCCGGAAAACGGAACCGTCACGGGGTTGCTAAGTCGTTGATGTCAATTGGTAACGCGGCAATCACGCTGGGATCACGATACCCTCATCACACTCCCAAAAAAGAAGGGTGGCGCAGGACCATTTCCTTCGTTTGGGGAACGCATGAGTGCAGAGTCTGTCGTCTACTATCTGAAGCGCCCGCCCGCGAACGATCCGGTCGACGAGACCGAGTGGCTGTTCTCGGCGCTAGGCCAGTTCACCGGCGCCGAGTTGCGCGAGTTGCTCTATATCGCGCAGGAACCGGATTTCTTCGAAACGATGCGCGCGGTGTTTGCGCTGCCGGAACAAAGTCGGGCGGCGTTGCAGGACTTTCTGGCAGCCCCCGATGCGCGGCCCGTGAGCGCGACGATCGAGCCCGATGGCCGATGCGTCCTGCAGCACGGGACGCCGCAGCCGCCGGCCAAGCCGCATCTCAAGATCGTCGACTAGGTCTTCCTGGTCGTCCTCACTGGACAGGCCGGCGCGGTGCGCCGGCCGCCGCGCAAAGCGCGCTGATGTCAGGCGCTGACGCGCAGCGGCTCCCGCTGCATCTTCTCGCTCGCCGGAAAGAACTCGCCGATCCAGTTGTGCTGGATCGCTTCGATGTGCCAGGCCATCGCCTCGGCCGAGCCGGGCGCGGGATCCGGAATATCCTTGCGGATTTCCCTGCCATTCAGCATCCCGCAGGAGTGCGAATAGCGCGTCTCGCACACCAGGCGGATGATGTCGTGCGGCTGCTGCAGCACCACATAGCCGTCGGCCGGGAAGAAGGTTCCGGCAAGCTCGATCTGCTGCGGCAATTGCCGGAGCAGGAGGAACGTGCTGGTGCCCTGCCTGTCGGACTCCGACACCAGAAGGCCGATCATGCTGTGAACCGGGCTGATGCCGTCGGGCGCGAACAGCCCCTGCGGTCCGGCGATCGGTCCGGCGGTTGCAATCGAGAGGTATTCGCCTTCGGGACCCCAGCGACAGGCGATCAGCCATTCACGGCCGCGGCTGCGCACCAGGGTTGGCTTGGCGTAGTCCGACCGGGCAATATCGGCGGCCATGGCTATGACGAAAGCTTTCGCGGGCATTTAGTTAGTCCTCCGGCGCGAGCGAGAATTACCCCGGCCCGGAGAATCCACTGCCGGACGTGAGAACACCGTGAATCCTGGCGATGAATAAGCTGTTTTCCAACGCCGCTTCGTTACTGCTCGGTGAAGCGACCGAGGCCAGCGTGATTCACGATGTTCATCTTCTGCTCACGGAACTCGGTTACGCGCGGCCGGATGGAACAGAACCGGATCAGCAGGCGCGCCATCGCGCGCATCTACTGCGGGCTGCATCGAGGTTTATTCGAATTTTCGAATTGGCCGCGCCTGATGCCCCCGGGCTGATCGCATTCGGCGCCGAGGTCGATCCCGCGTCCGCCGACGCGCTGCATCGAGGCAGTCCGCCGGCCAGCGTCTCCGGCATCGGTCTCACCATGCAGGCCGCATTTCAGGGATGTGCCGGCGAAGGCATCGAATATCTCTCCCAGTTGCAGCGCGCCGATGATGTGATTGTCGCGGCCGACGGCGCAGAAGCGATGCTCGACATGCCTGCGCGCGAACTGGCGGCGGCACTGATGTCCGCGCGCCGCGGTACTGGCCTGTCATGGCACCGCGCGGTTCGCATGTCCGACCGGCGCGAGATGCTGTTGCCGGCCGATCTGTGCCTGCGCCGTCCGCCGGCAGGTCAGGAATTCGCGCCGCCCTTTCCGCTCAGCATCGGATCGGCCGCCGGCACATCCTTCGAAGGCGCGGCGCTGCACGGCCTGCTCGAACTGATCGAGCGCGACGCGGCGAGTCTCTGGTGGAACGGCGGCAGCAGGGGCAGGGCGGTTGCGCCGCAAGCGGAGGCCGGCGCGAAGGCGCTGCTGCACGAGCTCCGCGCCGGTACGCCGGCGCTGCGACGTAGCTGGCTGCTCGATATTACGACTGACATTGGCGTGCCTGCGGTGGCGGCGATGTCCTGCCGGCCCGACGGCTTTGGCTTCGCGTTCGGTCTTGCCGCACGCCTTACGCTCGAGGCGGCGGCGCGCGCCGCGACGCTGGAAATGTGCCAGGGCGAATTGGCCTGCGCCGTGGTCGAGGCGAAATCCCGCGAGCGCGGCGAGGCGGCGCTCAATGCCAGGGATCGCGGCCATCTGCGGCGCGCGACGTCGATCGACGCCAACGCGTGCTCCTTGCTGCATCCGGCTTCCGGCCCTGCAGAATATCGCCCGATCGACGCGGCGGACCCGCGCAGCGCGCTCGACACCCTGGTGCGCTGCCTTTCGGGACTGGGCGTCGAAACCTACGGCATCGATCTGACGCGGCAGGACCTCGCCGTTCCCGTCGCGCGGATGATGGCGCCGGCGTTGCAGATGGAACCCTCGACATTTGTGACAGCAAGGCTTGCCCACATGATTGCCGAGACCGGCGGCGGCGCAACCGAGACGGGCAGCATCCCATTGATCTGACTTGCGTTCATATGGCTTGACGTGACTGCGACCCCCAGCGACACTTTTCCGATGCTAGGCACTGCATCTGCCCCCTCGTTAAGAGACACCGCCGTCGCCGTGCCGGCCGCTGCGCCACGCCTTGCCATCACCCTGGTGGGCCGCGTTGCGCTGCGGCTGAACGGGCGGCCGGTCGAACTGCGGACGCGCAAGGCGGCGGCCGTGCTCGGCTATCTCGCACTGTCGGAAGCCAAGCGGGAAAGCCGCGAACGGCTGGTCGGCCTGTTGTGGAGCCGTTCGGACGAGGAGAAGGCGCGCGCCTCGCTGCGCCAGGTCGTGCGTGAGCTGCGCCAGGTTCTCGAAGACGCCGGCTTTGGCGGTTTCAGCGCCGGGCGTCTGTCCATCGGCTTCGACAACGAGCAGGTCGAGGTCGACGTCGAGAGCATCATGCAACTGGCGGAGAGCGGACGAATCCATCCCGTCCTTCTCAATACCGCCCGGCTCGACGAGCACCTGCTGGAGGGCGTCGACGATCTCGATCCGTCGTTTCGCGTCTGGATCCTCGCCAAGCGGCAGACGGTCCATGAACGGCTGATGCGATGTCTGGAAGCTGCGTTGACGGCGGCGGATGTCGCCGGCGAGACGGCGAAGCGGATTGCAACCGCGATCGTCAATCTCGATCCCACCCATGAGCAGGCCTGCTGCGCCCTGATGCAGACTCATGCCACCGATGGCGACACCGCGGGCGCGCTGCGCATCTACAAGGCGCTCTGGGATCTGCTCGATCGCGACTACGGCATGGAGCCGTCCAAGGCGACGCAGGATCTGGTCGCCAGCATCAAGCTCGGCGCCTTCGAGCGGCCGGCATCGGATCGCAACGACAGCGGCAGCCCCCCAGTCGCGATTCGTGAAACGGCTGAAGCGAAACAGGTCCCTGCCTTGCAGCGGCAAAAGGCTGCCGCAAAGCCGTGCCTGGTGCTGCGGCCGTTTGCGATGCATGGCGTGGCGAGCGATCAGGTGCATCTGGTGCAGGGGTTCAGCCTTCACCTTGCGGCTTCGCTGGTGCGATTCCGGGAGTGGAGCGTCGTCGATCGTCCGCCGCCCGCCCTCGTGCTTCCGGAGCTCGGAACGGCGCCGCAATACTGCATCGAGGCCACCGCCTATCAGGCGGGAAATGAAATCAACATGGTGATGGTGCTGAAGGACGAGGCGACCGGCACCTTTATCTGGAGCGAAAGCTTCCGGCTCAGTCTCGCGAACTGGTTCGAGGCGCAGCAGCGCATCATCCGCCGCATCGCCACCTCGCTGAACGTGCAATTGTCGGCGGAGCGCCTGGTGCGGCTCGCCGGCGAGCCGGATGTCTCGCTCGACGTCTACGACCGCTGGCTTCGCGGACAAGACCTGATGGCGCGGTTTGATTCCGAGAGCTGGCACCGGGCGGTGGCGATCTTCCGCGACGCCATCCGCAAGAGCCCGGGCTTCTCGCCCTGCTACTCCAGCCTCGTGCAAATCAACAACATCGAGCATTTCGTGCATCCCGGCGTGTTTCGCGATCTCAAAAAGGCCAAGGGAACGCTCGAACTGGCAAAGATGGCGGTGCAACTCGACCCCGTGGATTCCAGGGCGCATCTGTGCTGCGGCTGGTCCTATGCGATGGCGCTGCGCGACGCCGAAGCGGCCCCGCACATGGAGCTCGCCTGCGAGCTCAACGACAACGATCCCTGGACCGTGCTGTCGAGCGCGCTTTTCTCCGCCTTTTGCGGCTCGCTCGAGCATGCCGAGCAGCGCGCCGCGCAATCGCTCGCGCTCTCGCCGGCGCCGTCCTATCTGGACTGGAGCTATCACGGCATCATCCGCTTCTTGTGCGGCGACTATGCCGGCGCCGTCGAGTGCAGCAACCGCGGCAACAGCGGCGGGAAATCCCAGTCGGCCTGGAAGGCGGCGGCGCTGTATTATCTCGGGGAGGTTGAGCTGGCGCGGGAAGAGGCAAAACTCTTCCTCAACGGCATCCGTTCGTTCTGGGTCGGGAAGGGCGCGCCGACCGATGAAGCCATCACGCGGTGGATGCTGCAGGCGCATCCGATCGGCAACACGGCAAGGTGGGAAGTCCTGCGCAACGGCTTGCGCGGCGCAGGACTGCCGGTAGAGGGGATCGTGCCCCTGTCAGCCTAGCGCTTACGCGCAGTAGCTGATGGTGTAGTCACCGATGCGCTCGGCATGAACCTTGAACTTCTCGCTCTCCGGAATCACCGGATCCATGCCGTTGAACAGACGCTTGTAGAACGGCGGCAGCGGATAGGTGGCGCCAGGCTTGTTGAGCATCGATTCGGAGTCGTCGATCATCTGCTTCGGCGGCAAGCGCACGAGAATGGTGTCCTGCTCGGAGGAGACGAATTCGATCTTGGTGAAGCGCTCCGGCACCGTCGCGAACACCTGGGCCTTGGAGAGCTGCTCCTTGAACTCGTCCATCGTCTGCGGGATCGGGTACTGGTTCTCGTCGCCGAGATAGTTCACGCCGGTCGCCCAGGTCTTGACCAGATTGCCCCAGCGCTCGTGATTGGTGACTTGAAGCCGTTCGATCTGCATGTCTGACACTCCTCCAGGTTGCGTGAAGCGGAACAATTTCCGTTCACAGAAATGCAGGCACTGCCTGCTGCAGGCCGGCAATCTCGGCGGTGAATTCCGCGAGTTGGGCCATACATTCGATATCGGGTACGCCCGCAAACACGTCGGTCGAGTAATGCCTTCCCGACAGCTCGGTCAGCGAGGCGAACGGTTCGTCGGACTGCGCCATCGCCAGCGCGCCAAAAATGACTTCTGCGACAATGATCGAGCCGAGCGGGCCGAGATGAAGCCCTCTCGCTTCCTGCTGCATCGCCTCGAACAGGATGAAGAAGGGCAGCGGCGGATCGTTCGAAAGCGTTTCGATATCCTCGGGGGCGAGGCGGCCGTAGGCGGCGGAGGCCGATGCCAGCCAGGTACGCAGCTGTTCGACGCGGAAAGCGCGGTCGCCGAGCAGCCGCGACATCGCGATGAAATCCGGCCGGCGCGTTGCGATCTCCGCAATCAGCGCGTCGACCGACCACATGCCGGCAACGCTTGCGCCGAGGAGATCGCGGTAGAGCAGGCCGACCCGCTCCGTTGCGTCGAACGAGGGGAAGATGTTCTCGTTGCCGAGACCGTCGCTGAGATAGGGGCCGATGCGGCGGCTCAGATTCGGCCGCGATCTGTTGATGTGGAAGAAACGCGACCACTGCACCATCCAGCTCTCGTCGAGCGGCATGTTGACGGGCTCGACGATCGAGTTCTTCTCCAGCGTGTTGTTGAGGTCGTGCTCGGACTGATCGTTGATGCGATATTCCGGGCGCACCATGGCGTGGCCGAAGCGGAACGCG
>JAKFVP010000142.1 GCA_021732175.1 Bradyrhizobium sp.
GTCGTGTCGCGCTCGTTGAGAGCTGCGAGCGTCTCGCGCCTGTCGATCGCAAGGCCGACGGTGCCGGCCGGCTCTTGCGCCGCTGCGGCGAGCTCGGCGGGTGCACCCTCGACGGTTCTCACCGTTACTTCGGTCATCGCCGAGGTTTTCGAGATGTGGCTGAAGACGGTGTAGCCCGCGATCAGCGCCGCCGCGATCAGCGTGGCCGCCATCGTGTTGGTGGCGCCGCGGTGGATCTTCTCATAGACCGCGATGCGCGCGGGCGGTGCCGGTGGACGCGGCGGACGGACCGCGATGGCGAGCAACTGATCGTAGGTCGCGCGCTGCTCGGCATCGCTGAGGATGCCGTGCGCGCGCACCAATTGCCGGAAGCGCAGGGCTGCGTCCGGATTGTCGGGATTGGTGTCGGGATGAGTCGCTTTCGCGGCTTTCCGAAAAGCTATCCTCAGAGCCTCCGCATCATCGTTCGGAAGGGCTCCGAGGAGATCGTAGAGCGTCCCCATGGTGGTACTCGTAACTAATTCCCCCTCAGGAATTCCAACCCACGCGGAAGCCCTGACTGACGACCCCCTACCTAGGCGAAAACTTCGGGGCTTCCCCATGATCGACATATGGCGAAACCGTGCCAATCAGAGGGTGCATTTAAGTCATAATCCGTTAACCATCAGGCGCTTACGCCGGACAGGCGCCCGCCATTTGTAGTTGGCGGAGGCGCTCGCGGTCGGTCCGCTCCGCACGCCGGACGCAGCGCCGCTCATAGTCGTGCTTGAGCCGGGCGAACTCGCCGGGGTCCATGGTCCGCAGCCTGGGTCCCCGGAATCCGCAGTCGGGTGAGGGGCTTGGCTGACAATAGGCCGGGGGTGGCGGTGGCGCCGCTGCCGCATAGGCCTGTTGCTGCTCCTGCTGGCGTGCGCATGCGGCCAGCGCAATGGCCGAACCGATCAGCGCGGCGAGGAGCGCGCCGGGCCTGATGGCCGCGATAAAGGGGTCGGTAACGACTGATCCAAATTGGGACATGCTGGCTGCTTCCCGGGGCTGCGGCCGCTGCCCGCGAAAACGCGCAAGCCAACGGCGCCTGGCCCCCCAGCCAAACGCCGACAACATGAATGCAAAACTTGAATCGAATCTAAACCCGGCCGAATAACCGGCCTTAGGAAGAGCCGAAGGCCTTGAAAGTGATGATGGTGTGGGTGTCCTGGATGCCCGGCAGCACCTGCACCTTCTCGTTGACGAAGTGACCGATGTCGGTCTCCTTGTCGACGTAGAACTTTGCCAGCAGATCGTAGTGGCCGGCGGTGGAATAGATTTCGGATGCGATCTCGGCTTCGGCCAGCGCGTTGGCCACCGTATAGGACTGGCCGAGCTTGCATTTGATCTGGACGAAAAAGGGCACCATCGCCGAAGTCTCCGCATTGAAGGCCCTGCCAATAGGCCAAATCCGCCCGCGCTTTGCAAGCCAACTTGCTGATGACTGGCCGCCGCGTTAGGACACCTTCATGGCCCCGTTCCCACCAGACAAGCGAGAACCGCGATGACGGTCCCCGTCGCGCTGACCATTGCCGGCTCGGATTCTTCGGGCGGCGCCGGAATCCAGGCCGACCTCAAGAGCTTTGCCGCGCTCGGCGTCTACGGAGCTTCCGTCATTACGGCGCTGACGGCGCAGAACACCAGGGGTGTCACCGGCATTCACCAGGTGCCGGCGGATTTCGTGACGGCGCAGATCGACGCCGTGTTCTCCGATCTCGAGATCGGGGCCGTCAAGATCGGCATGGTGGCCGATCTCGGCGTGATCGCGGCGATTGCAGCGAGCCTTGCGAAGTGGCAGCCGAAACACGTCGTGTTCGATCCCGTGATGGTCGCAACGTCGGGCGATCGGTTGCTGAAGGCCGATGCGGTCGAGGTGTTGCGTGCCAAACTCATCCCGCTCGCTTCGCTGATCACGCCGAACCTGCCGGAAGCAGCCGTGTTGCTCGACGAAGGCGTCGCGGCGACCGAGAGCGCCATCGCCGATCAGGGCATTCGGCTGCTTGCGCTCGGTGCGCGCGCGGTGTTGATCAAGGGCGGCCACGGGCAGGGCGCCGAGAGCATCGACTATTTCGTCACCAGTGGCGGAACGATTGCGCTCGCCGCGCCGCGCGTCGCCACCAGGAATACGCACGGCACCGGATGCTCGCTGTCGTCGGCGATTGCCGCGGGTCTTGCCAAGGGCCAGGACATGGAGAGCGCCGTTCGCAGCGCCAAGGCGTGGATCAGCGCGGCCATCGGTGCCGCCGATCGATTCGCGGTCGGTCACGGCCACGGGCCGATCCATCATTTTCACAAGTTCTATTGAGCCGCGTTGTCCGGATTGCGGGAGCTCCGCGCCATTAACTATCTTTGTCTGAGCAACACTGCCTGACATTCCATCATTGCTGAGCCCGGTGTCGCTTGCCTGTCGCATGCCGCTGCTAATCGGCAGGCGCGGGGACGTGCGACTGATTCTCATTGAGGCCTTAAGCCGCGCGGACCGTCATCGGTCTGTCATGTGAATCGGTTAGGGCACGTGCATGGGTAGTGACTCCTTGAGTGATGAAACGCCCGATCGGCGCTTCCGCACTTTGTTTATCTCCGATGTCCATCTCGGAGCCCGCGGTTCGCAAGCCGACCGATTGCTGGATTTCCTCCGCAGCCACGACGCCGACACGATCTATCTCGTCGGAGATATCGTCGACGGCTGGGCCCTGAAATCGAACTGGTACTGGCCGCAATCCCACAATGACTTCGTGCAGAAGCTGCTGCGCAAGGCGCGCAAGGGCGCCAAGGTCATTTACGTCCCCGGCAATCACGACGAGTTCCTGCGCAAATATTACGGCACGCATTTTGGCGGCATCGATGTGGTGGAGAACACCATCCACACCGGCGTCGACGGCAAGCGCTATCTCGTGATCCACGGCGATATCTTCGACCTCGTGGTGCAGAACGCGCGCTGGCTCGCCCATCTCGGCGACAAGGCCTATGATTTTGCGATCCAGATGAATCGCCTCGTCAACTTCTTCCGCCGCATGTTCGGCGTGCCCTACTGGTCGCTGTCGCAATGGGCGAAGCTGAAGGTGAAGAAGGCGGTGAATTACATCGGCGCGTTCGAATCGACGCTCGCAGGCGAGGCGCGGCGCCATGGCTGCGAGGGCGTGATCTGCGGCCACATCCACTACGCCACGATCCATGACGAGCACGGTATCCGCTACATGAACTGCGGCGACTGGGTGGAAAGTTGCACCGCGCTGGCCGAGCATGAGGACGGCACTTTCGAGATCATCACCTGGACCGACCCGGCGCGTCGCGTGGCGCCGGTTCCCCGCGTGGCGGCGCGCGCAGCCTGATGAAGATCCTGGTCGCAACCGATGCATGGCATCCCCAGGTCAACGGCGTGGTCCGCACGCTTGTCATGATGGCGGAGGCCGCGAGGGGGCTCGGCGTCGAGATCGATTTCCTCACCCCGAATTCCTTTCGCACCTTCGCGTTGCCGAGCTATCGCGACCTGCGGCTGGCGTTGCCGGGACCTGCCAAGATCGCCGAACTGATCGAGCGCGCGGCGCCCGACAGCATCCATATCGCGACCGAGGGTCCGATCGGTTTCATGGTTCGCCGCTATTGCCGCAAGCATGGCCTGCCTTTCACGACGGGATTCCACACGCGCTTTCCCGAGTACGTTTCGGCGCGCTCGCCGATTCCCGAGAGGTGGGTATGGGCGGCGCTGCGTGCCTTCCACCGGCCGAGCCAGGCGGTGATGGCGGCAACGCCGGCGCTGGTCGGTGAATTGCGCTCGCGCGGTTTCCGCAACGTGGTGCTGTGGTCGCGCGGTGTCGACACCAAACTGTTCCATCCGCGCGACATCGACATCTGCCTGCCCGGGCCGGTGTTTCTGTGCGTCGGCCGCGTCGCGGTAGAGAAGAATCTCGAAGCATTCCTCGCTCTCGATCTGCCCGGCACCAAGGTGATCGTCGGCGACGGCCCGGCGCGGCGCAAGCTGGAGCGCAGATATCCGCAGGCGATCTTCCTCGGCGCGCGTCATGGCGAAGAGCTTGCCGAGATATACGCGGCTTGCGACGTGTTCGTGTTCCCGAGCAAGACCGATACGTTCGGACTGGTGCTGCTCGAAGCGCTCGCCAGCGGCCTGCCGGTTGCCGCCTTCCCGGTGCAGGGCCCGCGCGACGTCATCGGCTCCGCCACCGTTGGCGTGCTCAGTGACGATCTGCGGGCGGCTTGCCTGGAGGCGCTGAACATTCCCCGCGAAGCCTGCGTGGAATTTGCCGCGGGCCACAGTTGGGAGGCCTCCGCACGCGTCTTCATCGAGCATGCGTGCCGCGTTCGCTTCGACGGTCCCGAGACGGAACTGGTCGAATTCGGGGCGGAAGGTCCGCATTTCGTGACCTGATTGCCGCCTAATCCGGCTTGCCGGTGGCTCGGGCGGCGCGATACAACAGCCGCATGACCGAAACCAGACCGAGCCTGCCCGTCAGCGCCGCCGATATCGAGGCGGCCGCCAAGGTGGTCGCGCCGTTCGCGGTGCGAACCCCGCTGCTGTCCTTCCCTGTGCTCGATGAGCGCGCCGGAACGAAAGTTTTCCTGAAGCCGGAGATGCTGCAGCGGACCGGCTCGTTCAAATTCCGCGGCGCCTTCAACAAGCTTGCCTCGATCCCGCAGGCCAATCGCGGCGGCGGCGTGGTCGCGTTCTCCTCCGGCAATCACGCCCAGGGCGTGGCGGCGGCGGCGAAGATCCTCAACATGCAGGCGACCATCGTCATGCCCGCGGACGCGCCGCTCTCCAAGCGCGAGCGCACCAAGTCCTACGGCGCCGAGGTCGTGCTGTATGACCGCGACAAGGAAGACCGCGAGGCGATCGCGGGCGGCATCGCCAGCAAGCGCGGCGCCACGCTGGTGCGTCCCTATGACGATCCCTTCGTGATCGCGGGGCAGGGCACGGCCGGCCGCGAGATCGCCGAGGACTTGACCGCGCGCGGCCTCGCGCCCGATATCGTGGTGGCGCCGGCCTCCGGCGGCGGCCTGATCGCAGGCGTAGCCACCGCGGTGAAGTCGCGCTTCCCGAACGCGGAGATCATTGTCGCCGAACCGAAGGGCTATGACGATCACGCGCTCTCGCTGAAGGTGGGCCATCGCGAGCCGCATCCCGCCGCCGGGCGCACCATCTGCGACGCGCTGATGGCGGCGATGCCGGGCGAACTGACTTTCTCGATCAACAGCAAGCTGCTGGCGCGCGGTGTGTCGGCCTCGGATGAGGAAGTCGCCGCAGCCGTTGCCTTCGCCTATCGCGAGCTCAAGCTCGTGGTCGAGCCTGGCGGCGCCGTCGGCCTGGCCGCGCTGCTTGCGGGCCGCATCGAGGCCAAGGGCAAGAACGTCGTCATCGTTTTGTCCGGCGGCAATGTCGATGCCGACCTGTTTGCGAAGCTCGTCGCCTAATTGGCATCTGCGAACGTAGAGCGGGGCGGAGCATCGCTGCTCCGCCCCGGTTTTGTTTGTGGTCGGTTGCGGTTCGATCAGAACCCCCGGCGCATCTGGTTGCCGCCCATCGCCATGCGCGAGCCGCCATTGTTGTTGCCGCCATTATTGCCGCTGAAGCTCATCTTCTGCGAGTTGCCCTGCGGATTGTTGTTGAGCTTCATCACCGGGCCGTTGTTCAGCTTGACCGGCGTGTTGGTGACGCGGCTGACGGGCATGCTGTTCTTGACGTCGACCTTGGTGTCCTGACCGGAGGTGACGCGACCGCCATTGATGCCGGTATTCACCGGACCATTGTTGACCGTGCCGATCTTGCCGCCGTTGTTCACGGGCAAGGTACCGATCCTGCCGCCGTTGATGCCGGTGTTGGCGGGGCCATCGTTCTTGCCGCCGTTGTTCACCGGCAGTGAGCCGATCTTGCCGCCGTTGATACCGGTGTTGCCGTTACCGGCATTGCCGTTGTTGTTGCCGCCCGGCGCAGGCAGGGTGACGATCTTGCCGCCGCCATTGATGCCCGTATTGCCGTTGCCAGCATTGTTGTCCCCCTTGCCGGGCAGGTTGATGCCGAGGCCGCCGCCGATCTTCGGGCCGTTGCCGTCACCGAACTTGATGCCGTCCTTCTGGCCGAAATTGTGCGTGGCCTGCATGATCGAAATGGTTTTGGGCGCAATCTGCAAATTGCCCGCGACCTTCGCATACGGGGTGTCGCCGAAATTGTCGGCAAACGTCTTGTAGGCGAACGGCGAGTTGGCGAGCACGGTCTTGTGCCAGGCCTGCGCCACGACGATGTTGCGCAACAGCCAGCGGATGCGGTCGCACAGCGGATCGTGCGGATACATCGCGATGAACTGCTCGTAGTACTGCGGCTGGCCTTCCGAGAGCACGAAGTCATAGGCCTGCTGCACCGAGCGGCTCGGCAGGTTGGAAGCGGCAGCCACGACCGGGCCGCGGTTCGGCGCGCGCGTCGCCGCAACGGCCGTGTCGCCGAAGAAGTAGAAGTCGCTCGTCAGCGACGAGCTTTCCCACGGGATCTGCCTGCCGCCGGTCGTGCCGGCCACATCGAGGCGGACGCGCTTGAACAACTGCTCGATCGGCAGGTTCGGCTCTTGCGCGCGCTGCAGGAAGGAAGCGAGATACGGGCTGTGCTCGCCGGAACCGTCGAGGGCTTCGGTGCCCGGCGCGGTCGAGTAACCGACGATCGAGCCGTTCGGCGCGTCGACGATGGCGAGACCACGGCCGGCATCGTTGACGCCGGGGAACGGATTGTTGCGGCAGGCGTCGAGCAGCACGATGCGCAGGCGGCTCGGGATCGATTCCAGCGTCGCCATCAAATCGACCAGGCGCAGCGAGTTGCTGGTCAGGTCATTGGGCGTGGAGACGTTGGCGTCGACAGGAACGAGATAGTTCTCGCCGGCGAGCTGCACGCCGTGGCCGGCGTAATAGATCATCGCCACCGAGTTGGGACCCTTCGCGGAGACTTTGGCCGAGAAGTCCTGCACGACGCGGATCATGTCGTTCTGCGTCAGGTCGATCGCCGAGGTCACCTCGAAGCCGGCCTTGTTCAGGAACTGCGCCATCGCGGTCGCGTCATTGTCGGGGTTGGCGAGCTCCGGCGCGTTCTTGTAATGCGCGTTGCCGATGACGAGCGCGACGCGCTGTTCGGGGCCGCGCAGCAAGGAGGCCGAGGTGCCTTCGGGAGCGGTTTGGGCAAAAGAGGCCGTCACCGAAAAGCCGAAAAGGCTTCCCAGGAGGCCGGCATACATCAGCAGTGACTTCAAACGGGACATGACGTCCTCCTCAATCGAATCTCAGATGCGAGATTGGTTGCGGTGAGGCTACGTCCGGGTTCAAGAAAGGTGCGTGAGCTGCATCACGCGGGAACCAAAGGGGAAATGAACAAGGGATAAACGCGGGAAATAGCGTTAATTGCTGGGACAATGACTTACGAGAAAAACGCGATCCTTTCGGCCTGCGACATGCGGCGAATTGGCGCCAGGGGGTCGTTGGCGGGGACCTTCGGCTTGTTCAGCATACCGCTGGCCAGCACGGCAGAGCCGATCGAGGTTTGGACTTCACCAACTTGGGCTTCACCGGCTTGTGCAGGGGCGGCCGCAGCCACGGTTGCCGATGCAACCATCGCTGATGGCGCCGGCCGAGGCGGCTCCGGCGGCGCGACCGGTGCGACGGGCGCGGCTACCGCATCGACCATCTCGACATCTTCAGCTGCGGGCTCGGTCACGTAAGGGG
>JAKFVP010000316.1 GCA_021732175.1 Bradyrhizobium sp.
AAAGCTTTCCGAGCGCCCGCATCGGCAGCGCGACGTTCTCGATCAGTGAGAACTCCGGCAGCAGGAAGTGGAACTGGAACACGAAGCCGAGCACGGTCAGCCGCATCCGCGTGCGGTCCTCCTCGTTCATGGCAGTCGTCGAGCGACCCTTGATCAGGATTTCGCCGCCGGTCGGCAAATCCAGCAGGCCGAGCAGATAGAGCAGGGAGGACTTTCCGGACCCCGATGGGCCGGTGATGGCGACGAACTCGCCGCTGCCAATGCTGAGGCTGACGTCGCGCACCAGCGTCACCGGAACGGTGCCGGGCAGGATGCGCGTTACATGGCGCGCCTCGATCAGCGGTGTCGTCATGTCGCGCCCCTGATGATGTCGACCGGGTGAACCTTTGCCGCGGCGCGCGCCGGGAAGTAGCCGGCGACGAGGCTCGATAGCAGCGCGACGGCGGTCGCCAGCGCGTAATGCTTGACCGAATAAAGCACCGGCAAATGGTTCTGGTCGGAAAACGGCGTCTTGAACTCCAGCGCGCCGAGGCCCCGCGTCATCAGATAGCCGAGCCCCCAGCCGAGCACGGCGCCGGTCAGGCCGATGATCAGCGCCTCGACCATGAAGATCGCGCGGATGGTGCGGTCGCGGAAGCCGAGCGATTTCAGGATCGCGATATCGCGGGTCTTTTCATGGGTGATGGTGGCGATGATGTTGAAGGTGCCGAAGCTTGCGACCAGCAGGATGGCGCCGACGATGGTGTACATCAGCACGTTGCGCAGCGTGATGGCGGAGAGCAGATCTTCCTGCGCTTCCTGCCACGAGATCGACTTGTATCCGGTCTGCTCGCCGATCCGCTCGCTGATCAGGCGTGCGCCCATGGGGTCGGCGGTGCGCACGCGGATTTCGTTGATGATGCCGATCTGCTTTTCCAGAGTTTGCGCAGTGCGCAGCAGCACATAGGCTGTCGTTTCGTCCGTCATGCGGAAACCGGAATGAAAGGTGCCGACCACGGTCGCGGTCAGCGTGACGCCGCGCGCGGAGACCAGCGTGACATTGGAGTTGACGCGGGTGCCGATCTTGTTCGCGAGGCGATCGCCCAGCAGGATCGCGTTGGAAGCGCGGTACAGCGAATTCAGCGTTCCCTCCCGCATGTGGGTCGCGAGGTTGGAGACGTTGCCTTCGGTGTGCGGATCGATGCCGATGACGGAGACGGTGAGGTCGCGCCCGGCAAAGCGCAGCACCGCCTTGGACTGCACCGAGGCGGTCAGCGCGCCCGGCACCCAGGTCTGCAGCGAGGCGATCGTCGCCATCGGATTCTTGATGCCGGGGCGGCGCACCTCCGGCGTCAGCCCGTGGATTTCGGCTGCGGGGAAAACCACGTTCGCCGGCTGCGGCGTCGGCTCCCGCAATTCGTCGGTGATGGAGATATGCGGCAGCGCGTCGACCAGGGTGGCGATGAAATCGTCCTGCGAGCCCTCCATCATCGCCGCCATCATGATCGAGAAGCCGACGCCGGTGACCACGCCCAGCACCGCCACCAGCGTCTGCCGCGCGCGGCGCGTGATGTGCGTCCAGGCGATGGTGAGGATCAGCTGCATGGCGCTTACGGCTCGACGATCGAGGTGGCCCGGACCCGCGTGCGGTTGCGGATATTGGTGGTCGCGGGCGAGGCCACCATTTCGCCTTCTGCGGCGCCTGCGAGGATCTCGACCCGGTTGGTGCCGCGAATGCCGGTCTCGACCTTGCGGAAGCCAAGCTGCCCGTCCTTGTAGACCAGCAGCCCGTGGTCGATCAGGGCATTGGAGGGTACCAGCAGCGTGTCCGGCTTCTCGCGGGTCACGATGTTGGCTTCCACGCTCATGCCGATATGCAACGGCGTATCGTCGGGCAGACCGATGCGGACGCGAAAGGTCTTTGCGACGGGATCGCCGGCCGGCGTGATCTGCTTGACGGTGCCGGTGAGCAGCTTTCCGGCAAAGGCGTCGGTACGCAGCAGCGCCTTCTGGCCGACCTTGATGCGCGGCAGGTCTTCCTCGTTCACTTCGGCGACCAGCCACAGCGGCCGGGCGAGGCCGATCCGGAACAGGATGGTGCCGGGCTCCACCATGTCACCGACCTCGCCATCCTCGCGCAGCACGGTGCCGTCCATCGGAGCGAGCAGCTCGTAGTAACGCAGCCTTTCCACCTGGGCCGAAATCTGCGCCTGGATGCGCGCAAGGTCGCTGCCGGCCTTCTGCTGGGCCTGCGCAGTGGTGGCGCCGCGGGCCAGCAGCTGAGTCTGCCGGTCGGATTCCTGCAACGAGAAGGATTCCAGCGCCCGCAAATCCTTCAGCGTCGCCTGCGCCTCGCGGTCGTCGAGCCGCGCCAGGCGTTCACCGGCCTTGACCTCCTTGCCTTCGCATCGGCAGCGCTCGACAAGACGGCCGCGTACCAGCGGGGTCAGGCGCGACCACGTCTCGGGCTCGACGGAGCCCGTCGCATAGACGATTTCGGCCGCCGCGCCGCGCGTCACCCTGGCAAGCGTCACCGCCGGTCCGCGCAGATACCACCATGCGACGACGCCGGCCGCCGCTATCAGCACAGCTCCGGCAATCAGCTTCCAGCGGGAGAAGCGGGCATCGTCCTGTTCCGGCTCCTCGACCGCCGCGACGGGTTCGACCGGCTTCAGTTCCATTTTCATAGTCGATCCCAGGCTGTCCGGTTTCGCAGGCCGGAGTTGAGCTCACGGCACTGCGCTAGCCGGCAGCCGCCAGTCCCCTGGAGGTCATTTCCTGCCAGACGGCGGCGATGCTCGCTTGCGTCGGCGGCGCGATCAGGCAGTGACCTTCATGGTCATAGCCGCAGAAGCGTATGGCGGAATCCTTGCGCACTTCGGCGAGGGCGCGATTGAGGGTGTCGAGGCACTCGATCACCTGACCGATATTCTGCAAGCGCGTGTGATGCATGATGTCCATCAGGCGGAACTGCATCACCGGCGGCTGGCCCATCGAGATTCCGGGACGGCTGAGCTCGAACAGCACATTCACCGCCGGAAGCAAATCCTGTATGCGCGCGAGCACGGCGGCGATGTCGTCGCTGGTGCAGGCGGTCAGTTTGCTGGCTTGTGTCGGCGTCGTGGCAGCAGGAGCGGCCACGCCCAGCGCGGCGATCACCTCATGCTCGATCCAGCGCCGCACCTCGGGTGGCGCCGTCCGGATCTGCTCGACAGACAATGTTATCCCGATCATCGGCAATTCTCCTCTTTGCAGGTTAGGAGAATGCCTGGCTTGCGGCGTTGACGCGGATCAAATCCGGCCGTCTGCTTGGCCTCTCACGGCGCCACGAGTTCCACCCGCCGGTTCAACGCCCGTCCTGCATCGGTCGCGTTCGTGCCGACAGGCGCCAGAAATCCGACGCCCGCGGTGCGCAGGCGCTGTGGCGCGATCCGGTAGGCGCGCACGAGTTCGGCGGCGACGGCCTCGGCCCTGCGGCGCGACAGGTCGAGATTGTACTCATAGGCGCCCTGGTTGTCGGTGTGGCCGACGATGAACACGCCTAGCTGCGGCTGTCCGGCGAGCAGTTTTGCGATCTCGCCCAGCGTCGGCTGGCTCTCGGGCTTCAGCACGGCCTTGTCGGTGTCGAAATAGATGCCGTAGAGCGCGATGTGGCCGGCTTCGCCAAGGCCCTTCTGCATCGCGGCGGCATCCACCATCTTGTTCTGCATCGCGCCGAGTTCGGCGACGACGAGCTGCGCATAGATGTCGCGGTTGTTCTCGCTGACCAGCACGCTGGCATAGGTCTCGCGCCCGCCCTCGACCTTGCGCCCGGCGACATAGCGATAGTTGAACCCGTCGACCCACATCTGCGGCATCGGCAGGCTGTCGACGGCTTCGGTGAAGGGAATGCCGCCGCAGGCATCGGTGTCGCAGGCGAGCAAGGTCTCGAAGCCGGCCTTGGCGAGTTGCGTTTCGAAATTGCGCGACACTTCCAGGATCGAGGGGCCGGGACCAGAGCGATAGGCGATCTTGATCACGCGCCCTTCCAGCCGCCGCGCGCCGGTCGGTTGGCCGTCCTTGAACGGCGCCGCCTGCATCCGCGCCGCGTCAAAGTCCTTCACCTGGTAGCCGGTGATGACGCTGCCGCCAAAACGGCCGATGCCGGGATAATCCCGCGCGCCCGCGACATCGCGGCCTTGCGCGAACGCGCCGGTGGCAGCAAGGGGGAGGGCGAACAGGAGGAGCAGTCCGAAGAGCGTGCGTGATGAGGGCATGGGTCTCTCGGCTGGTTATGGATTGAAGCGCCAGTCATGAGTGTCGGCGCGGGCGGGATCGGTTCTATTTTAATGGGCGATTGTGATGGATTCGAGCCTCTCACCACCGTCATTGCGAGGAGCGAAGCGACGAAGCAATCCAGCTTTCTTGTCGCAGCGAAGGGAAGCTGGATTGCTTCGCTTCGCTCGCAATGACGTTGTTTTTCATGCCAATATCCGTCCCAACCTCACCCAGGGATTCGCATGCCCATCCTCCGCCTCGCCATTCTGCTCGCCGCCTTCCTCGCCGCCACCCCCGCGCTTGCCGCGCGCTGCGGCGGCGATTTCCAGACCTTCGTCCGCAACATCTCGGCGGAAGCTGCGGCCGCAGGCATCTCGCAGGATGTCATCAGCCGCGCGCTCGGTGGTGTCACGCAAGACCCGGCCGTGCTCGCCTTTGACCGCCGCCAGCGCGGCACCTTCCGCAAGACCTTCGAGGAATATGTCGCCACCCGCGTCGGCGCCGGCCGCATCTCCGGCGCGCGCGCCATGCTCAAGCGCCACGCGGCGCTGTTGTCGCAGATCGAGCAGCGCTTCGGCGTGCCGCGCGAGATCATCGTCGCGATCTGGGGGCTGGAGAGCGATTTCGGCAAGGGCGACATGGGCAAGCTGCCGGTGTTTCGCGTGCTCGCCACCATGGCGCATGATTGCCGCCGCACCGAGCTGTTCCAGGGCGAACTGATCGCGGCGCTGAAGATCCTGCAGCGCGGGGATCTCCAGCTCAACGACATGATCGGCGCCTATGCCGGCGAGATCGGCCAGACGCAATTTCTGCCGTCGTCCTACATCAAGTACGGCGTCGATTTCGACGGCAACGGCCATATCGACCTGCGCCACTCCATCCCCGACGTGCTGGCCTCCACCGCGAACCTTCTCAAGATGAGCGGCTTCAAGATGGGCCAGCCCTACGGCGAGGGCACGGCGAACTTCGAAGCGATGCGCGAGTGGAACCGCGCGGTGATCTACCGCAAGACCATCGGATACTACGCGGATCAGTTGCGGTAGCGCACCTGCAAACTCCCCTGTCGTCCCGGACAAGCGAGAATAGCGAGCGCCGATCCGGGACCCATAACCACAGGGCGCAGTTTTGCGAAGGCTGGGGCTCCAGCCAGCTTCAACAACGATACCCTGTGGTTATGGGTCCCTGCGTTCGCAGGGACGACAGCAGAGCGGGTAGCGCGAGCGCTGCCATTGTCCGCCGAAGCCTCTTGACGCGCCGAAGTCCGCCTTCGGACGAAGGCGGTTGGCGAAACCGGATCACTTCCCCTGCGCCGCCGCGCGTTTCGCCAGCTGCCGCTGCATCACCTTGAAATACTTGCCCGGCCGGAACCTCTGCAACAGGTCCATGAACTTCGCGTCGTTTCCGATCAGCACCCGCGGCGCGTTCTTCTCGATGCCCCTGATGATGGTCTGGGCTGCGACCTCCGGCATGGTCTTGGCGAACTCGGTATCGAACCGCTCGATCGATTCCACGCGGCGGGCATTGTCGGTGATGGCTGCACCCGTGCGCATGTTGCGCACGATGTTGGTCTTGACGCCGCCGGGATGCACGACGGTGAGCTGAACCGGGCTGTTGGCGAGCCAGAACTCGTGCCGCAGCGCCTCCGAGAAGCCGCGCACCGCGAATTTGGAGGCGCAATAGGCAGTCTGCCCTGAAGGCGCGATGATGCCGAAGATCGAGGAGATGTTGACGATGTGCGCAGCCTTCTGCCGTTCGAGGTGAGGCAGGAACGCGCGGGTGCCGTGCACCACGCCCCAGAAATTGATGTTCATCAGCCATTCGAACTGCGCCTGGTCGAACTCGTTGAACAGGCCGAGCATCGCAACGCCGGCATTGTTGATGACGATGTTCAGCCCCGGATGCGCGGCGGTCGCGGCCTGTGCGAAAGCCTGGATATGCGCGGGATCGCTGACATCGACGCGATGCGTCGTCACCTTGCGTCCGCGCGACCCGAGCTCGGCGGCAACAGCCGCCAGTCCCGCCTCGTCGCGGTCGGCAATCGCGACGTCGCAGCCACCGGCAGCGAGTTCCAGCGCCAGCGCCCGGCCGATGCCGCTCGCCGCTCCCGTGATCGCAGCGGCGCTTCCATGGATCGCAGTCATTTTCGGTACTCCAGTCAGTACAGCAACAGGCAGGCGACCCCTGAGGGGCCGGGTTCCCCGCACTTTTCTCAAATTGGAACCGAACAATACAGGGGGTTTCAATTTTAACCCCCGTTACCGGGGCCAAAATTTTAGAACGGAGACCGCTGATGGGACAGTCAAAGCCATTCCGCGCGACGGCATTGGTGGTGGAGGACGATCCGATGCAACGCGAAATGATCGCCCTGCTGCTCGAGGAGAGCCATTTCGACGTCATCGAATGCGAGAGCGCGGAGGCGGCCGAGGCCGTATTGCGCCGGATCGGCCGCGAGTTGGCGCTGGTCATGACCGACATCAGCCTCGCCGGCGCCATGGATGGCGTTTCGCTGGCCCACATCGCAAGGCGCTATAACCCCAAGCTCGACGTCATCGTCACCTCGGGCAGCCCGCTGCCGCGGCCCCTGCCGCGGGGCGCGCAATACTGGTCGAAACCTTGGGCGCCGCTCGACGTCATCCGGCTCGCCGAGCAGACCGCGCACCGCCTCTACGGGCAGCTTCCCGATGAGACTGGCGGGCAGGAGCGCGAGCGGCGGCACTGACTTCCGCACCCTTCTTCCGCACCCTTGCCCCGGCGTGCTAATGCGGGGACATGACCTGGTCCTTCCTCCTCACCACGCTGATCGTGGTCGCTTCGCCCGGCACCGGCGTGCTCTACACGTTGGCGGTGGCGCTGGCCCAGGGCTCGCGGGCCTCGATCGCCGCCGCCTTCGGCTGCACGCTCGGCATCGTGCCGCAGATGGTCGGCGCGATGCTCGGGCTTGCCGCCATCCTGCACACCTCGGCGCTGGCCTTTGCGGCGCTGAAATGGTGCGGCGTCGCGTACCTGCTCTATATGGCCTGGCAGGCGCTGCGCGAGAGCGGCGCGCTGGCGATCTCGGCGGACGGCGCGCAGAAGTCGGACCGGCGGGTGATCGTCACCGCGATCCTGATCAACATCCTCAACCCGAAACTCTCGATCTTCTTCTTTGCCTTCCTGCCGCAGTTCATCGCCGCGGACGAAGCGCATCCGCTGGCGCGGCTGCTCGAACTCTCCGCCGTGTTCATGCTGATGACCTTCGTGGTGTTCGCGGCCTATGGCCTGTTTGCATCAGCCGTGCGCGACCGCGTCATCTCGCGCCCGAAGGTGATGGCCTGGCTGCGCCGCAGTTTTGCTGCCGGCTTTGCCGCGCTTGGCGCGCGCCTGGCATTGGCCGAGCGGTAGGCGGCCCAGCCGTCATTGCGGCGAGCGATACTGTCAGACCCTCATGGTGAGGAGCGCCGCAGGCGCGTCTCGAACCATCTCGGGCTTCATCCTTCGAGAC
>JAKFVP010000318.1 GCA_021732175.1 Bradyrhizobium sp.
TCTACGGCCTCGACTGGATCGCCACCGTGCCGCCGACCGTGCGTCTCACCGCCCAGCGCTTCGGCGCCGAGCGCGCCAATTTGGTGTTCGGCTGGATCTTCGCCGGCCACCAGCTTGGCGCCGGCGTCGCGGCGTTCGGCGCAGGCCTGTCGCGCACGGTGTACCTGACGTACCTGCCGGCCTTCTTCGTCGCCGGCGCGCTCTGCATCATCGCAGCCCTGATCGTGCTGATGATCTCGCGGCCGGCGAAAGCGCCGGCCACGGCGAGCGTTACAGCGTAATTAGGGCCGCGTGGTCATATTGCTCGGCGGCCCCGGCGTGCGCAGCGGCTCGGCAAGGCGCGCGAATTCGCAGAGCAGCGAACGCGTCTTGCGGGGGTCGATGACTTCCTCCACCCAGAACTTCTCGGCCGAGCGGAACGGCGAGCGCAGCTTGTTCAGCCGGTCCTCGATCTCCTTCAGCTTGGCCGCGGGATCGGCGGCCGCATCGATTTCGGCGCGGTAGGCCGCCTCGATGCCGCCTTCCAGCGGCAGCGAGCCCCAATAGGCCGAGGGCCAGGCATAGCGCATCGAGAAACGGTTGGCGGGCTGATGCACCACGCCGGCAACGCCAAAAGCATTGCGCACGATGATCGTGCACCACGGCACCGTGGTCTGGTTGACCGCGGCCATCGCACGCACGCCGTGGCGGATGGTCGCCGACTTCTCGGCATCGAGGCCGATCATGAAGCCCGGGCAATCCATGAGATAGACGATCGGCAGATGGAAGGTTTCGGCGAAGTCGACCCAGCGCACCACCTTCTGGCAGGCTTCCGCAGTCCACGATCCCCCGTAATGCATGGGATCGCTGGCGAGCAGCAGCACCGCCCGCCCCTCCAGCCGCGCGAGGCCGACAATGATCGGCTTGCCGAAATTGGCATTGACCTCGAAGAACGAGTCCTTGTCGACGACCGCATTGATGATGGGGCGCATCTTGTAGACTTGCCGGCGGCTGCGCGGCACCGCCTTCATCAGCGATTCCTCGGCTCGCTCAGGATCGTCCGTGCATGGCACGGTCGGCGGCAAATCGTAGACCGACGACGGCAGATACGACAGGAACCGCCTGGCGCATTCGAACGCCTCTTCCTCGGTGTCGACGGCGTGATCGGCGCCGCCGGCGCGGGTCTGGATGTCGGCCCCGCCAAGTTCCTGCTTGGTCAGATCCTGACCGAGCCGCTTCACCACGGGCGGCCCCGCGACGAACATCGCGGAGTTCCTGGTCATCACAGAGTAATGGCTTGCCGCGAAGCGCGCCGCGCCGAGGCCGGCGACCGAACCGAGGCCAAGTCCTACCACAGGCACACGCGACAGATTGTGAGTCGTGAAGTAGTACATGCGCGTGCCGCCGACGCCGCCGGGCAGATTGGCCGCGCCGCGTGTCTCGATGGTCTTCACCGAGCCGCCGCCGCCGGAGCCTTCGATGACGCGGATGATCGGCAGGCGGAAATCATGCGCCATCTCTTCCGCCATCAACGGCTTTGCGGAAATCGACGCATCGGCCGAGCCGCCGCGCACCGTGAAATCATCGCCGACCACCACGACCGTGCGGCCGTCGATCCTGGCGCGGCCGAACACGCAGTTCGCCGGCGTGAGCTGCGTCAGCTCGCCCTGTGCGTCGTACTCGCCAATACCGGCGATCGCGCCGATCTCGTGGAAACTGTCGGTGTCGGTGAGCTTGTCGATGCGCTCACGAACGGTGAGCCGGCCCTGGTCGCGCTGCCGCTTGACCTTGTCAACGCCTCCCATCTCGCGCGCGAACGCTTCGCGCCGGGCGAGGTCGTCGAGTTCCGGCTTCCACACCATTCGTCTCCTCCGTCATTATTTTATTGTTGTTGTGCGCCGGCACGGGAAGCGATTTTCGCTCCAGCCGGTTGGCAAAGATATCGCCGTCGCCGTCGAGCAGTGCGCCGACGGCAGCGCCGAGGTCCAGCATGCGCGGCGCCGCCTCCTTGTGGATCCGCTTTTCGTCATACATCGCCGACAGCAGGCCGATCGTCACCACGACAAAGGTCTGGTATTGCGGCGACCACAGCGGCACGGCGCAGCCATTGATATGCGGGCTCCAGGTACCGAACGCCGTGACATAGCCATGCTCGCGCAGATGACGCCGGTTGGCCTCGACGCGCGAGCGCGCCAGCTTTGCGGCATCGGGCGTCTCGCGCTCCATGTCATTGATCAGGGCGTCGCCGACTTCAGGGTCGAGCGCGGCGAGATAGGCGCTGCCGGCGGCCGTGCTCGCCATGCTGATGCGGCTGCCGGTGCTCTCGTGCAGGCCGAGCGCGTTCGCGGCCCGGGCAAACTCGAGATAGACGAGCTGGAAGCGGTCGGGGATGACGAAGCCCACGGTGCCCGGCAGATGCTCGGCGACGTCCTGCAGGCGCAAGCGGATCAAATTGCGCAGCTGCAGCCCCTTCATCATCGAGGTGCTCATCGCCACCGCGCTCGGGCCGATGCGATACTTCTGGTCGCGCGGCAGATAGACCAGCTGGCCCATCCGCGTCAGCGTGTGCGTCAACCGCGACACCGTCGAGCGCGGCAATCCGCAGCGGTTGGAAATTTCGAGATTGCCGAGCCGCGCCTCGTGCCCCTCGAAGCAGCGCAGCACGTCGAAGGCGCGCGACACCACCTGGATCACATCGCCATCGCCAGACAAATCGCTGGCGAGCATTCCCTGCTTGCTAAGGCGTTCCGAGCGTCTTCCCATGCCGCGGCTCCCATTCCGTCATGCGGAATAAAATTCCACTTGCAGAACAAGCTACCTCAGGCAAATTGCGGCCACAACAAAAAGCCGTCACGACGAAGGACTGTTCGTCAGTCAGGGGCGAGGAATCCGTAATGCCAGAGATCAAGATCATCACCGAAGTTGCCGGACGCGTCTGCGCCCTTCCGGTAGAAGTGGGCGGCAGCATCGGCGATGGCGACGACATCGCATTCGTCGAAGCAATGAAGATGGAAATCCCGGTCGCATCGACTGCAGCGGGAAAACTGAAGTCGATACTCGTTCAGCTTGATGATGTCGTTGCCGAAGGACAGGCGATTGCGATCGTCGAATACTAGAGCGACCGCCGAACGTTAGACTATTGTCCGCGACAATCTGTCTGTTCCGCACGCTATATTGAACGTCTAACGCTTTGAGCGTTGTCGTCGCGACGCCGCGGTGACAGGTTCCAGCCAACAAGAACAATCGTTTCGCTTAGCGAAACCCGTGGGAGGAAACATGATCCGCCGTATGCTGGCGCTTTCGCCGCTCGTCCTGACTTCGCTTTCGCTCGTTGCAGCCGCGCCCGCACGCGCCGACGACGTCAAGCTGCCGCCGACCATGGCCATGACCGCCTACGACACCGGCACCGCCGGATTCAACATCACCGTCGGCGTCGGCAAGATGATGAAGGACAAGTACGGCAGCGACGTCCGCGTGCTGCCGGCCGGCAACGACGTCGCCCGCCTCGCGCCGCTGCGCGCCAAGCGCGCGGTTGCGTCCGCGATGGGATCGGGCACCTATTTCGCGCAGGAAGGCGTGTTCGAGTTCGGCGCCAAGGAATGGGGGCCGCAGCCTCTTCAGCTCATCCTGTCGACGGTCGATTGCAATGGCGCCTCGCTCGGCGTTGCCGCCGACACCGGCGTCAAGCAGCTCAAGGACCTCAAGGGCAAGCGAGTGGGCTTCGTCGTCGGCTCGCCTGCGCTGAACCAGAACTCACTCGCGGTGCTCGCCTTCGCCGGGCTGACGCAGAACGATATCAAGGTCGTCGAATTCGCCAGCTACGGCGCGATGTGGAAGGGACTCGTCAACAACGACACCGACGCGGCGTTTGCCACCACCATCACAGGTCCGGCCAAGGAAGCCGAGACTTCGCCGCGCGGCATCGTCTGGCCGCCATTGCCGAAGGACGATGCGGCCGGCTGGGAGCGGATGAAAAAGGTCGGATCGTTCTTCTTCCCACACCTAACGACGTGTGGAGCCGGCATCTCGAAGGAGAAGCCGATCGAGCTCGGCAACTACCCCTACCCGATCTTCGTCACCTATGCATCGCAGCCGGCGGACCTCGTCTACTCCATCACCAAGGCGATGATCGACGGCTATGACGCCTACAAGGATTCCGCACCCGGCGCCTCAGGCCTTGCCGCCGACCGCCAGACCAAGAACTGGGTGGTGCCCGTGCATCCCGGCGCGGTGAAGGCGCTGAAGGAGGCCGGCCAGTGGACCGCCGAGCAAGAAGCCCACAACAACGCGCTGTTCAAGCGGCAGGAAGCGCTAGCCTCCGCCTGGGCGGACTACACCAAGGGCAATCCGCCGTCGGATGAAAAGGCTTTCCTCGACGGCTGGATGAAGGCGCGCGCTGCAGCGCTGGCCAAGGCCGGCATGCCGAACGGGTTTGAGTAAGAAAGAGCTCGCCAAAACGAGGTTGTTGCATCGCGAACCAACATGGGAGGGGAATATGATACGCCGAATGCTGACGCTTCCGCAGATCGTTTTCGCTTCGCTTTCGCTGCTCGCCGTCGCGCCCGTGCGCGCCGGCGACGTCAAGCTACCGCCGACGATGGCGATGACCGCCTATGACACGGGAACATCCGGCTTCAACATCACCGTCGGCGTCGGCAAAATGATGAAAGACAAATACGGCAGCGACGTCCGCGTCCTGCCGGCCGGCAACGACGTAGCCCGCCTCGCGCCGCTGCGATCCAGGCGAGCGGTCGCCTCCGCCATGGGCGTGGGCACCTATTTCGCGCAGGAAGGCGTGTTCGAGTTCGGCGCCAGGGATTGGGGACCGCAGCCGCTCCAGATGCTGCTTTCATCGGTCGACTGCAACGGCATTGCCCTCGGCGTTGCCGCCGACACCGGCGTCAAGGAGGTCAAGGATCTCAAGGGCAAGCGCATCGGCTTTGTCGTCGGCTCGCCGGCGCTGAACCAGAATGCGCTTGCGATGCTCGCTTTCGCTGGTTTGACAAGGGACGACGTCAAGATCGTCGAGTTTGCAGGCTATGGCGCGATGTGGAAGGGCCTGATCAACAACGACACCGATGCCGCCATCGGCGCCACGATCTCGGGACCCGCGAAGGAACTCGAGACCTCGCCGCGCGGCCTGGTCTGGCCGCCACTGCCCAAGAACGACAAGGCGGGCTGGGAGCGGATGAATAAAATCGGCTCATACTACTTCCCGATACTCGCGACGTGCGGCGCCGGCATCTCGCCGCAAAAGCCGGTCGAACTCGGCAGCTACCCCTACCCGATCTATGTCGTCTATGCCTCGCAGCCGGCGGATCTGGTCTATTCGATCACCAAGGCCATGATCGAGGGCTACGACGACTACAAGGACTCCACGCCCGGCGCCTCCGGCCTGGGCGCTGCCCGCCAGACCAAGAAATGGGTAGTACCGGTGCACGCCGGCGCCGTGAAGGCGCTCAAGGAAGCCGGCCATTGGACGGCCGAACAGGAGGCCCACAACAATGCTCTCTACAAGCGTCAGGATGTGCTGGCCGCGGCCTGGGCGGATTACAACAAGGGTAATCCACCTTCGGAGGAAAAAGCCTTCTTCGATGGCTGGTTGAAGACGCGCGCGGATGCGCTCGCAAAGGCCAATATGCCCAACGGGTTTGGTGAATAATTTGAGTGAGCGGAAGCGCCGGCGCGACGCGACGGGGGATCCAAATGACTGTAGCCGATAGTGTCGCGGCGGCGGATACGAAGAAGATCGTGTTCGAGGATCCCCACGCCAACATGCAGGAGGCCGAAGTCACCCGCGTGCGCAGCTTGCGCGGGGGCTGGCGCTGGGCGCTGGTGGTGGCAACCGCCGCCACCATCCTGCTCTGCATCAACCAGCAATTCTCGCTGCGCTTCTTCATCGGCTATACCCAGCTCAACACCGAATATTTCTATTTGCTGATTGCCCTGATGCTGCCCTTCACGTTCCTGATCTTCCCGGGAACGGAGACGGCGCCGCTGGATCGCATTCCCTGGTACGATCTGCTGCTGTTCGTCGTGACCTTTGCTGCCTCCATCGTGCTGATGCGAACCGTGCGCAAGGCGGCGGAAGCCGGTTGGGAATTCGGCGGCGCGCCCACCTACGTCATCGTGGCCGGCCTCATCATGTGGTTCGTGCTGATGGAGGCGCTGCGCCGCACCGGCGGCTGGAGCCTGCTGCTCAGCGTCTTGCCGTTCACGGTCTATCCATTGTTTGCGGATGCCAAATGGCTTGGCCCGTTCCGCGGCACGGAGTCCACGCTGGAACAGGCAACCTCGTATCACGTGCTGTCCGGCGAAAGCCTGCTCGGAATTCCGATCCAGGCATTTGCCGACACGGTGATCGGCTTCCTGGTGTTCGGCACCGCGCTGATGATGACGGGCGCCGGGAAATTCTTCATCAACATCGCCTTCGCGCTGTGCGGCACCTTCCGCGGCGGAGCGGCGAAAGTGTGCATCTTCGCCTCCGGCCTGCTCGGCATGATGTCAGGTTCGATCATCTCGAATGTGTTGACCGCCGGCACCATGACCATTCCGGTCATGAAGAAGAGCGGTTTCCGCGCCTCCTATGCCGGCGCCATCGAGGCCTGTGCCTCCACCGGCGCGGTGCTGGCCCCGCCGGTGATGGGCGCTACCGCCTTCGTGATCGCGCAGTTCCTCAACGTCAGCTACGCCGAGGTCGCGGTCGCCGCGATCATTCCTGCTGCCCTCTATTACATCGGCCTGTTCATGCAGGTGGACTCCTACGCCGCCCGCCACGGTCTGAAGGGCATTCCGCGCAGCGAGCTGCCAAAAGTCTGGGATACGATCAAGGAAGGCTGGTACTACGTCTTCGTGATCGCGCTCCTCATCGTGATGCTCCTGCACTTCAAGCGCGAGAGCCATGCGCCGTTCTATGCAACCGCATTGTTGCTGGTGCTGAACCAGCTCTTCTCAAAGGACACACGCTGGACATTTGCGACCATCAACAAATTCTTCGAAGTGAACGGACGCACCTTCGTGGAGCTGGTCGGCATCCTCGCCGGCTGCGGCCTCCTGATCGGCGCCTTCTCGATGACCGGCGTGGTCTCGAGCCTCGCCAACGACCTGCTACGGCTGGCTGGCGACAACGCCTTCCTGCTGCTCGTGATGTGCGCCTTCACGAGCCTCGTGCTCGGGCTCGGGCTGACGACAACCGCCTGCTACATCTTCCTCGCCATCCTGGTGGCGCCGGCGCTGGAAAAGCTCGGCCTCAACAAGATGGCCGTGCACATGTTCATCTTCTATTGGGGCATGCTGTCCTCGATCACCCCGCCGGTCGCGATCGCCTCCTTTGCGGCCGCGGGCATTGCCGGATCGCCGGCGATGAAGACCGGCTGGGAATCGATGTGGGTCGGCAGCATCATCTACTTCATCCCGTTCTTCTTCGTGCTCAATCCCGCGCTGGTGCTGCAGGGTGCGAGCCCCTATCTTGAGGGTCTCGGGCTGATGGGGCTTGCCGCGTTCGGCACGCTGTTCATCTGCGGCGGCATCCAGGGCTATCAGGTGTTCGTCGGCGACCTCCGTCATACCGGTGCGCTGGAATGGCCGCTGCGCGTGCTGCTGATCATCGGCGGTTTTGTGGTGGCGACGCCGGGCGGCGGAATCATGCCGCTGTCGCAGATGCAGATCACCTCACTCGGCCTTGCAATCCTCGCGCCCACGGCCCTGGTCGCCGCGTTCCTGATCCGCCGCCAGACG
>JAKFVP010000417.1 GCA_021732175.1 Bradyrhizobium sp.
CCTACACCGTGCACTACACCTACGACACTTTCGGCCAGGCCAATGTGACGGGCCTTGCGGCCGTCAAGTCCGGCCTCGACACCTGGTTCTTCCTGACCGCCGACTATGCGTTCGGGCAGGCGCTGGAAAAGGACACCACCAATGTGGTGCTCAAGAACGGCGGCAAGGTGCTCGGCAGCGTTCGCCATCCCCTCAACACCTCGGACTTCTCGTCATTCCTGCTGCAGGCGCAGGCCTCGAAGGCCAAGGTGATCGGGCTCGCCAATGCCGGCGGCGACACCATCAACGCGATCAAGCAGGCCGCCGAGTTCGGCCTGATGAAGGGCGGGCAGAAGGCTTCGCCCTTGCTCGTTTTCATCACCGACATCGATTCCATCGGGCTTGAGACCGCGCAGAGCCTGCTGCTGTCCGAGGCCTTCTACTGGGATCTCAATGACGAGACGCGGGCGTTCTCCAAGCGCTTCATGGAGCGCAACAAGCAGCGGCCGCCGACGACGGCGCAGGCCGGCGTCTATTCCTCGGTCCTGCATTACCTGAAGGCGGTGAAGGCTGCTGGCACCACAGATCCGGCTGCCGTCATCAAGGTGATGAAGGAGACGCCGGTCAACGACATGTTCGCCAAGAACGGCAAGATCCGCGAGGACGGCCGCATGGTGCACGACATGTACCTGTTCGAGGTCAAGAAGCCCTCGGAGTCGAAGGGCCGCTGGGACTATTACAAGCTGGTCGGCACGGTCGCCGGCAATGACGCGTTCCAGCCGCTGGAGCTGTCGCGCTGCCCGCTGGTGAAGAAATCGAATTGAGGTCTCTCCACCGTCATTGCGAGCGAAGCGAAGCAATCCAGCTTACTTTATTGCGGCAAAGCTGGATTGCTTCGCTTCGCTCGCAATGACGGCTAGAAATCGAATTCCAATAGAACAACAAAGAAGGCACACCATGAGCGCAAACGAAATGGTTCTCCAGAATCTCGACAAGGGATTGCTCACCATCATCATGAACCGGCCGGAGCGGCGCAATGCGCTGAGCCCGGACATGACGCGTGGCCTCGTCGATGCCGCCAGGCGGGCGGCCGAGGATCACGAGGTGCGCGCGGTGCTGATCAAGGGAGCCGGCGGCACCTTCTGCGTCGGCGGCGACGTCAAGTCGATGGCGGAAGGGCGCGCGCCGCTGCCGTTCGAGGCCAAGATGGCGAATCTGCGCAAGGGCATGGAGGTCTCGCGGATCCTGCACCAGATGCCGAAGCCCGTGGTGGCGCAGCTCGACGGCGCGGCGGCCGGCGCCGGCCTCTCGATTGCACTTTCCTGCGATCTGCGCGTCGCCAGCGCCTCCTGCAAGATCACGACGGCGTTTGCCAAGGTCGGCTTCTCCGGCGATTACGGCGGGACTTACTTCCTCACCCAACTGCTCGGCAGCGCCAAGGCGCGCGAGCTTTATCTGTTGTCGCCGGTGCTGACCGCGCAGGAAGCCTTCAACCTCGGCATGGTCACCAGGGTGGTGCCGGATGCCGAAGTCGAGGAAGCATCCAAGGAGCTCGCGATGTCGCTGGCGCAGGGGCCGTCGATCGCGCTCGGTTTCATCAAGCGCAACATCAACAATGCCGAGAGCCTGTCACTGGAAGCCTGCTTCGACGGCGAGGCCATCCATCACACCCGTGCCGGTGAGACCGCCGATCACAAGGAAGCGGCGAAAGCCTTCGTCGAGAAGCGCAAGCCGGCATTCCAGGGGGCGTGAGCATGGCGGAATACATGCGCCTGCGGCAGATCTGCCTGGTCGCGCCGCATCTGGAGCCCGTGATCTCGGATATTGCCGGGATCATGGGCCTCTCCGTCTGCTACCGCGATGGCAATGTCGCGAAATACGGTCTGGAGAACGCGCTGCTGCCGGTCGACACGATTCTGCTCGAGGTCGTGGCGCCGACGCAAGGCGGCACTGCGGCGGGCCGCTTCCTCGACAAGACCGGAAATCGCGGCGGCTACATGGCGATCTTCTGCTGCGAGGATCCCGATGCGCGCGGTGCCAGGGCCAACGCCATGGGCGTCCGTACCGCGAACGTCATCACGCACGCGCCCTATCACGGCGTGCAATTGCATCCGCGCGACTGCCGCGCAGCCTTCATCGAGTTCAACCACACCGATGGCAGCGATGACGTGCTCGGCACCTACCCGCCTGCCGGGCCGGACTGGCAGAAGCACATCCGCAAAGACACCACGCTGGCGTTTACGGAAGTGCAGATGCAGAGCCCGGACCCGCAAGGATTGGCGGAGCATTGGGGCAAGATCGTCGGCGTCGCCGCGACCAAGGACGCCGATGGTCCGCTGCTGAAGCTGCCGAACGCGACGTTCCGCTTCGTAAAGGGGCCGATGGACCTGATGACCGGGCTGACGTTCCGCGTGAATGATGCGGCCAAGGTGCGAGACGCCGCGAAGGCCAGGGGATGCAAGGTCGAGGCTGATGGTTTCGATCTGTGCGGCGTGCGGTTCAAGCTCGCGGCGTAACGGCTGTCGTCCCGGCGAAGGCCGGGACCCATACGCCGCGGCCCTCGCAAAGGGCACGCGGGGAGACGGCTTGATCACCAATCGCCATTCGTGGTTATGGGCCCCGGCCTTCGCCGGGGCGACGAGTTGAGAGAGCGTTGCTCGCTCTCCTCCAGTTCTACCGCCCCTTGAAGTTCGCGACGCGGCGCTCTGCCGTCGCCTTCACGCCTTCCTTGAAATCTTCCGTCGCGCGCAGCTTGTTTTGCTCGGCGAGCTCATGGTTGGTCGCAGCGAGCACGCGGTCGGCAAGACCGGCGCGCATGGTGGCGCGGGTGGAGATCAGCCCAAGCGGGGAGCATTCGGCGATTTCGTTCGCGAGCTTCATCGCCTCTGATCGGACCTGGTCCTGAGGCACGCAGACATTGGCAAGGCCCATCCTTGTGGCTTCCTCGCCGGTGACGCGGCGGCTGGTGTAGAAAATCAGCTCGGCGTTGTTCCTGCCGACCAGTTCCGGAAGCGTCGCCGTGAGGCCGAAGCCGGGATGGAAGCCGAGCTTGGTGAAGTTGGCGGCAAAGCGCGCTTCGGGGCAGGTGACGCGGAAGTCGGCGGAGACGGCTAGGCCAAGCCCACCGCCGATGGCGGCGCCATGCACGGCGGCGACGATCGGCTTCTTGTTGCGGAAGATGCGTACCGCCTGCACATAGAGATGGTTGATCGGCAGGTTCGCGGCCGGGTCCTTCTGGGCGCTCGCTTCCTGCTCCTGCCGCTTCGGATCGGAGAAGTCAGCGCCGGCGCAGAACGCCTTGCCAGAGGCCGCCAGCACCGAGGCGCGGATCTCGACGTCCTTGTCGAATTCCTCCAGCGCATCCGCGATCTGGTTGATCAGGGAAACGTCGAAGAAATTCAGCGGGGGTTTCCTGATTTCGATCAGGCCGACGTGGCCGTGCTTCTCGACGCCGATATCGGTGTACTTATTCATGGGTGTCTCCGTATGAGTTCAAATTTTGTAGCGCCGGAAGTAGCACTCCCTCTCCCATGGGGAGAGGGTTGGGGTGAGGGGGTACGGTCTATCGATAGTCCATAACCCCTCACCCGATATTCCCGCTTCGCGCGAATATCGACCTCTCCCAAAGGGAGAGGTGAAGCATCAGCGCAAACCAAGTCCGCGGGCGATGATGCCGCGCAGCACTTCCGTGGTGCCGCCCTGGATGGTGAGTTTCGGCGCCGTCTTGATGGCGAAGGAGAGCTGCTTCTCCAGCGTCTCGCGGTTGGTGGCGGTTTCCTCGACAAAGGCGGCGAGTTCGCGCACGCGATGCGGCAGCGCCTGTTCCCAGATCGTGCCGATGTCCTTGACGATGGAGGCTTCCACCACCGGCTCCTTGCCGGCCTGCAGCATGCCGGCGACGGAAACCGACATGCGGCGCATGGTGTGCACCTGCGCCACCAGCCGGCCGATGCCTTCGGCGGAACGGGTGTCCGGGTTCTTGCCGACGGCGCGAACCAGCTCGGTCAGCACGTAATAGGTTTCGAGGAAGCGCTCGGGACCTGAACGCTCGTAGGCGAGCTCCGAGGTCGCCTGCTTCCAGGCACCGTCGACTTCGCCGAGCACGTGATCGTCGGGCACGAAATAGTCGGTGAAGACAACTTCGTTGAATTCATACTGCCCAGTGATCTGGCCGATCGGGTTCACCTGGATGCCCGGCTGCTTCATCTTGACCAGGAACTGGGTCAGGCCGTGACGGCGGTTTTCCTTTGTCGGCGGCGAGGTGCGGAAGATCGCGATCATGTAGTCGGCGATGTGCGCCGACGAGGTCCATATCTTGGTGCCGTTGATGAGATAGCCGCCGTCGGTCTTGGTGGCGCGCGTCTTCGCCGCGAACAGGTCCGAGCCGGAATTCGGCTCACTCATGCCGATAGCAAAGCAGATCTCGCCGCGGCAGATGCGCGGCAGGATGTCCATCTTGACGTGTTCGGGCGCGTATTTCAGCAGCACCGGGCCGCTCTGGCGGTCGGCGACGAAGAAGCGCCGTGTCGGCGCGTTCGCCACGCGCATCTCTTCGGTCACGACATAGCGCTCGAGGAACGAGCGCTCCTGCCCGCCATATTTCTTCGGCCAGGTCATGCCGAGCCAGCCCTTGGCGCCGACGCGGCGGGAGAATTCCGGAGCGTCGGTGTCTTCACGGTTGGGCTGGTGCGGATCGAAGGTGCCGGCGGCGATTTCCTCGGCGAGGAACGCGCGCACTTCCTTGCGGAGCTGTTCGCACTTTTCCGGCAGGCGGATCGGATCGAAACGGAGGGCTGCGGTCATCGTGTGTCTCGTATCGTTGGATCAGCGCGAGGCCACCAGGGGCCACAATTCATCGGCACCGCGGTCGGCCACCAGCTTGCCGAGCTCCACGGCCCAATAGCTCTCGGAGCCGAAATCGTCGCGCCAGGCCAGCGCCCGCAAGCTGAAGCGGTGCAGGATGTGCTCGATGGTGAAGCCGATCGCGCCATGCACCTGGTGGGCGATGGCGCCCCCCTTTTCAGCGGCTTCCGAGCAGCGGATTTTGGCGGACGCAGCTTCCAGGAAATAGGCGTCGTCAAAGCCCTTGGAGTTGGCGATGGTGTCGGCGGCAGAGGTCGCAGCCGCCAGTGCGGCGGCGGATTCGCCGGCGAGTTTCGCAAGGTTGTGCTGCACCGCCTGGAACTTGGAAATCTTCTTCTCGAAGGCAACGCGCTCGTTGGAATAGCGCACGCTGATCTCCAGCATCGCTTCCAGCGCGCCGGCGATCTGCAGGCTGCGCACCACGCCGCCCATCAGCAGCAGTTGCGTCTGGTCAAAGCCCTTCGGCGCCGGCTTGGTGGTGACGGGGGCGACCTTGTCGAGCGCGACAATATCGCTGTTGTCGCCGCCAAGCCCGATGCCGGCCTCGATCCGGCATTTGGCGGCCTCGACCAGCGCGATCGAGTTGCCGGCGAGCACGGCGAAATGCTTTGCCGCTTTCGCAAAAGGCACGCTGCGGGCACGGCCGGAGAGGGTGCCATCAGCGTTGAGTGTGATGCGGTCCTTGGGCGTTGCCGGGATCACGGTCATCTCGCCCTCGGGCGAGGATATCTTGGCCTGCGCCAGCAGCCAGCCCGCCAGCATGGTCTCGGCGAGGGGAACGGCGATGGCGTGGCGGCCGGCGGCATTGAGCACCGCAAAGCCGTCAGCAAGGCTGGCGCCGGAGCCGCCGCAATCCTCGGGCACCCAGGCCAGCGGCAAACCCGCCTCCGTCAGCGCCTGCCACAGCGGCGACTTCCAGGCGCCCTTCTTGTCGTGATTGATGGTCTGGGCATCGGCGAGATCGCCGAAGATCTTCTCCGCGGTCTCGACAACAATGTTCTCACTCTCCGCCACGGCGCTCCCCGATGTTGATTGGCGACCTCTGGCCGGTATTCCGGCAAGGCGCGGTCTTTTCTTGCGCTCTATGATGAGGAAAAGCCATAGGCCTGACAAGCGCGGGAAGCAGGGCCGCTTGCACGAGCGGAATACGCCGCGGATGGCAGGGCTTATTCCACGAAACGGAGTATCGATTTGCCCTGACTTTGCCGCGCGGTATGGTATGCCACCGCTTGAACAGGCGCTGAAAACAACAAGAGGGAACGAATGTCCAAGGATGGCTTGTACGCGATCGTGACGGGGTCGGCTTCGGGACTGGGAGCCGCGACCGCTTCCATTCTGGCCAAGGGCGGGGGCAAGATCGTCGTCAACTATTCCAACAGCAAGAAGGAGGCGGAAGAAACCGCCGATCTCTGCCGCAAGGCCGGCGCCGAAGTCCTGGTGGTGCAGGGCGACGTCTCGCGCGAAGAGGACTGCAGGAAGATCGCGGCGACCGCCAGCGGCTGGGGCAGGCTCGACATTCTCGTCAACAATGCCGGCACCACCAAGCACGTGCCGCATCACGATCTCGACGGCCTGTCGGCGGAGGATTTTCAGCGCATCTACGCGGTCAACACCATCGGGCCGTTCCAGATGGTGCGCGCCGCGCGCTCGCTGCTGGAAGCCGGCGCCAAGGCGAGCGGCCGTGCATCGTCGGTGGTGAACATCTCGTCGGTGGCGGGCATTTCCGGCGGCGGCTCGTCGGTGGCTTACGCCGCGAGCAAGGGCGCGCTCAACACGATGACGCAATCGCTGGCGCGGGCGCTGGCGCCGCTGATCCGCGTCAACACGGTGTGTCCCGGCTATATCGATACGCCCTGGTTCACCAAAGGCCGCGGCGAGGCCGGCGCCAAGCAGGTGCGCGATAGCGTGATCGCGCGTGTGCCGCTGAAGACGGCGTCAACGGCCGAGGACATTGCGCAGCTGGTGTGCTTCCTCGCGCTGCCGCAGTCGGGCCAGATGACCGGCGAGTTCGTCCGCATGGATGCGGGCATGCATTTGATTCAGTGAGAGCGTCACCGTCCTCACCTCGTCATTGCGAGGAGCGAAGCGACGACCCGTCTACGCTTGCTGCGCAAGCTACGCCGGGCTGGAAGTCCGCCGAAGCTCGGAGAGCGAAGGCGGAAGCAATCCAGCTTACTTGTTGCGGCGAAGGAAGCTGGATTGCTTCGCTTCGCTCGCAATGACGGTGGAGAAGCCGCCGCTATTTATTCCAGTCCGGTATCACACCTCTTGCGACCAGCCGGTTCCAGATGAACAGCACTATCAGCGCGCCGACGGTGGCGGTGATGAAGCCGGCGCCCTGGGCGTTCGGACCGGTGTCATAGTAGCCAATCATCTGGCCGATCCAGGTCGCCAGGAACGCGCCGGCAATGCCGAGCAGGGTGGTCAGGATGAACCCGCTCGGGTTGTTCGGGCCGGGCGATATCATGCGCGCGATAATGCCGGCAACGAAGCCGATGACGATGATCCAGATGATGCCGCTCATGGTGATACCCTTTCACAGGCGCTTGGAGCATGATCCGGAAAGTGTGAAGCGGTTTTCCGAAAAGATCATGCTCGAACAAAGAGCTTTAGAGACGGCCATGCAATTCGTTGGCATCCGGCAGCCGTCCGTCCGGCGTGAGATGATCGATCACGTCGGGCAGATACTGGCTGAGCCCGCGCAGCAGATCGTCACGCGACATGCCGCTCTGCGAAGCGATGGCATCGATCTGGTCGGCGCCGAGGGCGCTGGCGAGATCGCCGGGCGAGATCGGTTTGTTCTGACCCTTGCCGACCCA
>JAKFVP010000240.1 GCA_021732175.1 Bradyrhizobium sp.
GCACATAGGCGTCGTGATTGCCGGGGATGACGGAGACGTGCTCGGCTTCACCGACGCTTTCCAGCCACTGAAGCGACGGCGCGAATTCCGCTTCCAGCGCCAGATTGACGAGATCGCCGGTCACCGCGATGTGGTCGGGCCGCTGCGCGCGAATATCCGCAACGAGCGCGTCCAGTACCTCGCGGCGGTGGTATTTGTGGCGGTTGCGAGTCCAGTTCAAATAGCCGAGCGCGCGCTTGCTCGCGAGTTCGCGCAGCCGCGCCGCCGGGAGAGGCGGCAAATGCGGGTCCGACAAATGGGCCAGTGTGAACGCCATCGGCAGTAAGTCCGGCCGGATTGATGCAGGCTCTCTATTGGCAAGGAGCCCCGCTTCGCGCAAGGATCAATCGTCATGCACCACTGGAGAATGCGCCCGACATGAACCTGGCGGCCTTCCGCAAATGGCTCGAGCCCGTGCTGAGGCGGATATTCCACCTGTACTGGCGCATTGTCCGCGGCATGACGCTGGGCGTCCGCGCTGTCGTGCTCGATGCCGAGGGCAGGGTATTCCTGATCCACCACACCTATGTCGCGGGCTGGCAATTGCCGGGCGGCGGGGTTGAGGCCGGCGAGACCTTCATCGAAGCGCTGCGGCGCGAATTGATGGAGGAGGGGCGGATCGAGCTTGCCGCCGATCCGGTCCTGCACGGGCTGTTCTTCAACAGCCATGTCTCGCGCCGCGATCATGTCGCAATCTATGTTGTCAGGGAGTTCCGGCAGGACCGGATGCCTGAGCCCAACCACGAGATCTCGGCCTGCGGCTTCTTCGCCGTTGACGCGCTGCCTTCGGACACCACCGAAGGCACGCGGCGGCGCATCGCTGAGGTGGTCCACGGACGGCCCCCGATTCCGACCTGGCGCTGAGCCATTGCGCCTGCGCCCCGCAGACCCTAGAAGCAGGCGGCGTTTGTCCGGAACCACTTCATGAAGCTTGCAAAGATCATCGTCGGCATCCTCTTCCTTGGCGTTCTCGTGAGCAATGTCCAGGCGATCTCGCGGTGGAACGAGAGCCGCGGCGTCTATGACGACGTCTGCTATCTGCGCCAGGCGCATCTGTTCCAGCGCTTCGGGCTCGCGGGCCTCGAGACGGACATCTCCAAGGACGACGACAAGTATCTCGCCGGCAAGCTGCGCGATATCCGCTACGCAGCATGGAGCGATCCCAAGAGCGCGCCATGCCACTCCACGATGGCGAAAACTGGGAAGCATGTGCTGCAATATCCGCCGGGCACAGGAGCGGCGCTGGCGCTGTTTCCCGAGGGCTATCAGGTGATCCCGCTCTACGTCGTCGCGAATGTGGCAGCCTTCGCGTTTGCGCTCGTCGCGCTGTTCCGGGCGTCATCGCCGCCACTACTGACGCTCGCCGCGGTATTCGGACTTGGCGCGATCTATCTGATGATCAATCCGACCAAGGCGAGCTACTCGATGGCGCCGACCATGATCCTCTGCGCCGCGGCCGGCCTGTTCAGTGCAAAACTGTTCACGTCCACCGTTTCGCGCGAGCGGCTCTGGCTTGCGATAACAGTCGGTTTCCTGATCGGGCTGTCTTCAACTTTTCGCCTGCCCAATCTGTTTCTGGCGTCAGGCTACTGCGTCTTCTTCCTTGGCGCGTTCCTGCTGGCGCGAAGCAGGCATACGTTCCTCGAGGGGCTTGGTTTCGGCGTCGCCTTCCTGATTGGGACCTCGCCCATGCTTGCCGCGAACTGGATCAATGCGGGCAGCCCGCTCTCGACCACCTACAGCGCCATCGATGCGCTGCCGCCCGAGATTGATCTGGCGGTGCTGCGCTCCTATCTCGTCGACCTGCAATTCTACCTGCTCGTCCTCGCCATCGCCTGGACCGCGCTGATCTGGCGGCGGCCCGACACGCGGCAGGTCGCGCTGGTCGTGGCGATCAACCTCGTGGTCAACATCATCTTCTTCATGACCCATCCGCTGTTCACGCCCTATTACACCGTCCCGGCCTCGATGCTTTCGTTGTGGACGCTGCTGTTCGCAACCCTGACGCCGCGCCCGGCGGTTGCGGATATCAGGGCCGTTGCCTAACCGGTGGGTGCCTGATTGCGGTATAAGCGTGCCATGGACAGGGTTGATTCGACGGTGACGCGGCGATGACGGCGGCGGATCTGCGCATTGCCGTGCTGGTGCCGTGCTACAATGAGGAAGCCGCGGTCGCGACCGTCGTCGCCGATTTCCGCAAGGCGCTGCCGGCAGCCACCATTTACGTCTACGACAACAATTCGAAGGATCGCACCATCGCGGTCGCGCGCGAGGCGGGCGCCGAGGTGCGCAGCGAAACGCATCAGGGCAAGGGCCATGTGGTCCGGCGCATGTTCGCCGACGTTGATGCCGACGTCTATGTGCTTGTCGATGGCGACGCTACCTATGACGCGCCGAGCGCGCCGCGCATGATCGAGAAGCTGCTTACCGAGCATCTCGACATGGTGGTCGGCCTGCGCGTCGACCAGTCGGTCGAGGCCTACCGGCCCGGTCATCGCACCGGCAACTGGATGTTGACGACGTTCCTCTCCTCGGTTTTCGGCGAGGCGTTCAAGGACATCCTGTCCGGCTACCGCGTGTTCTCGCGCCGCTTCGTCAAATCGTTCCCCGTGCTGTCCGACGGCTTCGAGATCGAGACCGAGCTCAGCGTGCACGCGCTGGAGCTGGCGCTGCCGGTCGCCGAGGTCTCGACACCGTATTACGCGCGTCCCGAAGGTTCTTTCAGCAAGCTCAACACCTGGCGCGACGGTTTCCGCATCCTCGGCACCATCCTGCGGCTCTATCGCTCGGAGAAGCCGCTGCGCTTCTTCACGGCGATCGGCGTGTTTCTGATGGTGATCTCGATCGGGCTCGCGATCCCGCTCATCGTCACCTATCTCGAGGAGGGCGTGGTGCCGCGGCTGCCGACGGCCGTGTTGTCGACCGGCCTGATGATCGTCGCGATGCTGTCGGTTTCATCCGGGCTCGTGCTCGACACCGTGACGCGCGGCCGGCGCGAGATGAAGCTGCTCGCTTATCTGTCCCAGCCGGCCGTCGGCAAGCGCTAACCCTGTATTTCGGCGCGATAGACCTCGCCGGTGCCAGATGCTAATCCCGGTGTAATCATGAGTGATCTCTCCCTCACCATCCTCCCGGAAAAGCCGAACGATGCCGATGCGATCGAGCGCCTGCATGAGCGCACCTTCGGGCCCGGCCGCTTCGTGCTGAGCGCCTATCGCCTGCGCGAGCATGTCGACCATCTGCTCGATCTGTCCTTCACCGCGCGGATCGGCACGCTGCTGGTCGGCTCGGTCAGGCAATTGCCGATCTGCATCGGCGACACGCCGGCGCTGATGCTGGGGCCGCTCACGGTGGAGCCGCCGTTCCGAAAGCGAGGCGTCGGCCGTGCCCTGCTAGACCGCGCGCTGGCCGATGCGAAAAAGGCAGGACATCGCCTCATTATCCTCGTCGGCGACGAGCCTTATTATGGCCGCGTCGGCTTCAAGGTGGTGCCGAAGGGCACCGCGACCATGCCCGGCCCGGTCGACTACAGCCGCCTGCTGGTGGCCGAACTGGTCGACGGCGCCTTCGCCGGCGTGTCCGGCGCGATCCGGCCGGACTGGAGCAAGGCGAAGTAGACGGCGCCGTTCGTGGCCTCATGGTTCGAGACGCGCGGCGATGCCGCGCTCCTCACCATGAGGGTGGAAAGACCTCATCCCGAGGAGCGGCGCGTGCGCCGCGTCTCGAAGGATAAAGCCACCGCTCAGAACTTCAGATTCGCGAATGCGCGGACGCCGAGGCCCGGCAACAGCACCTCGTCCTTGGTGTAGGACACGGAGTTGCGGATGCTCTCGTTCAGGAGGTTGTTGCCGACGAGACCGACCGTCATCTCGCGCGCACCGAACCAGGCCGGATCGAGCTTCGTCTTGTAGCTCACCTCGGCCTTGAGCAGATTGTAGCCAGCCGTCGGCGTCTCCGCGATCGGCGCAATGTCGTTCTGCGCGAAGGCGTGCAGCAGGTTCACCCGCATCAGCCAGTTGGTATCGCGCCAATAGAGGCCGCCGCCGGCGCGCACCGGCGGAATGCGCGGCACATTGGTGCCGTCGGTGAAGGTGGCGCGGACGACGTCGAACTGGCTTTCGACGCCCCAGATGCCGCCGTTGAGCGGCCCGACATCGAGCTGGCTCTGGAATTCGCCGCCCCTGAAGATGGCATCCTTCTGCGAATAGACCGCCTGGTTCAGTTCGCCCGCGGGATTGCCGCAGGAGGCGAAATCCTCGTCGCACATCACGCCGGTGAGGCGGCGGTAGATGAAGTTGGAAAACCGCGTGTAGTAGGCGGTCACTTCAAAGCGAAGTGGTCCAGTGGCCCGGCGCAATGCGATCTCGACCGATTTGGCGGTCTCGATGGTGAGGTTCGGGTTGCCGATGTCGAATGTCGCCGTCGCATCATGCGGCCCGCGCGAGAACAGCTCGGCCGGTTTCGGCGCACGCTCGATATATTGGCCGGTGATGCTGGCGACGAGATCGTAGGGCAGGTTCTGAATCAGGCCGATGCTGCCGCTCGCCGGCGTGAACGAGCGATTGCGCGCGATGCCGAATTGAGGATCGCCGTTCGGCAGGAAGTCACTTGGAAAGTCTGGTGTCGTGCCGCTGAGATCGACATGTTCGATACGCCCTGCGATCTGAGCCTTGGTCGTGTCGGAGAACTTGAACTCGTTGAACAAATAGCCGGCGACGCGATTGTTCCTGTTCGGATCGAACAGCCCGTTGAACAGGGCGCCCGGGGTATCGCCGGGGGCATTCAGATCCTGGTGCCCTGCCTGCAAGCCAAAAGCGGTCGTGATCGCTGCAAAGCGCGTGTTGAACGGTGCAAGCTGCACTTCGACGCGGCCTTCCTGCTCACGGTTGGTGAAGGTCTGCCGCACGCCGAGTGAATTGAGATCGGCGGGATCGGCAAGGCCGATCTCGTTGTGCTTGTAATCGGTGGCGCTGGCCCAGAAGCGCACCGCCTCGATCGCTGCGCTATCGGGGCGAAATTCGCCCTTCGCCGTGAATTTCGTCTGGTGCGCGTCGATCCTCGTCTGGTGGTCCGATCCGTCGATGCCGGGAATGCGATAGAGCGAGTCGTTCTGCGTGATCGCCGCGCCGATGAAGCCGCCGTGGAAGATGTAGGAGCCGCCGATCGACGCGCCGTCGGCCTGCGCCGCCGAGTTCGGCTGGCGGCCGTTCACCGGCCGCGTCTGGTCGAACAGATAGGGATAGGCGGGAATGTTGTAGTCGCCCGAACTGCGGCCAGACGCGTCGGCATGAACGGCAAAATTGCCGCCGCCGGCATCGAGCAGGATGCCGCCTTCGGTGCCGCGGTCGACCGAGCTCACAGCCGTGCGGGTCTCGACGGTGAGGCATGGCGCGGACGAGGCATCCGCTAGTGGCGCTTTGGCTGGCAGGCCGTAATTCTGGAACGGGGCTGCGGGGCAGACCGGTAGTGCCTCGGGGATGCGGTTGTTGGTGGCGCTGACCACGCCGCCGATCGAGGTCGAGCCGTAGCGCAGCGCGGCGGGACCGCGCACCACCTCGATCTGGTTGGTCGAGAGCGGATCGATCGGCACGAAGTGATCTTCGCCGAGATCGGAAGCGCCGCCGCCGCCGGTGCCGTTCTCGACAATGCCGACGCGGTTGACGTCGAGTCCCCGGATGATCGGCCGGCTGGAGGCGCCGGGCGCAAAGCTCGAGCCGGTGATGCCGGGCTTGGAGAACAGGAGATCGCCGAGCGTGGCGCCGCCCTGGCGGCGGAGTTCCTCGTTCGGGATCACCGTCACCGTCGCGAACTGATCGGTGACGATGGGAAGCACGCCCTGTTGCGGCGAGGGCGCGGCTGGAGCTGCCGATGCCGGCTGCGCTTGCGGAGCAGGTCCGCGATTTACGCCGGTGCCAGCGCGCGCCACACGCGCGGGTGCGCGTACCACGGCGGGCTTGCGCTTCACGATCGGGCTCGGCGCGGTGACGTTGACGTCGGGCAGCGCGTCCTGTGCGAGCGCATGCGCGCCCAGCGCCAGCCAGCTTGCGCCGGCGGCAAGGAGGATTGTTCTCTTGGGGATTCTCATTGTCCCTGTCCTGATGCCGTCGAACAACGACGGACTGATTGCGATATGTCCGCCGGAAGATCGCTAGCGGCGATCTCCCTGCGGACGTCGATCAATCGTCAGGAAACGGGAGGGGCGCGGGACTGGAACGACGGCCATAGCGCGCCCAGATGGGCGAACTCGGCGTCGGTTACGAGGAAGAGCAGCTCAATGGCGTCGGGCAGCAACAGCAGCGCCGGTGTTGCGAACACCAATTGGTTCGCCATCGACATGACAGCGCAAATTGCGCACGGCTCATTCGAGGGCTGTCCGTCGTCATGGCCGGCGGGCTGCTGCTCGGCCTGGCTCGACGTTTCGGCGGCAAGACCTTGTGTCTGCCCGGTATCGGTCAGCCCCTGGATGGCAGGGGCGGCCTGCGCGGCATTGAAGTGGAAATGCCCGAACGATAGAACGAACTGCAGCGCCAGCGCGAACAGCGCCAGCCGCGAACCCGTCTTGAGATGTCGCCGGAACCACTTCATGGGATCACCAATGTTATATTATAACATCGGACGGATCGGGCGCTGTCAACCGTAGGGCAGGGCCGGTTCTGGAGTTCAGCGATCAGTGTGGGATCGGCGCAACGCTTGCCGAGCGGTTGCGCCTCAGCGCCCTTCGCGCAGCCAGGTCGCTGCGAATGCGCCGAGCAGCAGCAACAAGCCGATAATCCCTGCGAAGACAGGCAGCACGCCGACGCCCTTGACCACGCTGGCATCGCGCATCTTCACGCCCATCCAGCCCTCGCCGCGGAACACGCTGGAAGAGCGCACCGGCACGATGCGCGGCATATCCAGCATATCGAGGGCGCCGCTGACCACGCGCCGCGCGTCGCCGCCGGTCGCCTGCGCCAGCGGCTTCAGCATCTCGGTGGTGGAGGTTACTTCCGAAAATTCCTTGGGGTTGGTCGGGCCGACGTTGATCAGCGCCTTCAGCGTGCCGTCGGTCGCCTGCCACAGGCCGAACTCGCCCGCCGGCATGGTGGCGCGCCATTCGCCGGGTTCGCCCGGCGAGAGCGTCAGCTCGCGCGTGGCGCCGCTCGGTGAGGTCACGGTGACCGGAGCCACCGTATCCGACATGGTCTGGCGGATGACGGCGATATCCTTGCCCGCCACCTGCAGCCGCAGCGCTTCCTCATCGAGATCCGGCTGCTTCATCAGCCAGTGCGACATCCGCCGCAACAGATCGAGATGCGGCCCGCCGCCTTCATAGCCGCGCGCCCATAGCCAGATGTGATCGGTGAGCAGGAGCGCAACGCGGCCCTCGCCGAAGCGCGACAGCAGCAGCAGCGGCTTGCCGTCGACGCCGGTCATCACGGGCGCGCCGATCGCGTTGCGGGTGTCGACGGTGCGGAAGAAGCGGGCCCAGCGCGGCGGCTCGGCACCACCGCCTTCGAGGCCGCGCGTCACCGGATGGCGTTTGCCCGCATCGGACAGATGCGCGTAATACGGCTTCTCGGTCACACCGACCGGCTCGGCCGGCAGTACCGAATCCAGCGGCGTGCGCCAGATGC
>JAKFVP010000056.1 GCA_021732175.1 Bradyrhizobium sp.
GCTGCGCCCGACGCCGCCGGCCGACATTCCGATGGCGCGTCCGCCGCTCGACCTGCGTGCCGAAGCCGCTTCCGAGCCGCCGAAGCAGAAGACCAACATCGCCGAAGACATGCTGTCGACGGCGAAGTCGATGTTCCACTCGGTCCTGCCGAAATAATCCCAGCGATAAGAGCTATCCGCCGACGCGAGCAAGCCCGCTGCGTGCGGCGTCGTCGCGCGGCCGGATCGCCAGCGCGCGGTTGTAGCAGTTTGCCGCCTTTGCCTTGTCGCCAAGCTTCTCATAGGCGAGGCCGCGCATCGACCAGGCGTGGCCGTTGTTCGGATCGGACTGTACGGCCTCGTCGAGATCGCCGGCCGCTTCCCTGAATTTGTCGAGCGCAAGATAGCTGGTCGCGCGCGCCACCAGCGGGTCGGCGCGTTGCGGGACGAGGCCATGCGCGGCGGTGAAATCCGCGATCGCCTGCTCATGCCGCTTCTCGCCCTGATAGATCAGGCCACGGCCGTTGAGCGCCTGCACATTGTAGGGGTCGAGCGCGAGCGCTTTCTCATATTCGGCCAAGGCCTCGTCGGTCTTGCCGGCGCGGGCCAGCGCCTGCCCCTGGGTCGCGAGGCCCTGCGCCTCCTTGATGTTGGCCGGACTGATTTCGGCGCTCGGGGTTGCCGCGGGCTTCGGCGCGGCTTCCTTGTCGGGGCCGAGCGAGAACGAGCCGAGATCGAACGAGCAGCCGCCGAGCGAGATCGCAAGCAGCGCAACCCAGCCAGCGCGGCGCGCAGCTCCGAAATTCGCATACGACATCGAATCGGCCATGCAGCCGGCAACCTCCCGCGTCTCCCTGCGCATAGGTAGCCCGACGCGCTGCAAAATACACCGGTGAAAATACCTGGAGGGAAGGCGGATCAGGACGCGAATGCGGTCATTCGTCGCTTGTGCTTGCCGGCGGTCATGAGGATTGGAACATCCGGAACATGACAATGTCGGGTAAGGCACAAGCCACGAAGAGGCAGTCTCGCGCTCGCATCAGATTGTCGCACGATGTGGCGCGATTTGCTGCGCCAGCCTCAATCATGCGCACAAAAGAAAACGCGGGCCGCAAGGCCCGCGTTTTCCAAACCAGAATCCGAAAAAGATCAGCGCGGACCGCGAGGACCGCCAGCGCCGCCACGGCCACCGCCGCCCGGGCCACGATCGCCGCCGGGGCCGGCGCCGAAAGCCGGCTTCGGCTTCATCGGCAGCAGGCCTTCGCGCTGCAGCTTCTTGCGCGCCAGCTTGCGGGCGCGGCGAACGGCTTCCGCCTTTTCGCGGGCCTTCTTCTCGGAGGGCTTCTCGTAGTGACCGCGGAGCTTCATCTCGCGGAAAATCCCCTCGCGCTGCATCTTCTTCTTGAGCGCCTTGAGGGCTTGATCGACGTTGTTATCGCGGACGAGAACCTGCACGCGGCATCCTCTTTTCGGTGTGAGCAGTCTGAAATTCTGGAAAGCTAGGGGTCGGCGAAAACGCGGACCATCAGCCTGAGGGCGCGCATGTATCAGACAAATCTTGAATTGTCCACCTATGCAGGGCCCTTTGATGCAGCAAATTCAATCAATTCGGGCTGAAATCAGCCGTTTTTCAGCCGCTCCGGCGTCACCTCCGTCACATGCCCCATCTTGCGGCCGGGGCGCGCCGGGCCCTTGCCGTAGATGTGCACGGTGGCGCCGGGGACGGTCAGCCAGCGTCCGTAGTCGTTGATCTCGTCGCCGATCAGGTTGGTCATGGTGACCCGGCCGTGGCGCACCGGCTTGCCCAGCGGCCAGCCGGCAATGGCGCGGATATGCTGCTCGAACTGCGAGATCGAGGCGCCGTCCAGCGTCCAGTGCCCGGAATTATGCACCCGCGGCGCGATCTCGTTGACCAGCACCTGGGCACCCTTGCCATCAGGCACCACGAACATCTCGACCGCCAGCACGCCGACATAATCGAGCGCGGTGGCGATCCTTTCGGCAATGGCGCGGGCTTGCGCGGCCAGCGTTTCCGGGATGTCGGCCGGCGCGCGCGAGGTCTTCAGGATGTGGTCACGGTGCTCGTTCTCGGTGACGTCGTAGCTTACGACCTCGCCATCGGCCGAGCGCGCGGCGATCACCGAAATCTCGCGCTCGAACGGCACGAAGGCCTCCAGGATCGCGGATTTGGTGCCGAGCTCGTTCCAGACCCGTTCGATATCGTCGCCCTCGCGAATGATCGCCTGGCCCTTGCCGTCATAGCCGAAGCGGCGGGTCTTGATGACGGCAGGCAGCCCGATGCTCTTGACCGCTGCGCGCAGCGTCTCCGGCGACGACACGTCGGCATAGTCGGCGGTGCCGATGCCGAGCTTGACCACAAAGTCTTTCTCGATGAGGCGGTCCTGCGTGGTCTCGAGGATTTTGTAGGCGGGCAGCACGGGCTTGTGCGCCGCCAGCACCATGGCGGTCGCGGCCGGCACGTTCTCGAATTCATAGGTGACGACGTCGACATCGGCGGCGAACATTTCCAGCCGTTCGACATCGGCATATTCGGCGCAGACGCCGTTGAGCACCACGTCAAACGCGGGCGAATCCGGCTCGGGCGAGAACACCTGGCATTTCAGGCCGAGCCGCGCCGCCGCCATCGCCAGCATCCGGCCTAATTGGCCGCCGCCGAGAATTCCGATGGTGTCGCCCGGCTTCAGCTCCACACGATTCGAAGCCGTCACGCCGGTCCCTCCGGGCGTTCGGCAACGGAGTCGGTCTGCTGCGTGCGCCAGGCGGCAAGCCGTGCGGCCAGCGCAGGATCGTTCAGCGCCAGCACGCTGGCGGCCAAAAGCGCGGCGTTGATCGCACCGGCCTTGCCGATCGCGAGTGTGCCGACGGGAATGCCGGCCGGCATCTGCACGATGGAGTAGAGCGAATCGAGTCCCGACAGCGCCTTCGATTCGACGGGCACGCCGAACACCGGCAGTTCCGTCAGCGAAGCCGCCATGCCCGGCAGGTGCGCCGCGCCACCGGCTCCGGCGATGATGACCTTGAAGCCGGCCGCCTTGGCGCCCTTGGCAAAGGCAAACAGCCGGTCGGGCGTGCGGTGGGCGGAAACGATGCGCGCGTCCGAGGGAACTCCGAGCGCTTTGAGCGTCTCGGCGGCGTGGCGCATGGTCTCCCAGTCGGACTGGCTGCCCATGATGATGGCGATGGGGGCGGTCATGAGGTGAATTCTTTAAGGGAATCCAAAAGCATAGGCCGATTATAGGGTCGGCCCGGGGTTGATCCAAGGCGGTGGCAAGAGGTTGGGAATGGACTATCCTGTCTTGGTGAATCCGAGCAAGCCTTCTTGAGAAGTTGCCCATGAAGAAGAAAGCCCGCCGGAGGGCCTCGAAGGCTGCCAAACGTGGAAAATCGGGCGGGGCCGGGCGCAAGGCGGCCCTGCTGCGGCGGGCCCAGGCCGCCCCTGGGCGCTCGGCGACCCCGAAGCGGGATGGTGCGGACGAGGCGAAGTCGACGGTGCGGCGGCTGCGCCTGGAACTGGCCAAGGCGCGCGCTGAAATCGAGCAGTTGAAGGCCACGGCCGAGACCGACTTCCTGCTCGATATCCTCAACCGGCGCGGCTTCGAGCGCGAGCTCGCCCGCGCCATCGCCTTCATCAAGCGCTATTCTGCGCGCGCCGCGCTGCTCGTGCTCGATGTCGATCGCCTCAAGCCGATCAACGATGCCTTCGGTCATGCCGCGGGCGACAAGGTGCTCAAAGCGATCGTGCAGACGCTGGCCGGCCAGGTGCGCGCCTCCGATGTCATAGGCCGGCTCGGCGGCGACGAGTTCGCGCTGCTGCTGTGGAATCTCAGCGAGACCGATGCGCGGGCCAAGGCGGCCATGCTGGAGCAGGCGATCGATCAGCTCGGCATTTCCGTTGGCGGAGCCAAGGTGCAGACCGGTGCGTCGGTTGGTGTTGCGATTCTCGACAGCCATTCCGAGATACGCACCGCCCTCGAGCAGGCCGACAGCGCCATGTATGCGCGCAAGGCGCAGCGGCGGCACGAGGTCGCATAGAACAGGCTCAGCAGAGGGCTACAGCGTACCGAGCAGATCGTCGGGCACATTGCCGAACTTGCGCAGCAGATGCGCATCGCCGAACTCGCCGATCATGGGATCGCCGGTGCGGCTGAAGGCGATGGCGCCGATGCTGCCGGGAATCCGCGACATCATCTCGGCGCGCCGCAGCGCCGTGCTGGCGCTCTGGCACTCCTCGGCATTCCCGGCGATCATCTCGCCGCTCTCGTCGCGCATGAACGGCAGCGCGACGTAATAGGTGACGTTGGCCATCGCTTCGCTCCTGGTGAGGCGATCAGGCGGCGCTGCTCCTCGCATGCACGGAGGCTTCTTGTTTTGACGCGTTTTCTTCACGCGAACCGGCGGCCACTTCGCTTGAAAACGCTATCTTGGGCACGCATCCGGCCTCCACCGCCGCCTGCAATTCAGCAAGCTCTATCTCGAGATATTCATTCGCCATGATCAGCGCTTTGATGGTCGAGCGCAGATTGCCGTCGCACATGGCGATGGCCTGATCGCAGGCCTGCTCGTAACGGCGGTCGTCTGAAAACACGGGCTCGGACATGACGGAACTCCCAAGCTGGGCTGTTCGTTATGTTCTCTTTTTGTTCTCATGAAGTCAAGACCGAATTTTCCGGAACGATCCTGCCGCTGCGGCGTTGACGGGCGCTTGTACAGACTTCCACCACCCTCTTGGGCTCCGACTCGCATGCAGCGAGCCGGGGCCGCTTTGTTTTAACCGGGCGGCGACCCCTGGCTGTGGAGAGCGGGGACAAGCCCGGCCACGCCGGCGGGCGGACCCGGCGGCCAGGCGTTGCCGGATACCGGCTCAGGCGATGATGTCTGGGGTGATCTGGTCTTCGATGAAGGCGATGCGGTCGCGCAGCAGCAGCTTGCGCTTCTTCAGGCGTTGCAATCGCAACAGATCGGGCGCCGGCGACTGATGCAGCGCATCGATCGCCGCGTCGAGGTCGCGGTGCTCCTGCTGCAGCCGGGCAAGCTCGGCCTGGAGTTCGCGCTCATCTTCGTCGGTCATGGTGTATGTTAACTAATAGGCACGATGAGGTTGTGAACGGTCCGGCGGCCGCCGCTTGCGCAAATATCGTCCTTGCTGCTGCAGCGCGCAAGCGGACCGGGTTCCCCTAGTCACGTTTGGTTACAGATAATCCCGAAAATATGAGGGAGGCCGATTTCCGATTCCCATCGACAGATTCGCAGTCTGGTGTAGACTTTGTTGTCCGGATCGAATCTGAGGTTTCCACCGAGGAGGAATGCGAATGGCAATACAGGCCCATCTCGTTGAACTGGAACGCAAACACAAGATTCTCGAAAGTGAACTACACGAAGCGTTGCTCCATCTCAGTACAGATGACCTGGAAATCGTCGAGTTGAAGCGTCGAAAGTTGATGGTAAAGGACCAGATCGAGCGGTTGAGGCATACCGCCGAAGAAACGGTTCACTAGCCGACGTCCTCGAAAATCGTCGCAAGGAAAAGGGCCCTCGCCTTCGGATGAGTTTCAGCTCATCCGCGCGGGGGCTTTTAATGTCCGCTGATCTCAGCCGCTAATTCCTGACATTCGCCATGCCGGCAACATGGTCGGCAATCGCCAGCGATGAAGTGAGACCGGGCGATTCAATTCCGAACAGATTGATGAGTCCGGCAACGCCGTGCTCGGCCGGGCCCTGCATCAGAAAATCCTGACGCGCCACGGCGGGTGGCACGATCTTCGGCCGGATTCCCGAATAGCTCGGCATCAGCGCGCCGTCCGGCAGCGTTGGCCAGTATTTGCGGATCGCAGGATAGAAGCGCGCCGCGCGTGCCGGATCGACCGCGTAGTCGATCGTCTCGATCCATTCGACATCGGGGCCGAAGCGCGCCTGGCCCGCCATGTCGAGCGTGAGATGCACGCCGAGCCCGCCGGGTTCGGGCACGGGATAGATCAAGCGCGAGAACGGTGCCCGCGCGCTGCAACTGAAATAATTGCCCTTGGCGAGATAGGCCGGCGGGATCATCTCGAGCGGCATGCCGTCGATGGTGCGCGCGACCGCCGGCGCGTTGAGGCCGGCCGCATTGATCAGAAGATCGCATTGCAGCGCCATCGGCGAGGCACCGCCGGCCTCCAGCTCGATCCGTCCGGCCCGTGCGCGCGCGCGCAGCAGCGGGGTGTGAAACGCAAATGCGGCGCCGGCTTCTTCCGCCTCGCCGCGCAGCGACAGCATGTAGGCGTGGCTGTCGATGATCCCCGTCGAAGGCGAGAGCAGGGCGGCGTCGCATTTCAGCGCGGGCTCGAGCTCGCGCGCGGCTTCGCCCGCAAGCGTCTGCATGTCGGCGACACCATTGGCTTCGGCGTGGCTGCGGATCGCCGCCAGCTTGGCGGTCTCCTCCGGCGTGGTCGCCACGATCAGCTTTCCGCAATTCTTGTAGGGGATGCCGTGCTCGTCGCAGTAGCGGTAGAGCGCGTGTTTTCCGGCAACGCACATCCGCGCCATCCAGCTTCCGGCCGGATAGTAGATCCCGGCGTGGATCACTTCGCTGTTGCGCGAGGAGGTCACCGTGCCGATGCCTTCGGCCTCCTCCAGCACCACCACTTCGCGGCCGGCTTGTGCCATCCGCCGTGCCACCGCAAGGCCGACCACTCCAGCCCCGACAATGACGCAATCGACCCTGTCCATACGACGTTGAAATCCGCAAATTTTGCCGCTTCGCCGGGCAGTATCAGCAGCAGGTTTTTATCTCTTTGTTAAGCGTCTGACACCGCCAAGCCCTTGGTTTGTCTCACAGTGGGGCCATCAGCAGGGGTGCCATTAGTGAAGCATTAATCACGTCAGGGCAATTGCCGTAATTTGAGTCACATTTTGGGGTTGCAAGGGTAGGCGTTTACCCGATCCAAACCCGCCGACGCAGACACTCCGGCGCTGAAATGCGCAGGTGACTGATGGCTGGCAAGAATTGGCAGGCAGGCAGCAAGAATGTTCTTGCCACGGCCGGCGTATGCCTGGTCGCCAGCGCTTTGCCGCTGGCGGATGCGCCGGCTGCCTCGGGCGGATTCGCACCGGCGAGCTATATCGGCGCGCTTGATCCCACCATGATCTGGGAAATGCTGCTCGGCGGCATTGTCGTGGCGTCTTTTCTCGGCGCGATCGCGATCTGGGTGGTGTCGGCGCTGCGCCGCGCCAGGCGCTCGCAGTTGCGCCGCAACGTCTTCATCAGCTCCGCGCTTGATCATCTCAACCAGGGCGTTGTGATGACCGATGCGCGTGGACGGATCGTGTTCTGCAACGACAAGTATCTGCAGATCTACGGCCTGGTGCGATCGGACGTGCCGCGCAACATGACCGGTCCCGAACTGCTGGAGATGCGCCGCAGGAAGGGCGTGCTTGACGTTTCCGACGATGACTTCTACGCCCGTGCAGCGATGCCGGAAGGGCTGGTCACCGAACTGCCCGACGGGCGCTCGGTGCTGGTGAAATACTTCACGCTGCCCAATGGCGGATCGGTCGCGACGCACCTGGATTGTACCGAGCAGCGCAAGATGGCGCGCAAGCTGACCTCCACCACCCAGTTCCTGGAATCGGTGCTGGACAACGTGCCGGTCTGC
>JAKFVP010000492.1 GCA_021732175.1 Bradyrhizobium sp.
CTACATCGCCGAAACACTCGAGGCCATCATCGACGGCCATCCCGATAGCAGAATCGAAGACCTCATGCCGTGGCGATTCCGCAAAGCGTCAAGCCAGCTCCAATAAGGGTCCCGGCTAAGCGCTTACGTCGTCGCTCACTACGCCTCCGAAGCGAACTCGTCGCTCTTCAAGATTGAGCGAACGATAGAACTCATAAAGTAGGCCCTCGTGATGTCGGCCAATGGTCCTGTAACACTTACCAACTGGCAATCCCGTGGACACCTTGACCAACTCGTCTGATAATTTCATGCAAATATTCCTTCTGTCCGATATCGCAACGTGAAGGAATCTACCGTCACTGGCGGTGGACGCTTCCCCCGTTTGGAGGAGCGAACTTTGTGAACTGCTTCACACTCTTGCAAGGAACTGTTGCTCTACGCGGAGTTGAACACCCCTCGGTCCTGAGTTGAAAGCCGCCATCTCCCGCGCTCGCAGGTTCAATAACTGCACCGTTGAGGCAACTGCACGAGTTAGGCTTGGCCCCAAACATCGTTGGATCGCAATCGCATTGGCCAGGCATTCCAAGCTAGCGATCGAACGCCTTCATTCGTAGCAAGGATTCCCACGTTAGACCCCGCTAACTGATACGGGTCTTAGCTACAGCATGCGGCTTCGCCGTTCTGCCGGATTGGGGGGCACGGCACGCTCCCGTAGGAGCAGAACACACAGCAGTCACCCGCCTTCAACCTAGTGCCGCAGCCCGTACGTCCAGACATTGTTGATTGAGGGTTCACCACCAAACCGATCCAAGTCGATCGAAAAACGACCTCTCACGGCGCCCCAGGATCCTATCAACCTCACGCTCGGCGACCTCGATAAGCTGGGGCAGTGAACGCTGATATGACCTCGCCGCGGCGATGATGGCATCCGCAATGCGTTTACGGTGGCTCGCTGTCCCAAGATCGTCAGACAACATTTTGCAACCGTGGTCCAGTGCTGCCGTCATATTCGCCAACGTAGAATTATCGAATTCGAGCATTGGAGCACTTTTCCGGAAAGCCGTTTCGTTGCGGGAAGCAAGAACCACTGAAGTGAAGGTGCCGGGGAACAGTAAATGGATGATTATTCGGATATTTTCTCTTGCGCACATCAAGCACGAGTCGCGAAGCGTTGCCGTTTTTCGATAGTAGTAGGCCACTTAGACCCTCGACTGACGACGTGCCAGGCCGATTCTGCAACCTGACCGCGCAGGCGCACCGGCGATGGATTCACAGCCCAGACATTACGGAATATCGGGCCATAACGAGAGCAGGCGGCTCATATCAGGGCTCTGCAATTATGGGACGGATATCACGGGCAATGAGGCCCGCGTCGCTGCGTGCCAACAGCTTTCGTTTGGCGGCGCGGCGACAATCCCGCCCGAAGTAGGCGACCATCCGTCGTGAAGACTCGGTGATATATCCGTAGTCTTACGGTGCGCGATGCTTAATAGCTTCTTAAACGAGGAGTGCAACCATCGCGCTTAATATGAAGGCCCACAATCGACAGATCCAATTGCGGAACTTAACTCGGGGCTAGGAATGTTCAATTCGCAGCGGAAAGCGGCGGTCAGGCGCGCAGTGGCAGAGGCGGCTGCAATTAACAGGTCGCAGGCGGTGATCGAGTTCAAGCTCGACGGCACCATTGTCACCGCCAACAAGAATTTCCTCGACGCGGTCGGCTATTCGCTCGCCGAAATCCAGGGCCAGCATCACCGCATGTTCGTCGACCCGGTGGAGCGCGAGAGCGCTGAATATCGCGAGTTTTGGGCGCGGCTGAACAGCGGCCAGTTCCAGGCTGCGCAGTACAAGCGCTTCGGCAAGGGGGGCAGAGCGATATGGATCCAGGCGTCCTACAACCCGATCCTCGATTCCAGCGGCCGGCCGGTCGGCGTGATCAAGTTCGCCACCGACATCACCGCGCAGAAGATCAAGAGCATGGAAGACGCCGGCAAGATCGACGCGATCGGCCGCGCGCAAGCCGTGATCGAGTTCAACATGGACGGCACCATCGTCACCGCGAACAAAAATTTCCTCGAAGCGATGGGCTATTCGCTCGCCGAAGTCCAGGGCAAGCACCACAGCATGTTCGTGACGCCCGAACACCGCGACAGCGCCGCCTACCGCGATTTCTGGGCGCGGCTGAACCGGGGCGAGTTCGAGGCCGCCGAATACAAGCGCCTCGCCAAGGGTGGCCGCGAAATCTGGATCCTGGCCAGCTACAATCCGATCTTCGATGAGGCCGGCAAGCCGTTCAAGGTGGTGAAATTCGCCACCGACGTGACGCAGCAGAAACTGAAGGCGGCCGACAGTGACGGCCAGATCGCCGCCATCGTCAAGTCGCAGGCGGTGATCGAATTCAACATGGACGGCACCATCCGCACCGCCAATGAGAATTTCTGCGCCGCGATGGGTTATGCGCTCGCCGAAATCCAGGGCCAGCACCACCGCATGTTCGTGGAGCCCAACGAGCGGGACAGCGCGGCCTATCGCGAATTCTGGGAAAGCCTCAACCGCGGCCAATTCCAGGCCGCCGAATACAAGCGCATCGCCAAGGGCGGCCGCGAAATCTGGATCCAAGCCTCCTACAACCCGATCTTCGATCTCAACGGCAAGCCCTTCAAGGTCGTAAAGTACGCCACCGACATCACCGCGCAGGCGATAGGCCGCAAGAAGGCGGAAGCCGCGCGCGGCCTGATCGACGCGGTGGCCGCCGGCAGCGAGGAGATGAGCGCCTCGATCCGCGAGATTTCGGAGACGATGAGCAAGTCGCGCGACACCGCTGGAATGGCCACCTCAAAGGTCGAAGCGGCCGATCAGCAGGCCCAACGGCTTCACGCGGCGGCGCAGGCAATGAGCGGGATCGTCGAGCTGATCGGTAACATCACCGGCCAAATCAACATGCTGGCGCTGAACGCCACAATCGAGTCGGCCCGGGCTGGCGAGGCCGGCCGGGGCTTTGCGGTGGTTGCCTCGGAAGTGAAAAACCTCGCTAATCAGGCCAAGAATGCGACCGACACTATAGCGAGGGAGATCGATTCGCTGAACAGCATCGCAGGCGATGTGGCCGGCTCGCTCGGTGCCATCAAGGGCGCAATCGAGGGCGTAAACGAATTTATTGCCTCAACGGCCGCCGCGGTGGAAGAACAGAGCATCGTCACGTCAGACATGGCCTCCAATATGCAAAAGGCTTCGGCGGAACTCGCTGCCTAAACACGCCGATATTGTAGACGTTCACGCGCTTGGACGGGACATAGCAATGTCCGCAAGGGGTCATTCACGTCGGTTTGGCTGTCAGCCCGTGTCCGGTCTACCCCGAATTTCAGACGTAGCGTCGCAACGCAGCAAATGACGCGATGGGCCAGATTCGGACGTGACTGATGTGAATCATCCGAAAGAAAAGGCTGCCCAAGGGCGGCCCACAATTCAGGCCAGATGATCGTAGATTAGGCCATCAATTTCGATTTTAGCTTCGTCGTCGCCAGCGCCACGCAGATCAAGCGATAGCGAACTGTCGCGACGATGCGAAACCCTCTTCCTTCGTCACGAGCTCGAATATGAGCTTAACTATCTGATCACAAGTCAGCAGTTTCGGATTGAATTCCCCCGCAACATCGATTTTCGACCAAAGCTCTTTTATCAATTGGGGGGTAGAGGCGAAGCCCATTGCCCATGCTCCGAACATACGCTCGCGAGCTTCCTTCATGTCCACCAGTTCGATCTGATCGTGACGTGGATCGCCGGATATAGTCATAAAGACTTTGGTCACAGTGGCGCGATCACCCTCGAGGACTTGCAAGAAATAATTCCGGTTGAATACCAGACCGCCCGTGACTGCACCAGGAACGTTGTTTTTGATCGAGCTCGCGAGAATATGTTTTAGTTGAATCGCCACGCTGCCGTCAGTCGGTATCCTATTTTTGCTGAAATAGACAAGGCGAGTTAACGGCACGAATACCTCCTGCGTTCGGACCACGTCTCGACGGCCGAGCTTAGCTTTCTACAATTAACGCCCAATTCATGGGCAACTCCGTACTTATACGAGCGCGATGGCATTAAGGCCGGACACGACGAATTCCGTTCCGGGTCAATCGCGTCACTTTGCCTGCGTGTCGATCACTTCCGGTGTTCATCCAACTCCCGGACCAGCGCTGCACCGCAATAACTGACGCTATGGGCCAGAAGCGGTCATTCGATCACATCGTCGGCCCGCGCGAGCAACGTCGTCGGTACCGAGAGGCCAAGTACTTTAGCGGTCTTGAGGTTGATCACCAGCTCAAACTTGGTCGGCTGCTGCACCGGCAAATCGGCGGGCTTGGTTCCCTTCATTATCCTGTCGGCATAACGGGCAGCCCTGCGCAGAATATCGCTATAATCTGCTGAATAGGACATCAGGCCCCCGGCCTCGGTTATGTCGCGCCAGGTGAAACTGCCGGGCAGCCGTCGCTTAATGGAAATTTCAGAGACGAGCTGCCTATTGACGAAATGCGCGCCGTTTCTGGAGGCAAGGATAGCGTCGCCCGCTTCCGCAGCAATTGACCTGGCATAGTTCGATGGAATGAGTTCCATGTGAAAGACTACAACGCCGAGTCCTTGCGCCGCGCTTTGCAACTCTGAGCCATGCTCTTCCCACTCGTATTTGGTCCCGAAGTAAGCAATGCGTCTGGCAGAGGGAACGGCCTCTTTGAGCAGCTGTAAACGCTGGCCTTCAATTCCGGGACCCGGATCGAGAGTAAATCCCGTGATATTGCCGCCTGGGCGAGCAAGGCTATCCACGAGTCCCGCCTGCACTGGGTCGACTGCGGGCGCCATGATAATCGGCACAGTGTTCGTCGCTCGCTTCAGCTGTTCGATTGCAAGATTGTTCGCCGAGACGATGACGTCGATCTTGCTTTGGGTCAATTCCGCCGCGATCCCGGCAAACCTTTCATAATTCCCCTCTGCCGATCGCCGCTCGAGAACCAAATTTTCTCCTTCCACGTATCCAAGATCACGAAGAGCACGCACAAAAGCTCTGGCATAACGGCTGACCGGCTCAGGTCCGGTCATGTCCGAAACAGGCGCATTAGGAAAAATCAGCGCAACCCGGCGAACGCTTCCGGCACCCTGGGCGCGAGCAACAACGGGCCACACTGCGGCTCCGCTAAGAAGTGTGAAAAATTTCCGCCTCCGCATACCCGTTCCCCGAGAGCTAGTAGTCTAGCCACAAATCGACGCCCAAGAAGGGACGGAGCACCAATGTCCACGTTTTCACCTCACGTCCGTTCCGGGCCAGAAGCAGACTCCCTCGAACCTCGTGACGGATATCCCCTTTGGGCACATCTAGCAGGCATTCTGCTCCCGGCTACCACCCCACCCCCTGTCCTTGATAATCAAGCCACCGGTCTGCGTAAACTCAAAAACTCGACCAGCCGTTGAGCGTGTACCGGTAGGGACCCGAGACTTCGTACGCAAATCGTTAGCTGGCGAAGAGCCCAAGTGTCCGTAAGAGGAATGACCTGGATCGCCATTGACTGCTGGCATCGCTGAGCTGCTGTCTCGGGCAGGATGGCGACACCGATGCCCTTTTCCACCATCTGACACATCAAGTCTGACCCGTTCAGGCGGATGCGGAGCTTGAGCCGGTGACCGGCGCGGAAGGCATGATGGTCCAACAAGTCCTGCATCGGGCTGCCCGCGGCAAAGCCGACGAACTCACGACCGAGGGTTTCCCGGAAAGCAATTTTGCGACGCCGACTGAGCGGATGCCGCAGTGGTGTCACCAGGACCAAGCGGATCTCTGCGAACGGAAAATTCTCCAGCTCCGCGGCTGGATCAACCGTCTCCCCGACAATACCAATATCGCCGCGCCCCGCCGCGATTGCTCGAACAATCTCGCCGCTTCCGTGGTGCTCAAGGTCGATGTCGATATTCGGATGGGCAGAAAGAAAGGCCGCCAGTGGCGCCGGCAGAAATTCCATCGAACCGATATTCGATAGTAAGCGAACATGGCCCCTCAGGCCTTTGCCGAAACTGGCTAGGTCGCCGCGCATTTGCTCCAGCTGCTGCGTGACGACCCACGCGTGGTGCAAGAGCACTCTTCCTGCTGAAGTGAGCTGAACCCCCCGGCGCTTCCTTTCCAGGAGCGGAGCGCTAAGCGCATCTTCCATGGCGCGGATACGCTCACTTGCCGACGCCAGCGTCATGTTCGCGCGAACGGCCCCATGTGTGATGCTCCCGGCCTCGGCAACGTGCACGAACAGTCGCAAATCGATCAGATCGAACCTCGTAGACATCAGAAGGAGAAGCCTCAGGCTGCACCTAAGGCACACTTAGCACATTCCGCATTGTGCGTCTCTTGCCATGCATCCAGGGTCGGACGGTCCTCACACCATCCTGTCCTGGACATCGCCAGACACGGAGATTGACGATGAAGTTACTCAGCACCGCAAGATCAGGGATAGCCGCGTTAGCGCTTGTTGCCGGTACCATTCCCGCGGCGGCCGCTTTTCCTGAGCGGCTGATCACCGTGATCGTTCCGTTTGCGGCCGGCGGACCCGGCGACACTGTCGTACGCATTGTCGGCGAGCACATGGCCAGGACGCTCGGCCAACCGATCGTCGTGGAGAACGTAACCGGGGCTGGCGGGACAATCGGGATCACCCGTGGCTTGCAAGCTAAGCCAGATGGCTACACCATCATGGTTGGTCAAATGGGAACCCATGGTGCAGCACCCGCGCAATATCCCAACCTGAAATATGACCCTGCAAAGGATTTTGCGCCGATTGGACTGATGGCCGCCACGCCGATCGTGATCGTGGCCAGGAAGGACTTTCCGGCCAACAATCTTCAGGAGTTCGTCGACCACGTGAAAAGGAACCAGGACAAGGTAGTTGAAGCGCACGCCGGTGTCGGCTCGGTCTCTCACACGACATGCACTCTTCTGCAATCGATCATGGGGACCAAGACCACTCGGGTGGCGTACCGCGGCACGGGGCCGACCCTCAACGACCTGGTTGCCGGACAAGTGGACTTCGGCTGTGACCAGATCGTGAATGTAGCGCCGCAAATCCAGGCGGGTACGATCAAGGCGTTCGGCATAGCGACGGCGGAGCGCTCGGCGGCCATGAAGGATGTTCCAACGACCAGCGAGGGCGGCCTGCCGCAATTTGTAGTCTCTGCCTGGATTGCTCTATTTGCTCCAAAGGGTACTCCACAACACGTGGTCGGCAAGCTGAACGACGCTCTTGTCAAAGCTCTCGATGACGAAGGCATACGCACGCGACTGCTCGATCTTGGCAGCGAGATCCCGGACCTTGCCGGCCGCACACCTGACGCCCTTCAGGGGCTGGTTGTTCGTGAAGTCGCCCGTTGGACTCCGATACTCAGCACCGCCGGTCAGTGAAACGAGTGCGCAGCGAGGCGACCCAATGTCCGGGCCGACGATCAAGTTCGATGACGGCAACATCTATGAACGAATGATGGTAACCGGCATGAGGCCCCCACCTCGCCATCGCGAGGTTCACCTGCGATACAGCTTGGCATTAGCTGATCTGTGGAGGTGGCGCGATGGCAAATGCCATGCTTGATGCCAGGCAGGAAGGTGACTCC
>JAKFVP010000507.1 GCA_021732175.1 Bradyrhizobium sp.
CTTTGTGACGCACGGCGGGATCGCCGATCATGCCGGCGAGCTCCGCCAGCGCCGGGATCGCCTCGCGCACGGTCGCCGAGCCCGCAACGTCGGCGTGCCTGGCAGTGGCGCCGATGACGAGCGAGCGGCCCTTCATCTCGATCGCGTCGAGCCCTTCCACGTGGGAGATATCGATCAGATGCGGCGGGCTGGCCAGCCGCTGCTTCATGACCGGCACCAGCGTGTGACCGCCGGCGATGACTTTCGCGTCCTCGTTCTTGGCCAACAGATTGGCGGCCTGACGAACGGTCGCGGGACGATGATATTTGAATTCGTACATGAGAATTTCCCGAATCGCTGACGCGATGAAAACTTAAGCGAGGTCCGACTTGGCCATCGCCTTGGCGCCCGCGGCGATCGACACGACGATGTTCTGATAGCCGGTGCAGCGGCAGAGATTGCCTTCCAGCTCCTCGCGGATGACCTCGTCGGAGAGGTCGTTACCCCTGCGATGGACCAGGTCCACCGCGGTCATGATCATGCCGGGCGTGCAGAAACCGCACTGCAGGCCGTGATGTTCGCGGAAGGCTTCCTGCATCGGGTGCAGCGGCGCGCCGTCGGCCGCCAGTCCTTCGATGGTCTTGACCTCATGGCCGTCGGCCATGACCGCAAGCGTGGTGCAGGATTTTACCGCCTTGCCGTCGAGATGCACGACGCAGGCCCCGCACTGCGAGGTGTCACAGCCGACATGGGTACCGGTCAGGCGCAGATTCTCGCGAAGGAACTGGACCAGCAAGGTGCGGGGGTCGACATTGGCGTTGACGGGATTGCCGTTCACGATGAGGGAAATTTTGGCCATCAGTACTCTCTAATCTGTCGTGCCGCAGCGCGGCAAAACAGGCGGTTTTGGGCATTTCGGGGCGGATAATATGGGCCAGTCCGGCAATGGGCAACCTTTGGAGCCACCCGTCTGGGACATGGCCTGATATGACTTTGGTAGCCGTCAGGCGGGGCTAACCCTGCACCGCCTTGGCGAAATTGGCAAAGAATTCGTCGGCCAGTTTCTTGGCCGCACCGTTGATCAGGCGCTGGCCGAGCTGCGCCAGTTTGCCGCCGATCTGGGCCTCGACATTATAGCTCAGCAGCGTGCCGCCATCCTTGTCCGCCAGCGCCACGGTGGCGCCGCCCTTGGCAAAGCCGGCCACGCCCCCCTCGCCCTCGCCGGAGATCTTGTAGCCATTGGGCGGGTCGAGATCGCTCAAGGTGACCTTGCCCTTGAAGCGCGCGGACACCGGGCCGACCTTCATCTTGGCGGTGGCGCGGAAGCCTTGATCGTCCGTCCTCTCCAGCTCCTCGCAGCCGGGAATGCAGGCCTTCAGCACGTCCGGGTCATTGAGCTTGTCCCACACAGCCTGGCGTGTCGCCGCAAGCTGGACTTCGCCGGTCATTGTCATGGCCATGGGGGTCTCCTGGATCGCAATTACTCTTCCCCCAAGTAGAGCACGGCCGCGGCAAAGAAAAGGCCCTGCCGACACAGGGCACTCTGAGCAAACTCGCGGGATGCAACAAAGCTTTGTGATTCCTTGTGGACGGCCGGCGGCAGGCCGGATAACGCGGTAGGCGCCTATCCGGGATAACGCGGTGTGCGAGGGTGCCGCACGCTTGCGCCGAATCCGTAAGCCATGCCAATGCCGGGCATGACCGCATGACGAGGATCGTCCGATGCCCATGATCGATGCCGATGGCTGCCTGCTCAACGTCTCCTTGGAAGGCAAGGACGGCGGACCGACGCTGATGCTGTCGAACTCGCTCGGCTGCACCTTGCAGATGTGGGAGCCGCAGATGAAGGCGCTCACCCAGGTGTTCCGCGTGATTCGCTATGACCGCCGCGGCCACGGCAAATCACAGGTGCCTGACGGTCCCTACTCCTTCGAGCGGTTCGGCAAGGACGTGCTGGCCATCCTCGACGATCTCAACATCGAGAAGGTGCATTGGTGCGGCCTGTCGATGGGCGGCATGGTCGGACAGTGGTTAGGCGCCAACGCGCCGCAGCGTATGGGCAAGATCATCCTTGCCAACACCACCTGCCATTTCCCAGACCCCACCAACTGGCACAACCGCATCAAGGCGGTGAGCGAAGGCGGTCTCGCCGCTATTGCCGACACGGTCATCTCCGGCTGGCTGACCGCCGACTTCCGCGAGCGTGCGCCGCAGGCCGCCGCGAATTTGAAGGCGATGCTGCTGGCGACGCCGGTGAAGGGCTATCTTGCCTGCTGCGAAGCGCTGAGCACGCTCGACCAGCGCGAGCTGCTGCCGAAGATCAAGAGCCCGACGCTGGTCATTGCCGGACGTCACGACATGGGCACCACGGTCGCGGCCGGCGAATTCATGCGCAGCCGCATTCCCGGCGCCAGCATGACCATCCTGGACGCCGCGCATATTTCAAATGTCGAGCAGCCGCACGCCTTCACCGAAGCGGTGGTCGGATTTTTGACGCAGCGCTAGCCCCAGCCGTCATTGCGAGCGAAGCGAAGCAATCCAGCTTCCTTCACGGAAGAAAGCTGGATTGCTTCGTCGCTTGCGCTCCTCGCAATGACGGGAGAAAGCGTGCTGATTATCTATTGTTGGCGAGCTGCAACTGGCGAAGCGCGATATCGCTCGTCGGCGACGGCTTCCGTACCGGCCGGTCGAAAACCAGCACGACCGCGGCGCCGAGCATCAGCATCAATTCCGTTGCATGCAGGCGCAGCGCGCCGGCCTCGCCGACCTGCGAGGCCATCAGCATGCAGGCAAAGCTGATCAGGCTGCCGATGAACAGCGCCATGCCGAGCGCCTCGTCGCAGCCGCCGTTCTTGCGGGTGGATGGCCAGCACAGCATGACGAGGAAGACCGCGAAGAACGCCAGCGCGGCGAAGCGGCAAAGCGCCAGCAGCCAGGCGGTGCGGACCAGGTTCATGCCTGCCAATTGCAGGTGATCGCTAACGAACAGGGCAGCCGAAATGTTGGCCTGCTCATAGAGTGCATGCACCGGTGCGAACATGATGTCATAGGAGATCATGCCCCAGACGGGGATGAAATACGCTGCGAGCAGCGCGCCGTTGATCGAGCCGATCCGCCAGTTTGACATGTCGCTTCCCGTTGATTTCCGCTTCGCCCGGACGAGGGCTTGCGGTTTGGAAGCGACGTAACGCCCTTAAATTGCGAGCGGCAATTTAAACCCTTTGTTTACCTTAATCCGCCGGCTGGTCCGGCCAGTTCGCACGCGGCAAGCGAAAAGGCCCCGCCTTTCGGCGGGACCTTTCGACTGAACATCCGGATTGAACGTCCATCAGCAACTAGCGGCCCTGATTGGGCATCTGGCCCTGACGGCCCGGATCCTGCTGCTGCTGACCGGGCTTCTGGCCGCCGCCCTGCTGCTGGCCGGGCTTCTGACCCGGGGTCTGGTTCTGCTGACCCTGATTCTGGTTCGGATTGCTCATTCCGATACTCCCTTATTTGGTCCTCACGGGGAGACAACCGACCCCAATGGCATTGGTTGCGGGGAACATCGCTGTTCCCCTGCGATCATTCCGCGGCAGCCGTCTGACCGGATCGTGACCGGGGAACCCAGTCCGAAAGTAGCTCTGCACAAGCCCTTTAAGCCGCAGGAGCCGCTGTTGCCGCCCTTGGTTCCCACTGTTAGACAATGAGACGACGCGTCGTTCAGGGCTGCCCGGGGGCCTCGCCGCGTTGCTATCAAATATTTGGCAGCGCATGGATTATTTCGCCCAGCAACTGATCAACGGCCTCGTGCTCGGCTCGATCTACGGCCTGATCGCCATCGGCTACACCATGGTCTATGGCATCGTCGGCATGATCAATTTCGCCCATGGCGACATCTTCATGATCGGCGGATTCATCGCGCTGATCTCGTTCCTCGTGCTGGTGTCGTTCGGGCTGACGGCCGTGCCGCTCATCCTGCTGATCGTGCTGCTGGTCGCGATGGCGATCACGGCGCTCTACGGCTGGACGGTCGAGCGCATCGCCTATCGTCCGCTGCGGCATTCCTTCCGCCTGGCGCCGATGCTCTCCGCCATCGGCATGTCCTTCATCCTCACCAATTTCTCGCAGGTCGCACAAGGCGCCCGCGTCAAGCCGGTGCCGCCGATCATCACCGGCGGCTACACGCTGCATGAGGGCGCGAGCGGTTTCAACGTGCAACTCTCCAACATCCAGATCATCGTGGTCGCGACCACCGTGGTGCTGCTGGCGCTGTTCACCTGGCTGGTGTCGCGCACGCGGCTCGGACGCGACATGCGCGCCTGCGAGCAGGACCAGACCATGGCGGCCCTGCTCGGCGTCGATGTCGACCGCACCATCTCCTTTACGTTCGTGATTGGCGCAGCCCTCGCGGCCGTCGCCGGCATGATGTACCTGCTCTACTATGGCCTGGTCGATTTCTTCATGGGCTTTGTTGCCGGCATCAAGGCCTTCACCGCCGCAGTCCTCGGCGGCATCGGCTCGCTGCCGGGCGCGATGCTCGGCGGCCTCTTGATTGGTTTGATCGAAACCTTCTGGTCGGCCTATTTCTCCGTCGAGTACAAGGACGTCGCCGCCTTCTCCATCCTGATCGTGGTCCTGATCTTCCTTCCGACCGGCCTGCTCGGCCGGCCCGAAGTTGAAAAAGTCTGACGGACCGCCCGCGTGAGCGCACCCTCTTCAGCCCCGTTGCCCGCCCCCTCGCATTCCCAAAACACTTCCGGGATTGCCACTTCCGGCATTGCCTTCATCCTGAAGAAGGCCGTGATCAGCGCGTTTGTCGCCCTGGTGCTGTTCTCGCTGATGATCGGCGTGCGCACCGAAGCAGGGCCCGAAGGCCATCTGATCTATTGGACGCGCTTCGGCGAACTCGCGGCCATTGTCGCAATCGTGTTCGGCGGCAGCATCATCATCGAATTGCTGCGGCAATGGATCGGACCATCCGGCGCCGGCCGGCTCGTCCCGCCATGGCTGCAGGATGCAGCCGACCTCATCGGCCGCTGGCTCGCGCCGGCGCTGCTGGTGTTCGCCATCCTCATTCCCGTGATCTTCTATGACCAGCGCTACATCCTCGACCTTTCCATCCTCGTGCTCACCTATGTGATGCTCGGCTGGGGACTGAACGTGGTGGTCGGCCTCGCCGGCCTGCTCGATCTCGGTTACGTCGCCTTCTACGCGGTCGGCGCCTATTCCTACGCGCTGCTGGCGACCAATTTCGGTCTGTCGTTCTGGATCTGCCTGCCGCTTGCGGGAATCCTCGCTGCGTTCTGGGGCGTGCTGCTCGGCTTTCCCGTGTTGCGGCTGCGCGGCGACTATCTCGCCATCGTGACGCTTGCGTTCGGCGAGATCATCCGCCTCGTCCTGATCAACTGGCAGGACCTTACGGGCGGGCCGAACGGCATCACCGGCATTCCACGCCCGACCTTCTTCGGCATTCCCTTGTCAAATGACGATGACGGGCTCGCGGCCAAGCTAGGCATCGAGTTCTCGCCGACCCACCGCGTGGTGTTCCTGTTCTATCTGATCCTGGCGCTGGCGCTGCTCACCAACTGGGTGACCATCCGCCTGCGGCGGCTGCCGATCGGCCGCGCCTGGGAAGCGCTGCGCGAGGACGAAGTCGCCTGCCGTGCGCTCGGCATCAACATCACGACGACCAAGCTGACGGCGTTTGCCACCGGTGCGATGTTCGGCGGCTTTGCCGGCGCGTTCTTTGCGACACGGCAGGGCTTCATCAGCCCGGAATCCTTCACCTTCCACGAATCGGCCCTGGTGCTGGCGATCGTCGTGCTCGGCGGCATGGGCTCGCAGCTCGGCGTCGTGCTGGCGGCGATCGCCATGATCGGCGGCTTCGAGCTGTTCCGCGGCCTCGACCAGTACCGCATGCTGGTGTTCGGCTTTGCCATGGTGCTCTTGATGATCTGGCGGCCGCGGGGCCTGGTCGGCCATCGCGCGCCGACCGTGTTTCTGGAAAAGAACCAGGCGATCTCCTCCGACCTCGTCAAGGAGGGCCACGGATGAGCGAGAAAATCCTCACCGTCGACCGCCTGACGATGCGCTTCGGCGGCATCGTTGCCGTCAACGAACTGTCGTTTGCCGCCGAGCGGCGTCAGATCACCGCGTTGATCGGGCCGAACGGCGCCGGCAAGACCACCGTGTTCAACTGCATCACCGGTTTCTACAAGCCGACCTCGGGCGCGATCCGCCTCGTCCATGATGACGGCGCTGTCTTCGCGCTCGAGCGGTTGGGCGATTTCCGCATCTCCAAGCAGGCCAAGGTCGCGCGCACCTTCCAGAACATCCGCCTGTTCCCCGGCATGACGGCGCTGGAGAACCTGATGGTGGCGCAGCACAACGCGCTGATGCGCGCTTCGGGCCTGACTTTCCTCGGCCTGATCGGTGCGCCGTCCTGGCGCGAGGCGGAGCGGCGCGCCATTGATCTTGCCACCGTCTGGCTCAAGCGCGTCGGCCTGCTCGATCGCGCGGATGAAGCGGCCGGCAATCTGCCTTATGGCGACCAGCGCCGGCTCGAGATCGCGCGCGCGATGTGCACCGAGCCCGCGCTGCTCTGTCTCGACGAGCCCGCAGCCGGACTCAATGCACGCGAGAGCGGCGCCCTGAGCGACCTGCTGCTCGCCATCCGCAGCGATTGCGGCACTTCCGTCCTGCTGATCGAGCACGACATGTCTGTCGTGATGGAAATCTCCGACCACGTCGTCGTCATGGACTACGGCGTCAAGATCGCCGAAGGCACGCCACAGCATGTCCGCGACGATCCCAAGGTGATCGCGGCCTATCTCGGCGCCGACGAGGAAGAAGCCATCGCCGTGATGGAGAGCGGGTCGTGATGGCGCGCCTCATCATCACCTCGTCATGCCCGGGCTTGCCCCGGGCATCCACGTCTTTCCTCCGTGCCGCCGGCCAAGACGTGGATGGCCGGGACAAGCCCGGCCATGACGGAGAGGTTGTTCGATGACCTCGAACACGACACCCCTCCTCGCGGTGCGTGGGCTTCGCGCCGCCTATGGCAAGATCGAGGCGCTCAAGGGCGTCGACATCGAGATCAATGCCGGCGAGATCGTCGCCCTGATCGGCGCCAACGGCGCCGGCAAGTCGACGCTGATGATGACGATCTTCGGCCGGCCGCGCGCCAGGGAAGGCCGCATCGAATATGACGGCCGCGATATCACCGGCGTACCGACCCACGAGATCGCGCGGATGCGCATTGCGCAATCGCCGGAGGGGCGCCGCATCTTCCCGCGCATGAGCGTGGCGGAAAATTTGCAAATGGGGGCCGATGCCACCGAAGTCAGCGAAGCTGATCGCGCGGCGGGACTGGAGCGCATCTTCACGCTGTTTCCGCGGCTGAAGGAACGCATGACCCAGCGTGGCGGCACGCTGTCCGGCGGCGAGCAGCAGATGCTGGCGATCGGCCGCGCGCTGATGAGCCGCCCGCGCCTGCTGATGCTGGACGAGCCCTCGCTGGGGCTGGCACCGCTGATCGCCCGGCAGATTTTCGACGCCATCCGCACCCTGAACGGGCAGGACGGCCTGACGGTGCTGATCGTCGAGCAGAACGCCAACCATGCCTTGAGGCTCGCCCATCGCGGC
>JAKFVP010000024.1 GCA_021732175.1 Bradyrhizobium sp.
GCCGCCGCCGGAGGCGCGCTCGGCGTAGCAGAAGAAGATGGTGCGGTTCTGCGCAAAGTTCTTGTCGGTGATGACGTCGAGCAGGCCGCCCTGGCCGCTCGCCCACACCTCCGGAACGTTCTTCAGCGGCGGCGAGAGCTGTCCCTCGGCCGAGACGATGCGCATGCGGCCGGGCCGCTCCGTCACCAGCATCTTTCCGTCGGGCAGGAAGGCCAGCGCCCAGGGATTGACGAGGCCGCTGGCAAAGGTCTGCACGTCGAGCTGCCCGGCGGAAGACTCGAACGAATTGTTCTGGCCGCGCGTGCCCGAGACGAGCAGGAACGTCCCGGCCAGCAACGTCGCTGCCGAGAGCGTGATGGTCACGAGTCCAATAGGCGTCTTCATCATGGTCGTATGGCGATGAGTCGCATCGCGCGCATGTTTGGTTCGGGAAGTCGGCCGGTCGAGCGTCAGGCTCTCACATCGGGATCGGCATCGCCATCAGCTTGATCGCCAGCACCTTCAGGGTGGAGATCAGGCACAGCGAGGCGGCGCCGAACGCCAGCGAGGCTGCGACGGCGTTGATCAACCGGGATGATGCGACGGGCGCGGCGGCAAAGCCGATGGCGCCCCGTGACCGGATCATTGGTCCAAATCCTTACCCTGCGGGCGAATCACCCACAGTCGACAGCTACCCTCGCGGGAAATTGCGGCGCCGCCCCGCGCCGATCGTGGCGGGATGGTGGCGCCGTTAACGGTTTCCCCGTTTTCCCCGGTATTTATACCCACTCTTCACAGGAAATTGGCCGACAAGCGCTCATATGAGTAGGATTGCCCAGAGTCCGTGGTGCGGCGATGGCGCGCGTATTGAGCTACTTTACACTATATTGAGTAAGTGCTATACCGCTTGCGCGCGAATGGAGCAGGCTTATGGCAACGGGAACAGTGGACTGGAAAAAGCTTAGGGTTGAGGTCCTTGAGACTTTTACTCCAGGCCCGCCCATTAACGAGGTAGCCCAATTTGCTGGCCGGAAGGCCACCATTCAGCGTCTGCAAGACATCGCGATCGAGAGGGCTCGTCACGCGATCATCTTTGGAGAGAGAGGGGTGGGCAAAACCTCTCTGGCGAATATCTTTCACAAGGATCTGAATTCGGAAACAAAGCGCGTGCGCGAGATCGCAGTTGACGCAGACAGTGCCGACAGTTTTGACAGCTTGTGGCGAAAGGTTTTTCGTCGAATTCGATGGGAAGGGGAGGACACGACGCTCGATCTGCAATTTCCGGCACCGATTGAGCCCGATCACGTCTTTCTTCAATTAGGGCGCTTCAACCAGAACGAAATTCCGATCATCATTATCGATGAGTACGACCGTATCGCGGACGAAACCTGTCGCGTGCTAATGACCGATCTGATCAAAGCGCTTACTAGGCTTAAAAACAATCCAACTATTGTACTCGTTGGCGTAGCCGAAAATATCCTTACACTCGTGCGGGATCATGCATCTATTTCGCGGAATCTCCTTCAGGTTCCGATGCAACGAATGAATAACGAAGAAATAAGCGAGGTTATTACCTCACGCACCAAGCGTCTCCGAATGCGCATATCGAGTGACGCTGTTTGGCGGATTGCTTATTTTTCAGCGGGACTTCCGTTCTATGCGCACTCGCTAGGAAAATATAGCGCACTTGCGGCAATCGAGAGTGAAAGCACGAGTATCGGAGAAGATACGGTTCTTCGCTCCATTGAAGCATGTATGGCTGACGTAAATTACACGATCGCAGAATCGTACACTCGCGCGACCGAAAAGATTTATCGGAAAGGCAATATCTTCGCTCCAGTGCTCGCGGCGTGTGCGATGACCGAAACTAATGACCTCGGTCAGTTTACAGCCGCAGACGTTGAAGCGCCTCTGAGTGAGATAATGGGGACCCCGATGAAAGTTCCCTCGTTTTCTTTCCATCTTAATGAGATGTGCGAGCCAGAAAGAGGAAGTGTGCTAAGGAAGACGGGCTCGCGGCGTACCTTCCAATACCATTTCGCAGAAGCCGCGATGCAGCCATATATAATTATGAAGAGTTTGCGGGACGGTGTTATCCGGCGAGAGATGTTCGAGAAGTTTTACGTCAGACGTTAGAAATCACTTTCCATTTAGCTTTGAGCATTCTTAGCGCCGGGGAGGTCTTGAAGCCTTCGGACAACGATTTCGTCCCACATGCCCGGAGACAACATGCGCCCTCCTTTTTCCCCTTGAACGGTCAAGTCACCACCCGGTGAAACACTTATCGTGTGGGCGTGTCTCGTTTCGGTAGGAGAATCGTTTACTCCCTCGTTGATTCGACCAATTTTTACTTGATAGAGGTCCTTAGTCATCGTGCCCTCCCGAAGGCTTCTGTAAACGTTGGCTTTGTTCCAGTCGAAAGAACGCTGGGCCTAACCTTCGACCAAAGAGCCAATGAGTTGGCGAAGTCTCGATTGTGCTTCCGTTGGTCTGGTTTCAACCAAAAATACGGAAAGCTCGATATGTTTGCTCCCAACATTTGACTGGCTGGATGGCCTTGTTACGTCGGTGTGGGCCCATTCGTGCAAAACGAATACTGAGCCAGTATCGGTGTCTTTGCAGAGATACCACCAGTCCTCATTGTTCATTACTGGTCCTTTTGCGGACCGTGCAAGCTCACGTTTCAAAACCGGCATTCCATCTCCTGCTTTGCTTCGACGCGTACCGGAGCTAATAGTTAGTTATTGGCTGCACAAGACCCTAGGCAAATTTCAAGGGCTGGCGGTATGCGCATCACTCTTGGGTTCGTTCTTCTATTTGTTTGTTCGCCAGCCCGTGCAGAAGACACTAGCGTTATGCGTGGGGTCGGCACGTATTCTTGTGCGCACTTTGGAAAGTCCTATAAGGATGACCCCAAACTAGCCGAGCTTGTTTATGGTTCTTGGGCGCAGGGCTTTATGTCCGGTCTGAACGCGCAACGAATCATTGATGGCAAACCCATGCGGCGGCTCCCCGCGCCGCAAGATGGCCAAGATATTGGCATCCGACGACTTTGCGATAAGCGGCCCTTTGGCAAACTTTTATGAGATCGTGTTCGATTATTTTAGTACGTTGCCGGAGCTGCCCCGGAAGACGAACTGAGAGTCGTCACACAGCCACACTCGGGGCATCCACGACCTCGGCAGCGCCCGGCGACCAGTCCATGGTCACAAAGCCCGGGGTCTGTTCCACCCGGCGCAGCCAGGCGCGGATGGCGGGGAAGGTGGAGAGGTCGTAGTCGCAGCGGTCGGCGACATGGGTGTAGCCGTACAGCGCGATGTCGGCGACGGTGAGCTGGCCGGCGGCGAAGTATTGATGCGTCTTGAGATGGTTCTCCATCACCTGCAGGGCTGCATAACCGCGCTCCATCCAGTCCTCCAGCGCGTGCGTCTGCAATTCGCGTCCGCCGCGAACCAGCGACAGCCAGAAATAGGCCGCGCCGATGTTCGGCTCCAGCGCATGCTGCTCGAAGAACATCCACTGCAGCGCTTCGGCGCGCTCGATGCGGCTCTCCGGCGACAGCGACGTGCCGGCGGCGACGAACCACAAGATGGCGTTGGATTCGGCGAGGTAGCGTCCGTCGACTTCCAGCAGCGGAATCTGTCCGCTCGGATTCTTCGCCAGATATTCCGGCGTTCTGCTCTCGCCGCGCAGGATGTCGATCTCGACCGCCTCATAGGGGATGTTGAGCAGCGCCAGTGCAAGCCGGACCTTGTAGCTGTTGCCGGAGCGCAGCATCGTATAGAGTTTGTACATCGCCTCTCGCTTCTTGCGATCGCTGGAAACAACCAGTGGGTGAGCCGGCTTATCGCGCCGCATAGCGGCTAAACAATGATAGCGAAGCCGGCGCATCGCAAGAGCACGCGCCTGGAAAAGATCGAAACCTCTGCTGCACTGCACGCGTGCAGCATGGCATGCCATGGCGCTGCGATCACATGGTTGGGAGTAATGAATCAGGCCTGTTCGCGTCTGCGCGACAATCTGGCCGTGTCCGGTTCCAGCAGCGTTTCCGGAACGATCGACGGCGAGTCGTCGATGTCAGCGAGATGCTTTCGCTTCGCATCTGCATTGGATGAAACCAGACGCATGGCGACAGCCCAGCACGCCACCGCAATGATAACGCCCGCAATCACGTCGACGACGTAATGGCTGCCATAGGCGGGGGTTGCGACCAGCATCAGTCCGTTGAGGACGAATGCGAACCATCGCACCACTGGTGTCCGCCACAACGCGAGTGGGAACAATACGCCGAGCGCGGCATGCAGGCTCGGAAAGGTGATGATGCCTTCGGCGTTGAGCCCGGCGATGGTGTTCACGGTGCCGTCGCGCAAGCCGAGGAAGACCGGCCAGCTCGTCGACGATGTCGGCAGGAAGCCGTTCGCCGCGGCGGGCTGGATGTCGAGAAACACCCACGGGCCGACGGCGGGATAGATCGCGGACACCGCGATCGTCACCAGCGTCGTGGCGATGAACGCGGCGACGAAGCCGGCCAGCCGGTCGAGCTGCCCGGCGATACCGAGTCCCATGATCGTCGTCACCGATTGCAGCGCGAAGCTGGCATAGGCGAAGTGCAGCACGAGCTGCAGGGCGGGATGCGCGGCGACGAATTGCATCATCTGAACCCAGTCGAAATACAGCGCACGGTCCCATGCGTCGAATATGGCGTCCTGCAGCGGGAAGCCCGACATCGCAGCGATGTATGACAGCGGCGCGCCGACCGCGGCAAAGCAGATGATCTGCGCCGTCGCGATCAGGATGGCGCCGAGCCGCTGCTCACCGCGCGCCGTGTGATAGTAGAGGCCGCCGGCCGTCAACAGCGCAGCCACGATCGCCTGGGCAATGAAGGAGCGCCACGCGATCTCGACGAAACCTGATAGCGCAGCGCCCACCACAACAAGCGCGACGATGCCGATCGTGGCCCAGATCGCGGCATTGATCCGCTGCAACTGACGGTGCGTAGCGTTCATGATCCCAACGCTCCCGCGCCCGTTGAGGGCGAGGCCGGGCCTATCCGGACGGGCCTGTTCCCGCCGGTCCGCCAATCGCCTGCTTGCCGGAAATGAGCCATTTCGCCGCAGAAATTGAGGAATGTTGCGCGGACCCTAGCGGCCCGCCTTTAACGTTCCCTAAAGGTGCACCGAGCTCGGTAAACTTTGCACCGATCCGGTCCAAGTTCCTTGCGACGCAGCTTATTGAGCCTTAAAGTGCAGCCATTCCATTCATCGAGAGTCGTGGATTTCTGCGGTCCACGACGCCTGCGCATGAAAACCGTCATGACAACCTCAAGACAACCAGGAGAAAATGATGTCCTTCCTGTCTGCCTCGCTCGCCCGCGTGAAGCCGTCCGCGACCATCGCGGTCACGGATAAAGCGCGCGCGCTGAAAGCGGCGGGCCGGAACGTCATTGGCCTCGGCGCCGGCGAGCCTGATTTCGACACGCCCGGCAACATCAAGCTTGCCGCGATCCAGGCGATCGAGCAGGGCAAGACCAAGTACACCGATGTCGGCGGCATTCCCGAGCTGAAGGACGCCATCATCGCCAAGTTCAAGCGCGAGAACGGGCTCACCTACAAGCCGAACCAGGTCATCGTCGGCACCGGCGGCAAGCAGGTGCTGTACAATGCGCTGATGGCCACCATCAATCCCGGCGACGAGGTGATCATCCCCGCGCCGTATTGGGTGAGCTATCCGGAAATGGTGGCGCTTGCCGGCGGCGAGTCGGTGCCGATCGTCTGCACCGCCGAGCACGGCTTCAAGCTGCAGCCGGCCGACCTCGAGAAGGCGATCACGCCGAAGACCAAGTGGATCATCCTCAACTCGCCGTCGAACCCGACCGGCGCCGCCTACACGCGCGCCGAGCTGAAGGCGATCACCGATGTGCTGGTCAAGCATCCGCATGTCTGGGTGATGACCGACGACATGTATGAGCACCTGGTCTATGACGACTTCGTCTTCACCACGCCGGCGCAGATCGAGCCGAAACTCTACGACCGCACGCTGACCGTGAACGGCGTCTCGAAAGCCTATTGCATGACCGGCTGGCGCATCGGCTATGCCGGCGGCCCCGCCGAGCTGATCAAGGCGATGCAGACCATCCAGTCGCAGTCGACGTCGAACCCGTCGTCGATCTCGCAATGGGCTTCGGTCGAGGCGCTCAACGGTCCGCAGGACTTCATTGAGGCCAACAACAAGGTGTTCAAGGAACGCCGCGACCTCGTGGTGGCCATGCTGAACCAGGCGAGCGGCATCGACTGCCCGCGTCCGGAAGGCGCGTTCTACGTCTATCCGTCCTGCGCCGGCACCATCGGCAAGAAGGCGCCGTCGGGCAAGGTGCTCGCCAATGACGAGGACTTCGTCACCGAGCTTTTGGAAGCCGAAGGCGTCGCCGTCGTGCAGGGTTCGGCCTTCGGCCTTGGCCCGGCGTTCCGCATCTCCTATGCGACCAAGACCTCCGACCTCGAGGACGCCTGCAAGCGCATCCAGCGCTTCTGCGGCAATCTGCGCTGACCCGTCGGTCGGTGATGTTCAGATGGCCCGCGCAAGCGGGCCTTCTTTTTTGGCGGTGAGGCGCCCGGAATGACGGTGTAATTCCTGCCCCTGTTGTGCCATAGAGACCGCGCCATATCGGCACGTTTTCGACCCGCATCACCCCTTGAATTTTCGGAGATTTGTTCATGCGCCGCTCACTCGCCCTCGCCGGTATCGCCCTCGCTTTGTCGGCATCGGTCACGACGACCTCCGCCCAGCAGGCCAAGGTGCAGGTCGGCGTGCTGGAATGCCGCGGCGGCGCCAGCGTCGGCTTCATCGTGGGATCCGTGACCAATCTCGGCTGCGTGTTGCGCGCCGCCGGCCAGCCCGACGATTTCTATGTCGCCACCATCCGCAAGGTCGGCCTCGATCTTGGCATCACCCAGGAGTCCGCGCTGGCCTGGGGCGTGTTCGCGCCGGTCAACCGCCTCGGGCCGGGCGACCTCGCCGGCAATTACGCCGGCGCGCAGGGCAGCGCGACGCTCGGCGTCGGCGTCGGCGGCAACGTTTTGGTCGGCGGCTCCAACAATTCGATCGCACTGCAGCCGCTCAGCGTGCAGGGCCAGGTCGGCGTTTCCATCGCCGCCGGACTCGAGAGCCTGGAACTGCGCCCCGGCCGTTAACGCTACCTTGGTCGGATGCGGCAGCGGCGTAAGCACGCTGCACTGCATCCGAAACATCGGTAATTTTACCGGCGACATTTTCCCGCTTGCCAAAATCGCGGGACAGGCGGAGCATTGGCGCTGCCGACCCAATCATGGGCCGACTTCAACATTGAAGGAGGCGGCATATGGGACAAGACGTCAGAAGTCCCCAGGGCACTAAAGAATCGGGTCCACGGTGCATTGCATTGGTGGGCCCATTCCAAAGCGGTAAAACCACCCTTCTCGAAGCAATCCTGGCGCGAACAGGCGCCATCCCCAAAGCCGGCAGCGTCGATGCCGGAACTTCCCACGGAGATGCCAGTCCGGAAGCCCGCCATCACAAGATGAGCGTTAGCCTCTCCGCCGCCTCCGTCAATTTCATGGGCGACAGCTACACCTTCA
>JAKFVP010000147.1 GCA_021732175.1 Bradyrhizobium sp.
GGCGACCGTGATCCGCAACCAGCGTCAGGCGATCGTCATCTCGGCCGTCGTCACCGCGCTTGCCGCCGCTGTGGGCTGGATCTTTTCGCTGCTGGTCGCCAGCGGCATCACGCGGCCGGTGCGCCGGTTGCTGCAGGGAACGCGCGAGGTCGAGGCCGGCCGGCTCGATCAATCCATCGACGTGTCGACGCAGGACGAGATCGGCCAGCTCTCTGCCGCCTTCAACCGCATGGTCGAGCAGCTCCGGCGCAACGAGCGCATCCGCGAGACCTTTGGCCGCTACATCGATCCCAGGGTCGTCGAAGGCCTGATCGACCGGCCGGAAGTGGCGCTCACGCAAGGCCAGCGCCGCGTCATGACCATCATGTTCTGCGACATGAAGGGCTTTACCGCGATGAGCGAGGGCATGACGCCGCAGGGCCTCGTCAAGGTCGTCAACTGCTATCTCTCGACCATGTCGGAGCCGATCCGCGGCAACCGCGGCATCATCGACAAATATATCGGCGACGCCATCATGGCCTATTGGGGGCCTCCCTTCATCGAGGACACCGATCAGGCGCGCTTTGCCTGCGCCGCCGCGATCGACATGGCCGATCGCGTGCCTGCGCTGCGCCGGCAATTGCCGGAACTGCTCGGCATGCGCGCGATCCCCGTCGAGTGCGACATCCGCATCGGCGTTGCCACCGGCGAGGTGTTGACCGGCAGCATCGGCTCGGAATTCATGATGAGCTTTACCGTGATGGGCGATGCGGTGAACCTCGCTTCGCGCCTCGAAGGCGCCAACAAGGTCTATGGCACGCGTGTGCTGATTGCGCAGGACACCGCTGCCGCGCTGGGGCCGGCCTTCGAGCTGCGCGAGATCGATCGCCTCACAGTGGTCGGCCAGAGCGTGGCGCAGACGATTTTCGAGGTGATGGCGCGCAGCGGCGAACTCACGCCGCAGCAACGCCAGCTTCGCACCCGCTATGCCGAGGCGCTCGCCGCCTACCGCGCCTCCCGCTGGGACGAGGCGAAGGCCGCGTTCAATTCGGCGCTTGAGATCGCGCCCGGCGACGGCCCTGCGCTCGCCATGCTGTCCCGCATCGATCAGTTCGCCGCCAGCCCGCCGGCTGCGGATTGGGACGGCTCGTGGCAGATGGAGCACAAGTAGGCGCCGATGCCGCAGCCTGACGATCCGGAGATCGCGAGGCGCCTGCTGCATCATCTGGCACGCACCTGCGGATGCCCTGATGCGGCGTATCTGGCCGGGCCCACGCGCATTCAGGGCGGCTTCGACACGGCGATCTTCGGCTTCACGCTCGGTGCCGTTCCGCTGCAATGGCGGGACCCGCTGATTCTGCGCCTCGGCCGCCCCGGCACCGACCCGCAGCGCGTGAAACTGGAAACCGTCGTGCAGAATACGCTCGCCGGGATGGGCTATCCGGCGCCGGAAGTGCTGGCGACCGAGCTCGATCCGGACATCCTCGGCGGACCCTTCATGGTGATGCGGCGCCTGCCCGGTCAGACCCTGGCCCACGAGGCCGAGGGTCTTGGCGCCGGCCGCTCACTCACCGAGCGCGTACGCTTGCTGCTCCGCCTTCCGTCCATGCTCGGCGGCATCGTCGGGCAATGGGTGGAGATGCAGATCCGCCTGCACCAACTGGCGGCCGACGTGTTGCTCCAGGCTGTAACGGCGGCGGATATCGACCCGCGCGCCGTGACCTTCGAGGGGCAACTGGCGCGGCTCGGGGCAGTCGCCCAGCAATACGCGCTCACCGGTTTGGAGCCGGCCATCGCCTGGCTGCGGGATCACCGGCCGCCGCCGGCAGAGGCTGCGATCTGTCACGGCGATTTTCATCCGCTCAACATCCTCGCCGACAACGGCAAGCCCACCGGCGTGATCGACTGGGCCAACGTCGTGATTGCAGAGCCCGCCATGGATGTCGGCTCGGCGATCGCCAACATCTCGACTGTTCCGATCGGTCTGCCATGGCCGTTGCGTGCCGTGGCGCAGGCGGCCATCGGCGCGGCGCTGCGACGCTATCAGCGTGCCTATCACATGCGGCGGCCGCTCGATGACGGGGCCGTCCGCTATTATGAGGTCTTCCGCGCCGTCGCCCAGTTGCTGCCGGTCGCCGCCGCGAGGGCAGAAGGACGTGTGGGCGCCGGCGCGTTCCATTCGGAGGCGGGAGCCGGCAATCTCGTTGCGCTGATCAGGCGGCGCTCCGGCGTGTCGGTTCATCTTGCTGATCGCGTGCGGTGATCGTCGCGCTTCCGGCATAGAGCTTTGCTCGCGCATGCTCCATCCGCTTACGGATCTTCCGCGGATCGATGAGGCTATCAGGGGCGTACTTTCGAAGCGTACCTGAGAGTAGACGATCAGAAAATTCTGGCGCACTGAATGCCAACATCAGACGTCCGTGAGCCGACGCATGCGCCGAAAGGAGAAGACCCTTTCGTACCACCACCGCGATCGGTGACTCGCTTTATACAACGTGCACCAAAATCATTTGATTGACCACTGCTCGCCAAACAGGTGGGTTGCGTTCCAGTCCGAAAGGTTCGACCCGACAAGGGTCACGAGCGTTGTTAGCGTGACCAGAACGCGCGCGATCAGTATAATCGCTGTCTCCTCGCTGTGATGGCAGAGCGGCACAATCTCTTAGGGGACGAGGGCGGGGAAGGTCAGGGCGCGCCGGATGGCCGCCCCACATTCTCTGAGCGATAATGCGGTGAAACGCGCTTGTTTCGGCATAACCTTGGTCGAGATACGCCGGGTTCACATCGCCGGACATGACCGCAAAAAGCGCAATGTCGTCTTTGGTCAGCGTCCGCGTGAGACTTGCGGATTCCCCGATCGTTATTTCGTTGAAAGTTCGGTTCTCAATGATGTCGGCCTGCATGCTGATCCCATCGCAAAGATGCCGAGAAGTATCAGGAACGCTGGGCGGTCTTTTCGCCAGACTAAAGAGGCGCCCGATCTGCTTTCGGGACTGAGAGCCGCGCGCTCGCCTCGGTGAACTTCACGTCCGTGCCGCTGGCACGCAAGCCACGCTCTGATGCGGAATAGAAGCCGACATGCCAGGTCTTTGTCGACCGGCACGCTAGATCGCATGCTGATCTGCGCGGGGTGCTTTGATGCAAATCAACACCAGTCCTCTTTTGTCGATTAAAAGTCCCATCGCCAAGACGTGTGATCGCGGATCGCAGACGCTAAGAGCGTATCCACTTGAACCTTTTAGATTGGAGTGTGCGTCATGGCTTTCACATCAATCAACATCGGTGCTCCCTACCGTTATCATAGACGATGAGCAGATCAACGCTGACCAAGAGCGTCTAGAATCGATCTGCGGAGGTACGATCACATGAAGATTGAAGAAATGCGCCGGGTCCTTATCGTCGGCGCCGGGACGATGGGACAGCAGATCGGGCTGCAATGCGCAATTCATGGTTATCAAGTCGTTTTGTACAACAGGAGCCCCGAGCGCTTGGAAGCCGCGCAGCGGCACATCGAAAACTTTGCCGACCAATTGGTTGGCGCCGGACGCCTGACATCGGAAGGCGCCAAGGAAGCGCTGGCGAGGATCGCGATGACCGCCGATCCGGAGGAGGCCGCCGCGGACGCTGACCTGATTAGTGAGTCCGTCGTCGAGGATCCAAAGATCAAAGGGCAGGTGTTTGCTCAATTCAACCGACTCTGCCCACCGCGCACCATCTTTACCACAAACACCTCGACGCTGCTGCCGTCCATGTTCGCGCAAGAGACCGGGCGTCCGACGCAATTCGCGGCAATGCATTTCCATCCCCCGGTCTGGGACGCCAACATCGTGGACATCATGCCACATCCCGGCACGGACCCGAGTGTCGTCGCGCTGCTGGGCGAATTTGCCCGAAGTATCGGGGAAATTCCAATTGTCGAAAAGAAAGAGAGTTCGAGCTATGTGTTCAACAGCATGAACAACGCTCTCATGAGCGCGGCAACGACGTTGGTAGTCAATGGCGTTGCCTCCATGGAGGACGTCGACCGCGCCTGGATGGGTGTGACCAAAATGCCCATCGGACCTTTTGGCATTATGGACATGATCGGAATCGATACGTTGTGGCACGCGGCAACGTTTTGGGCGACGCAGTCGCCTTCCGACCCGCAACCGCAGAGGTATGCGAGCTTTCTGAAGGGGATATATGGACAAGGGCTGCCTGGGACTGAAGACAGGCCGAGGTTTCTATACTTATCCAAATCCCGCGTATCAGCGCGCCGGTTTTTTTTCATAAGACCGCTGTAGCGGAGAGCTTGCGGTGCCGCCCGAATTTGGTTGGGATTCCTGGCGCGATCTCCAGCAACGTGGAGCTACGTGGTCGTGCGGCGAGGTCAATTGGCTGATCGATGGGTTATGTGGCGAGGGTTGTCGGGCCATCGACCTTGCGCATGTTGATCTGGCCGGAAGCGAGCAAGGCCCAGAACAACATGGCTAGTCGAACAGGTTCCCACCAAACTGGGGCCAGGGCTCGGCTCGGAATTGCTTTGGCATTTGTCTTCGGCCTGGCGGATTAGCGATGCTGCTGGTCCAGAGACGGCAAGAGTTCGCGCGCCGCTGCCGGCGGCTCCACGCGGCATTTTCGAACGCCTCGACAACGATATCGCGCAAAATCGTACAGTGGCGCGCCATTCAGAATAAAACTACGAACTCATATGTCATTGAAATCACGAGATAATTTTTTCCATGCCGCGCGACAGCGACTGCGGGTTGGCAGGCGCCGGGAGCGGTTACCGGGGCGATCCTGCCGCTGCGAGTGCGACGAAAGGGGAGCCTGGATGCGCTGTTTCGGACTTTGCCTGCGTGGCAGCGCGACAATAAAGCTGAAAGTGCGTATTCTCACAAGAAAGTCCTTCTCGCAAAAGAATTTTCGCTGATTCGCGCCCCGATGCGCCTCAACTCTGTGAGAAATGCGGGCTAGGTCTGGGTTTCCACCTGCGGTCATCGGCGGCCTGAGACGCCAATATCATCCGGCCAATTGCCGCAAATGCTTGCCTGTGTGTCGCCCACGCTACAACGCGCCAAAATGCGAGTGCGGTCCGGCATGGTCAGTTGCCCGCCGCTCAGTTGATATCCTATGTTCCTCGCGCAAAGGCTGAGGCAATGTATTTGGTTCGCGCCTCGTCGGAAAACAGTGGTCAGAAAAACATCGGTGGGCGCATGAACAAGTCGTTTCTTGCTTTTCTCGCATGTATATCCTTGGTCGCGCCAGCCGGCGCCGCCGATCTCGCAGTCAAGGCTCCCACCTACAAGGCGCCGCCACCCGTTGTGGGCTACGACTGGACCGGATTTTACGTCGGCGGGCATGTCGGCTACGGCTGGGGGCAGGATGGGGGCACCAGGTTCACTGACTCTCCGCCGGGCACATTCGCAGTTGCGTTCGGGGTTGGGCAGCTCTTGCCATTCGTCGGAACTAGTCCGAAGGGCGTGTTGGGCGGAGGGCAGGCTGGCTACAATTGGCAGGTCGCGCCGAATTGGCTGATCGGTGTGGAGGGCGACATTTCGGGCAGCGGAATCAAAGGAAGCGGGCTCTTCCTGTTCCCGGGCGGCGGCGGCGCCGTGCCGTTGAACCAGACAGTGAGCCAATCGCTGGATTGGTTAGCTACGGTCAGAGGCAGAGCCGGATTTGTTGTAGACCGGTTGTTGATTTACGGGACCGGCGGCGCGGCATTCGGCGAGGTCAAGAACAGCTTCAATATTTCGGCTCCGGCCCTTGCAGCAACGATCATCGGGAACGCGTCAAGCACGCGCACCGGATGGGTGGCTGGCGCCGGCGCGGAATACGCCTTCTGGAGCAATTGGAGCGTCAAGCTCGAATGGCTCCATTACGATCTGGGCAGTACATCAGTATTCGCGCCTCAGTTTACTGCGGGTGTCGTTCAGCCGTTCGGCTTGAACGGGACGGTTGTGACAAAGGGCGACATTGTCTGGGCGGGGCTCAACTACAAGTTCGGCGGACCCGTCGTCGCCAAGTACTGAGGCTACACACCGGCCTTCTTCAGCGCAGCGGCAAGAGTCCCGGGTTTGTGCCGGGACTTTTTGTTCAGGGCTTGCGGTGAGGGGGCGGGACCTTTTCGACGATCGGCTCCCTGCGGCGCAGACTACTGGACCCGCCTCATGCTGTCCGTCTTTCGTCACTGTCGACTTACGTCCAGGCAACTGAACGTACGCATCTTGAGTATCGCTCACGAGCGAGAGCACATGCATTGGCATGAAGGGCATTTCGACGCCAGGATGGTGGACAACATGACCGAGGCGCGGTGCGCTCTTGCAAACGGCAATCACGGGCTTGCCGCAAGGCCAGACGCGATTGCTGAGAGCCGTCCCGGAATTTCCCTTGCAGATGGGCGCCGTCCGGCGATGAGGAATGTAAACATGTAGCCCCGTGGGGGCAGCGCAATATCGCCGAGGCTCCCATCCGTCGCGACAGGCTACGCCATCACCCTCTTGAACTGGCGCGCCACACTTCGGTACAATACTGGGTACTCCAAAACCTGCCGATTTTGCGCTGGATACGGTGACGAGCGTACGCAGCAGTGCGCTTTTCGACCCCATGATGCGAACTTGTTTCGCGTCCACCTCGATGCGCTGGGCGAGCGCGCGGAGGGCGGCCATTGCTGGGGCAGCGCGTCTTGAGCAGCATCTGCACGGTCTCGAACTCGTGCCCGCGGCGACGATAGGTGGCAGTGCCATCTCAACTACTTCGGCGTCCGGTCTTGCCATCAGCCGGTCGGGCGTCTCATCGCGTCTGCCTTTTCGAGAGCGGGAGAATCGCTGATCTTCCGCGATCTGTGCCCGCATCGCTGATGATGACTTCCGATCGGGACGTGTTACATGTTCTCGCGAGGGAGCCGTTGCTGTCCGATTATGCGGCGCAGGATGCGCCGCCCGCGCACAGTGCTTTTGCACGTCCAGCGCGACCGGACTGGCACCGAAGCATCGGTCGGGGAGTCGCGCAGGCAAGCTCCAGGCGAACAGACTGTTGCACATGAGCATCACGGTCCGTCATCCGCAGATAGGATCGATGTTTTGACGCTGGTGCACACGGGGACGCTTTCCTATGGTCGCAATGGGAAACTGCAATTTCGCGCGCCCGTTCCTAGCGCGGCGCTTCGGCGGCACGGATGTGTGGGGAGGAGCGAAAAAGTATGGGCATGCAGGGTTTGGAGGCAGGGAGCATCGTCAAGCGGGGGCAGCGCGCGGGGGGCGGAGACGTGCGCGCCGCCCCGCATCGATCTATAGCCGTGGGCGCTCGCGTGCGTGCGGGCTTGCTCGCGACCAGCGCGGTGGCGATTGCGTGGATGGCGCTTGCGTCCGTACCGGCACTGGCCGACGGCGGCGACGGGGGGTCTGGCAACGCTGTCGGGGCCGATGGAGGTAGTGGCGGCACCGGCTTCACCGGAAATTCCGGCAGTCCCGGCGGAGCTCTCGGTATTGGCGGCGGCGGCGGCGGCGGTGCCGCCGGCGGCGGTGCAGGCGGCGGCGGCGGCGCCGGCGTTGGACTCGGCGGCGGTGGCAGCGGTGGTGCCGGCGGGACCGC
>JAKFVP010000274.1 GCA_021732175.1 Bradyrhizobium sp.
GCCGCGCCGTCGCCGTGCGCGGCAGCGACGGCAAACTGCATCTGATGCGCAGCGGAAAGGACGCGTTTGCGGTCAAGGAATGGCTCGCGGCGGATGCCGATGCGCGGACCGCGACGGATGCTTCGCTCGCCGATGGCGTCTCCTGCGACAAGGCCGGCTGCGTGGCGCCGACGGCGGACGGCGCTTTCGTGGCGCTGAGCCTGCGCCCGGAGGCGATGGCCGACGATTGCGAGCGTGCCGCGCTGATCGTCACGGCGAAGCAGGTGCCGTCGCCGTGCCGCGCCTCCGTCATCGACGCCGAGCGTTTGCGCCGCCAGGGCGCGCTTGCACTGCGACGGACTAATGAGGGATTTTCGGTCAATGCCGTCAAGCCGCGCGGCATCGACCGTCCGTGGTCGCCGTCCGCAGGCGGCGACAACGATGTCGAGACGATGATCCTCGTGTCGCGTCCGGCCCGCCAGGCCGTCGACGCGACGCCGTCAGAGGCAGATTGGCAGGCCGACGAGTAGGCTCAGCCGATCACGATCGGACGCGGCGCAGGCTGCTCGGTATCAACAGTCTTCGTCGCGTGCTGGCCTTCCCGGACCGGGAGCTGCAACACGCTCACGCGCTGGCCTTCGCAGAGCTGGGTCACCAGCACGAATGTCCCGTCGGGGAATTCGATCGCGTCATGATGCCGGTCGGGAATGTGCGGATCGATCTGGTTGAACTTGCCGACCCGGAATTCCAGCGTTTTCGGCCAGATCCAGCGGCTGTCGAAGCGGACATTGTCGGCAAACGCAAGCTCCGTTCCCGGCAGCATGCACACCGCGGTGTTCGGGTGGCTTTCGGAAGCGAAGCCGCGGGTGGAGGTGCCGCGGAAATTGGTCGTCACAAGGGTTTCGCCGACTTCGGCCGGCCGTGACGCCAAGGCACGCAGACTGTAGTCGCACATCGGATTGCTCCTCGTTTTGAGATAGGCAACCCGCACCACTGGCTTGTTCGAGCATGATCTCGCCGGAAACCGGTCAACCACTTCTCGGGATCATGCTCCCCGGAGGCGCAGGCCTCTCTATCAAAGTGGACGTGCGAGGAAGGTTGCTATTACTCGGGGGCAATTGTGCGGCCGGCAATAGCGCGCGCGATCACAAATGCGTTTTGAGATTTTCGCGAGGGAGCGCCGCCCCGAGTGCGGCACGCAAACATTCTCTCATCGGAAGCGCGACGGTTCCGCGAAAGGAGCGGCGTCCGGAACGCAGTGCGATCCGGACGCGATGGAAGATCAGTACTTCCTGTACAGCCCGATCAGCTTGCCCTGGATGCGGACGCGATTGGGCGGCAGAATGCGAACTTCATAGGCCGTGTTGGCGGGCTCGAGCGCGATCGAGGCGCCGCGGCGGCGGAAACGCTTCAGCGTGGCTTCCTCCTCGTCGATCAGGGCCACCACGATATCGCCGGTGTTGGCGGCATCGTTGCGCTGGATCAGCGCCATGTCGCCGTCGAGAATGCCGGCGTCCACCATCGAGTCGCCGCGTACTTCGAGCGCGTAATGTTCGCCCGAGCCGAGCATGTCCGGCGGCACCGAGATGGTGTGGCTGCGGGTCTGCAACGCCTCGATCGGCGTGCCCGCGGCGATGCGGCCCATCACGGGCACGGCGACCGGGCGCTCGCCGCTGTCCTCCGCGGCCGTCCCGCCGCCGCGCTTGCCGAGGGTGCCTTCGATGACGCTGGGCGTGAAGCCGCGGCGGCCGTTGCCGCTGGCGGCGAGCTCCGGCAGCTTGATCACTTCGATGGCGCGCGCGCGGTTGGGCAGGCGGCGGATGAAGCCGCGTTCCTCCAGCGCCGTGATGAGGCGGTGGATGCCGGACTTCGAGCGCAGGTCGAGCGCGTCCTTCATCTCGTCGAAGGAGGGCGGCACGCCGGCCTCCTTCAGCCTCTCATTGATGAACCGCAGGAGTTCATATTGTTTGCGCGTCAGCATCGAGAGCGTTCCCCAGGGTTAAGTAGCGCGTGGTTCAATTCGAAACTTCGAGACAGGCGCGGCGTGTGTTGAGAACACTACCGGTCGAAACAAAGCATGAACGGACACTATATGTTCGATACATGTTCCGCAACCACTTAATTTTGGGTGAACGCGATGAGCTTTTGTCAGGGGCAGCGAATCAGCGCGTCAATCCGGCAGGCGCAGGATGTCCACGCGCGCCTCCTTCGCAGCTGCCGGCGCAAAGGGCGGACGTATCACTAATCCCTGTGCCGCAGCGAGAAAACCGAGCAGCGAGGAGTCCTGGCGGCTCACGGGTGTAGCGATCCACTGGCCGTCGCTGCGCCGTGAAAGCTGCGCGCGCAGATAGTCCTCGCGCTGGTCGTTGGCGGCGACATCCTTGCCGAGCAACGCGGTCTCTCTGACGTGGTGGACGTCGGAACGGCCGGACAAAGCACGAATCAATGGCACCAGAAACAGGTAGGCGCAGACGTAGGAGGAGACGGGATTGCCGGGCAGCCCGATGACCCGCATGGCGCCGAGCCGGCCGTGCAACATCGGCTTGCCCGGCCGCATCGCGATCCGCCAGAACGCCATGCTGACGCCTTCGGCCTCCAGCGAACGCTTGACGAGGTCGTGGTCGCCGACCGAGGCGCCACCGGTCGTGACCAGCACGTCGGCGCCAGCCTCGCGGGCGCGGCGGATGCCTGCCGTGGTGGCGGCGATGGTGTCGGCGGCAATCCCCAGATCAATGGTGTCGGCGCCCTCGGCGCGGGCCAGCGCCCGCAGCGCGTAGCCGTTGGAATAGACGATCTGGCCGGGGCCGGGCGTCGTGCCGGGCATGACCAGCTCGTCGCCGGTGGCGAGCACGGCCACCTTTGGGCGCCGGCGCACCGGCAGTTCCGGATAGTTCATGGCGGCCGCCAGCGACAGATCGCGGTCGGAGAGGCGGGTTCCCTTCGCGAGCAGCACGTCGCCCTCGCTGAAATCGACGCCGGCGGGGCGGATATGCCGGCCCTTCACCGCAGCTTCCGTGATGGCGATGGTGTCGCCCTCGGCGCTGGTGTCCTCCTGGATGATGACGGCGTCGGCCCCGTCAGGGATCACGCCGCCGGTGAAGATGCGCGCGGCTTCGCCTGCGCCGACGGTGCGGCCGAACGGCCGGCCGGCCGCGACCTCGCCGATCACCTTGAGCCGCGCGGAAAGATCGGCGGCATCGGCCGCGCGCACGGCATAGCCGTCCATCGCCGACATCGCCTGCGGCGGCTGGGTACGCTTCGCAGCGACGTCACGCGCCAGCGTACGGTGAAAGGCGGCGTCCAGCGCCACGATCTCTTCGCCTGTCGGCTCGGCGCCATTGAGGATCGTGGCGAGCGCATCGGTCACGGGCATGAGGGCCACGGGGTAACTCCTAGATCCCGAGTGCGGCTAGCGCAGCCGTCACGTCGTCGATCGATCTGACGTGAACGGCGGTGAGGCCATATGCCCGCGCGCCCGCGATATTTTCGGCGGAATCGTCGAAGAACACAATGCGCGAAGCGGGGGCGCCGATCGCATTTGCGACATGGCGGAAGGCCGCCGCATCGGGCTTGCGCATCCCGATGCTGGAGGAGAGATATAATTCCGTGAAGTGGCCGAGCACCTCGGGGTAGGCCGCCGAGAAATGCGCGACATGCGGCCGGTTGGTGTTGGAGAAGGCATAGAGCGGCATCCGCTTGCCCGCGCGCGCCAGCAGCGTCGAGATGCCCTTGATCTCGCCGGAGAACAGCGCGTTCCAGCCCTCCAGGAATTGCGCATCCGAAATGGCGATGCCGAGCGATTGCCGCAGGTTCTCGAAGAAGGCGGCGTCCTCGATTTTGCCGGTCTCGTGATGCCGGTAGATGTCGTTGACGACAAAGCGCCCCGCGAGCTCGGCCGGCTCGCGCCCGGCATGCGCGGCCCAGACGCGCATCACACGATTGAAATCGATGTCCAGCACGACGTTGCCGATATCGAACAGCAGGGCGTCGGCGACGCCGGGGGAAAGGGCGGGGGATGTCATGGTGGCGGTGTACGAAAATCGTGGCCGCCATGCAACGATCCGGGCTTGCTGCGATACGCGACCCCGCTATCGTCGGTGCGGGAAATCAGGGCCAGACAACACGGCCCCACGATATCGAGGGAGAAACATGTCGGGCACGCTTTTGTTTTCACCCATGACCATCCGTGGGGTCACGCTGAAGAACCGCATCGTGGTGCCGCCGATGCACCAGTATTCCGCGATCAAGGGCTTTCCGACCGATTGGCATCTGATGAACGCCGGCAAGTTCGCGGCCGGAGGGGCCGGGCTCGTCATCGTCGAGTCCACCAAGGTCGAGCGGCGCGGCTGCGGCACGGTCGGCGATCTCGGCATCTGGGACGACAAATTCGTCGAGCCGCTCGGCCGTCTGGTCAAGTTCATCAAGCAGCAGAACTCCGTCGCCGGCATCCAGCTCGGCCATTCCGGCCGCAAGGCACGCGCGAGCCGGCCGTGGGAAGGCGACCGGCCACTGGAGCGCACGCCCGACATCGACGATTGGGACGAATGGACGCCGGTCGCGCCGAGCGCGATCGCCCATAGCGAGAAATGGGGAGTGCCGCGCGCACTGGAGACGCGCGAGGTGAAGGACCTCGTGCAGGCCTGGGGCAACGCGGCGCGCCGCGCCCATGAGGCCGGATTTGAAGTGCTGGAGCTGCACGGCGCCCACGGCTATCTCATGCACGAATTCCTCTCGGAAAGATCCAACCAGCGCAGCGATGAATATGGCGGTTCGGAAGCAAACCGCATGCGCTTCATCACCGAGGTGACGGAAGCCGTGCGTGCGCACTGGCCGGAGCACAAGCCGCTGTTCGTGCGCCTGTCGGTCGAGGACAATGCCGGCTGGGGCCCGGAGCAGAGCGCGCGGCTGGCGAAGATCCTGAAAGCCAGGGGCGTCGATGTCATCGACTGCTCCTCCGGCGGCATCACTGACGTAGCTCCAATCCTCGGCAAGGAGATCAAGTACAGCTATCAGGTGCCACTGTCGGAATACGTGAAACGCGAGGCCGACATCATGACCATGGCGGTCGGCCTCATCATCCACGGCGACCAGGCCGAGGACATCCTGCGCGCCAAGCAGGCGGACCTGATCGCGGTCGGCCGCGAGATACTCAACAACCCGAACTGGCCGATGGATGCTGCGATGAAGCTCGGCGTCGAAGGCCCGTTCCGCAACGTGCCGCCGCAATTCGGCTATTGGCTCGGCACCCGCGCCAAGCGCGGTTTTGGTACGCAGCCCTCGACATGGCAGAACGGGTTGAACGAGAAGGCGTCGTAGTTTTCTGATGCACAAGCGCCGGCGGATTCCGCTTTCGCCTTCGCTCTTCGAGCTTCGGCGGACAGGTCGCTAATCCGCCCTGCGCATCACCGTCTGCTCAGTCACGAATCATTGCGAGCAGCAACGGTCCCGTGAAACTACGTGTGCGCAGTCATTTTCCTGACGCATTCTCTGCCTTAACCGTCGCCAACGAAAACACTGTGTGAAGGAACCAACCTCGGTTCCCACGACGGTTCTGCCGCCAGCGCTGGCGCGAGCCTGCAACGAAATGGGACGAGTCCGCAAACGCCTCCGCGCGTTCGCTCGACCATGTTGCGGCATCGGGAACCGGAATACCCCAGAAAATCCATCGAGGAGTTGTGATGCTGTTGCGCTCGAGCGCCGCTGTCTGCGGCGCCCTGTTCACGCTTGCCGTTTGGTTGCCGCTGCGCGAAGTGAAGGCGCTGTGGTTCATTCAAGCGCTGTCGTTGATGCCGCGTCCGGGGACGCGATCGTCGGCGCCGCGTCAACGTACAATCCGTTCAAGCCCGGATGGCGCGAGGGCGGCCCTCAGACGGCGTCCGGCGAACGCTATGATCCGTCGGTCTGGGCGGCTGCCATCAAGACGACTCTGCGGGAGAAGTTCGGTGGCGTGCAATTCGGCGTGCGGCCGAAGTTTGCTCTCGTCGAGGCCGTCGGCAAGAAAGTCATCGTCAAGATCAACGATGTCGGGCCGCTGACGCCGGGCCGCGTCATCGATCTCAACGAACGGGCGATGCGCTATTTCGATCCAAGCATGGAGCGCGGCGTCATCCATGGCGTGACGGTCAAGCCGCTTGAAGGCGACTACTGGGTCCCCGGGCCGGTTGGTTCAGCATCGCTTGCGGACGAGGATGAGCCCAGCACTCCCGGCTAGCGGGAGCGCCGCGGATCACTGCATCGCCGCAGCGATTTTCTCCGCCGACATCAGGACCGGGAAGTTGGTGTTGGCGCAGGGCACCACCGGGAAGATCGAGGCGTCGACGACGCGCAGACCCTGCACGCCCTTGACGCGGCCCTGATTGTCGACCACGGCCATCGGATCGTCGGCACGGCCCATACGGCATGAACACGAGGCGTGCCACACACCGATGGTCGACTTGCGCACGAAGGCTTCCAGCGCCTCGTCATCGTTCATCACGTCATCGAAGCTGAAACCTTCGACCACGAAATTGTCGATCAGATAGTGGCGCAGCGCTGCCGGTCCGTCCATCAAGGTCGCGGCGATCTTGGTCAAAATCCTGTTCTTGTTGTTGACCACGCCGATCTTGCGCACGCGATCGGTGTAGGCGGCCGGGAACGGTTTGTCCGTCACCGCCTTGACGGCGTCGCTCATCTGTATATCAGCCATCTTGCGGAAACCGCTCATCAGCCGATCGAGATCGCGCCGGTCGGACAGCAGGTTGAACTCGACGATCGGCTCGCTTAAGGGATCGCGCGAGGCAAGCTTGACCTGTCCGGTCTCGGAATAGGTCTTGTTGACGAAGGTCAGGGCCGAGCCGATTTGCGCGCCGACCGAGTGCCACGCCGACTTGGAGAGCACGACGACGAACATGTCGCCCTTCGGCACATCCGGCAGCCCGGACGAATAACGCAAGCCGAGCTGCATGTGACGCCTGGTGTGCTCGTTCATGCGCGCGCCGCGGCGGACGAATGACGACAGCGAAATCGAAGGATGATCCATCAGGCGCTGGCCGACGCCAGGCAGTGCCGCCAGCACGGGAATGCCCATATCCCTGAGGTGGCCGACCGGGCCGATGCCGGCGCGCAGGAGATGCGCCGGCGAATGGATGGCGCCGCTGGAGAGAATGATCTCGCGGCCGCGGAATTCCTGCTCCCGCCCGTCGACGATAGCCTTCACGCCGACGCAGCGCGTGCCCTCGAACAGCAACTCCCGGACCTGCGTGTTGGTCGATATCGTGAGGTTGGCGCGCTTGCGCGTGTCGCGATCGAGATAGCCCATGGCAGCCGAGACGCGTTGCTCGGACTGATTGGAGTGCGTCACCGGAAAATAGCCGTCGACGAACTCGCCGTTCTGGTCGGGAAGGAATTGATGACCGGCCTGCTGGAAGGCCTGGGCGAACGCCTCCGAATGCCGCGTCCAGTGCTCCCGCGGGATACGGCGGACCGGGATCCGACCGTCCTTGCCATGGTACGGCCCGTCGAAATCGAGGTCGCGCTCGACCTTCTTGAAGAAGGGCAGCACGTTGTTCCAGTTCCAGCCCTCGGCGCCAC
>JAKFVP010000277.1 GCA_021732175.1 Bradyrhizobium sp.
AGGAGTAGGCCTGCGCCGAGGCCGACGACGAGGTGGCGAGCAGGGTCGCGCCTGAACCGCAAAGGATCGCGGCGGCCAGCGTGCCGGAAGCAAGGAAGTTGCGAAGCGTGGTCATGGGATGTCTCCGTCTTTCGTTTCAGGGCCGGACCATTCCGGCCTCGAAATGCAGGGACGGACGGCCCGTTTTTTTCTGCGGCCGCATTTCCAAATTTTTTCCGCCCCACACTGCGGCAAAACGCGCACCCCTGATCCCGGGAAAACCGCCGGCTGTCCGTCCAACGAAAGGAGCGGATCAAAGCGGTCCGTCACAGGAGGACACCATGACCACCAATCTTTCCGCGGCCGCGTCCCGCATATTCTCCTCGCCGCTGATGACGGCAATGAAGCGCGCCCTGCTTGCCGTATCGCTGCTCGCAATTGCCTCGCCCGCGAGCGCCGGCAACGAGCCGACCGCCTCGCAATTCGAGAAGGCGCTGAGCCTTGTGATCGGCGCCGCCGCGCCGCAGCGTTCGCTCGAGCATCGAGAGCGCATCGTCCGCAACTATGTCAGCATCCCCGGCAACAAGGCGCTCGCGATCGAGCTTCTCACCGGCAAGACCTATGTCGCCGCGCGCTATGAAGACGCCGCCAGCGCCGGCGAACGCGCGCTGGAAGGTTGCGAGTTGTTGTTCGGTAATCCCTGTGTGCTGCTGATCGTCAACAACGATCCGGAATCCGCTATCGTCCAGCGCGACATGCCGCGCCTGCGCTACGCCGGAAAGTTCGACGTGCAGCAGATCCCCGTCGTTCGCAATGATGTGCGTGCGTCCGCCGACGTCCGGGATTATCCGGCCGCGACCGGGCCGAAGGCCGCCGTGATCCATTCGCTGGGGATTTTTTCTGCGACCGGAGCGGACGCGAAGTCCGCGCAGGATACCGCGCTCGGCAAATGCAATGCGGAGATCGCGCGGCAGCGCGTCCCGGGCCCGTGCTTCGTCTACGCCGTCAATGACAACGTGATCATCTTCGAACGGCGCACTGCGGCGAGATAGTCCACCACCGGGAGCAAACGAAAGCGGCCGCCCGATGAGGGCGGCCGTTCCGTTTCACGCCACGCTACTGACGCGACACGCAACGCTTACGCGTAATCGCTGTCGCCATCGCCGTCGAAACCGTCGGAGTCGTGGTCGATGTCATCCTCATCGTCGTCGTCATAGTCCTCGTTCGAGGCCTGCTGATCGTACATGCCATGGCGCGAGGCTGAATCGCGGTCGCCGCCGCGGCCGATGTCGTTGATGCCGGCCTCCTTGGCCAGATCGCTGTCGTTGCCCCACGGCCTGCGGTCCTCGACGCCGCCGCTGTGGCCGGCGGTATCGCCGAACGCATGGCCGCCGCCGCCCATCATGCCGCGGATGCTGGAGAGCAGCAGCGAGCCGCCGACCACGCCCGCGGCAGCCGCAGCCGCCGTGCCGAGGAACGAGCCGCCGCCACCACCGCCGGGCACCGGCGGAGGCTGTTGTCCGCCATAAGGCTGACCATAAGGCTGGCCTTGGGGCTGGCCGTATCCGGGAGGCATGGCCTGACCGGAATTCCAGACCGGCCGGCCGGCATTGGGCACGGAGCCGCGCGGCGGTTGTCCCTGCGCCTGACCCTGTCCGAAAACTGCGTCGCGCATCGAATCGAGGAAGCTGCCCTGCTGCTGAGGTTCGGGACCCTGGCCTTCCAGTTCCTGGATGCGGGCATTGGCGCGCTTGAGCGCCTCGTCCTGCACCAGCACCGTCTGCACCAACGCGTAAACTCCGTTCGGCGCGCGCCGCAGACCTTCCATGATGGCGGCCTCGGCATCGCGATCACGCGGCGAACCCTCCAGCTTCGAAAGCCGGTCGAACAGATCGTCAATCAGTTGGCGTTCCTGCGGTGTCATGGTCGAATCTCCTCCGCTTCGGGGGCCGAAGCGCCCAAGATGTAGGGGGGCTTTCCGGCGTCAACAGGGGGAACCAGCGAATTAAATTTCGGTAAGCGACAACGTGACAGGTAGCGCTTCAGATGAACGTCACCCGAGCGTCACCTTGTTCGCGGCGAGCAGCGCCGGAAAGTGTTCGCTGGCGAGATAGGCGTGCTCGTGTTCCCGCTGGGTGGTCAGCGGATCGAGGCCTTCGAGCGTCTCGTCGACAAAGCCCGGGTGGCACATCACGAGCCCGCCTTCGGGGAGGCCGTGCAGGAACTGTTGCATCAGGACCGCGAAGTCGGGCTTGCGCAGGAAATCATAGGCGCCGGCAAACGCCGTGTTGTAGGCGAGGTTGGCTCGTGCGGCACGCTTGCGGAACTGGCGGCTCAGCCCATCCAGCAGCAGCGCCTTGGGCGAATTCAGCCGCTTCAGCAGCGGGCGATTGCGGCCGCCCTGGCGGACCCAGGCGCCGGGCGCATGCGCCGATGTCGCGGCGAGAAACGCATCGCGCACGACCGGAAAGAGCTGCGTGTGCTGATGACCGTCGGCGAAGTCGGGCGCGCGGCCGAACAATTCGCCGAAGGCTGCGAACTGCGCCGAGATTTCCGACTGGATGATCTCGCGATCGAGCCGGCGCACAAAGCCCCGCTGCAGCATGGCCGGCAGCGACAGGAACATGCCGCCATCGGCCGGCCTGAAATGCATGGTCAGCGGCCGGAACGGCGCGGTCAGCGTCACATGCAGCCCGATGGCGCAGCGCGGGCTGCTCTGCGCGATGTCCTTCAGCGCAGCGACCTCGTCGCGGCCGATCGAGGGCCCGACCACCATGACCGATGTCGCATTGAGCCGGCCGCGTTCGATCAGCTCGCGGATGGAGCGGTTGACGCCGGGACTGATCCCGTAATCGTCGGCGCACAGCCAGATGCGGCGCGACGAAGAGCCGTTCATTCGGCCGCGGTCCGCTCGGGCACAGCTTCGCTTCCCCTCGCGTCAGCGCGCTTCTCGCTGTGCTCGGCGACGAAATAGACCGGCCGCGCTTTCAACTCGGACAAGATCTTGCCGATATATTCGCCGAGCACGCCGATCATGATCAGCTGCACGCCGCCGATCGTCATCAGGCCGACCACCAGCGAGGGATAGCCGGGCACCTGCTTGCCGCTCCAGAAGACTTCCCAGAGGATCGACAGGCCGAACAGGAACGCGAACGTCGCCAGCAGCACGCCGAGCAGGCTGGCAAAGCGCAGCGGCGCCACCGAGAAAGAGGTCAGGCCTTCGATCGACAGGCCGATCAGCCGGCCGGGGCTGAACGAGGTGACGCCATGGGCGCGCGCCGCCGGCTCATAGTCGACGCGGATCTGGCGAAAGCCGATCCAGCTCGCGAGTCCCTTGAAGAAGCGGTTGCGCTCCGGCAGCTGGCGCAGCGCCGCGGCGGCGCGCGGCGACAGCAGGCGGAAGTCGCCGGCATCCTCCGGGATCTTCTGCCGCGCGCCCCAGTTGATCAGCGCGTAGAAGCCGTGCACGGCGAGCCTGCGCAGGAACGGCTCGTTGTCGCGATGCGCTTTCGCGGTGTAGACGACGTCATAGCCGTCATCGACCCAGTGTCCGACCAGTCGCTCGACCAGGGAGGGCGGATGCTGGCCGTCGCCATCCATGAACAGCACCGCGCCGCGGCGGGCATGGTCGAGGCCGGCGACCAGCGCCGCCTCCTTGCCGAAATTGCGTGACAGCGACACCACCACGACGTCGAGCGCATCCGCCGGCAGGCTGCGGGCGATCTTCAGCGTGTCGTCCTGGCTGCCGTCGTCGACATAGATCACTTCGCAGGCAAGCTGCCAGCGCTTGGCCAACGACTGCGCCAGGGAAATAAGCCGCGCGTGCAGGGCGGAAAGTCCCGCCGCCTCGTTATAGACGGGGACGACGATCGACAGCCCCTGCGCCGCAGCCGTGCCTGCGGTGGTGGACAATCCGGAAACGTCGCTACCGAGCTTCATCGATCAGGTTCCAAAGGTGCCGAACAGCATATGCTACCTGCCGCAAGCTGTCGCCAACATGAACGGGGTTAAATTCCCTTCACTTGGGGAGGAATGCCTCCAGTTTGGCATAGAGCGGATTTTGCCGGTCCAGCACATAGTCCAGCGAGGCGATAGAGACGGTATCGGCCCCATGGTCGCGCAGGAAGCTGCCGAGCGCATAGAGCTGCGCCGGCGGGCAGTGCAGGGTCAGCATGCCCGACGAGGTCGGTCCGCCGAACGGCGCCACCACGCCGAAGCGGCTGTGTGCCTCCGCCAGCAGCTTGTCGTTGCAGCCGGCAAAGCGCGTGCGCACCTCGCGGTATTTGCTGGCCCGGGCGCGCGCGGCGATGTGGTCGAGGATGACCCTTGCCGTCTCGCGCGTGGCGGCGTTCCAGTCGGCCTCGCGCGAGGCGACCAGATTGGCCTGGCTCTTCAGGATCACGCCGTCGTCGAGCACCTTTAAGCCATTGGCGGCGAGCGTCGCGCCCGTCGTGGTGATGTCGACGATCATCTCCGCGGCCCCGGTGGCGGGTGCACCTTCGGTGGCGCCCGCGCTCTCGACGATGCGGTAGTCGACGATGCCATGCGCAGCAAAGAAATTGCGCGTCAGGTTGATGTATTTGGTCGCAACCCGCATGCGGCGATTGTGCTGGGCGCGGAAACCCGTGGTGACGTCGTCGAGGTCGGCCATGGTGCGCACGTCGATCCAGGCCTGCGGCACCGCGACCACGACATTGGCGCTGCCGAAACCGAGGCTGTCGATCAGCAATACTTTCTTGTCGGCGTCGGGGATGCTCTCGCGCACCAGATCTTCGCCGGTGACGCCGAGATGCACCGCGCCGCGCGAAAGATTCGCCGCGATCTCGCTCGCCGAGAGATAGGCGATCTCGACATTGTCGAGGCCGGGGATGGTGCCGCGATAGTCGCGCGCGCCGCCGGGTTTCGCCAAGGTCAGCCCGGCGCGGGTGAAGAAGGCTTCGGCGTTTTCCTGCAGGCGTCCCTTCGAGGGCACCGCGAGTACGAACGGGATGCTCATGCCTTGCCCCCGTTCTTGCCGGCCTTCAGCAGCGCATCGACCCAGATCGAGAAGCCGACCGCGGGAATCGGCGAACTCGAGCCGAGCTGCGTCATCAGCCCGTCATAGCGTCCGCCGGCGACCAGCGGTTCGGTGCCGTTGCCCTTGTGGTGCAGCTCGAATTCGAAGCCGGTGTAATAGTCGAGGCCGCGGCCGAACGAGGTCGAGAAGCGCGTCTTCTTGGCATCGATGCCGTGCTTGGCCATGAAGCCGACGCGGCTCTCGAACTGGTCGATCGCAGCTGATATGTCGAGTTTCGCGTCGGCCGCGAGCGCGCGCAGTTGCACGACGGCGCCGACCGGCTCGCCCGTAATCGCGAGAAAGCGCTTGATGATGCTGATGGCATCGCGCGGCAGCGCGCCGGCCTTCAGCGTGGCCTGCTCCAGGAAGCGGTCGGCGATCTCGGCGACGGTGCGGCCGCCAACATTGCTGGTGCCGGCGATCGACATCAGGTCGGTGACCAGCGCCAGCGCCGCCTTGCGGTCGGAGCCGGCGAGTGCCGCCAGGACGCCTTCATATTCGTTGCGGCCGGGCGCCGTCTTCAGCGTCAGCCGTTCGATGTCGTCGGTGAGGCTGATCTTGCGGTTGAAATCCTTGATCAGGCGGCGCCGCCACACCGGATAGAGCTCGAGCGCATCGATCAGCGCATTGAACAGTGCGACGTCGCCGGTGCGGATTTCGACATCGCTGATGCCGAACGCATTCGTCGCCTGCAGCGCCAGTGCGAGCATCTCGGCATCGGCTGCGGGGCGGTCCTGCCGGCCGAAGGACTCGATGCCGGCCTGCAGGAACTGGCTCTTCTTGCCGCTGCGATAGCGGAACACCGGCCCGAGATAGGAGAAGCCCGCGGGCTGCCCGGCGCGGGGCGAGGCCAGATAGTCCCGCGCCACGGGGATGGTGAGGTCCGGCCGCAGGCACAGCTCCTCGCCGGTCGCATCCGTCGTCAGGTAGAGGCTCTTGCGGATGTCCTCGCCGGAGAGGTCGAGGAAGGGATCGGCCGGCTGCAGGATGTCCGGCTCGGCATGGACGTAGCCGGCCCGCGCAAAGGATTGCAGCAGGGTGTCCGCCCAGGCGGCGGAGGGGGGCGCGGTTACGTTCATCGGACTGGTCCAGATCGCCGAAAACGGTTTCCAACAAGGGGTTAACGGTTACAAAAAGGGGTTATGTGGCGAGCCCTTAGCACGGCTGGGCCCGTCTTACGACAGGGATCGGGCAAAGGGCTTAACGAGCCGTGCGTCCGGCCGGCCCCGTTAACCCGGCCAGGCCCCGCCGCCGAGGCCAGGCCCGGCCCAGTCGCCGAGGGCGGCCTGTACCAGCGCCAGCGCGGCAACGCCAGCGGTGTCGGCCCGCAGGATCCGCGGGCCGAGGGCGAGCCGCAGCGTATGCGGCAGGGCGCGCAGCACGGCACGCTCCTCCTCGGCAAAGCCGCCCTCCGGCCCGATCAGCACGTCGATGCCGCTGTCAGCCGCTTTCGCGCTCCTGAGCGCGGCGAGGGGATCGGCGATTTCGGCGGCCTCGTCGCAGAACACCAGCAGGCGCCTCGCATCGCGCTCGCCGAGATAACGCTCCAGCGGGATGGGAGCTGCGACCGCGGCAAGGCTGAGGATGCCGCATTGCTCGGCGGCCTCGATCACATTCGCGCTCATCCGCTCGAGGTTGACACGCGACACCTGTGTGAAGCGCGTCGTCACCGGCTGCAGCTTCGCCACACCCATCTCGACCGCCTTCTGCACGACGTAATCGAGCCGCGCGTGCTTCAGCAGCGCGAACACGTAAGTGATATCGCCGAGGCTGTCCTGCGGCCGCGTCTGGCTCAGCATGGTCAGGCTGTCCGGCCGCTTGCGCCCGGCAATCTCGGCGTCCCATTCGCCGTCGCGGCCGTTGAAGGCGAGGATGCGCGCGCCGCTTGTGAGCCGCAGCACATTGCCGAGGTAATTGGCCTGGTCGCGGTCCAGCGCGACGCTGGCCCCTGCGGTAAGCGGGGCGTCGACGAACAGGCGAGGGGACTTAAAATCGTGCCGGGGCATGCGTTAATGTTTCTGAACGGGGCTGTTTTTAGCTCAAAGGATGAGATTCCGGCGCAAATATTGTGGCTTCGTGCCGCGCTGTTGCCCTATTCCATGGGTTGTTAAGACCCGCCCGGGATCGTAAAACTACACCCAATCGGAATCACCTTGATCGGAAGACGTTGGGGCCCCTCGGACCTTTTGCCTTGGACCTTGCCGGAGACCTGCCTTTGATCATCCGTCGCTTGATCGCGCCGCTCGCAATCGCCGTCGTCACCCTCCATGCCGTTGAAGCCGGCGCGCAGGGTGCGTTCCCGGCCCCGCTGCCGAACCAGCCCGCCAATGCTTCGCCGTTCCCGCCGGTGAACGGTGGTGCGCCCGCGCAGTCTTCGCCATTTCCGCCGGTAGGCGGCGCACCCGTCGCCGCCGCTCCGAGCGCGTTCCCGTCGCAGGGCGCGGCGCCCTTCGGCGGCGGTGGTCCCCCGCAGGGGCCGAGCGCAGGTCCGTCGGAAGCCTGCATGAAGGGCT
>JAKFVP010000260.1 GCA_021732175.1 Bradyrhizobium sp.
CCAGATCTTCGGCAAGGGCTCCAAGAAGGCCGCTGACGAAATGTGGATGGCCCGCTATCTGATGCTGCGCCTGACCGAGAGCTACGGCATCGATATTGAGTTCCACTGCAAGCCGCTCGGCGACACCGACTGGAACGGCTCGGGCATGCACGCCAACTTCTCGACCGAGTACATGCGCACGGTCGGCGGCAAGGACTACTTCGAGGCGCTGATGAAGGCGTTCGACAAGAACCTGATGGACCACATCGCCGTCTACGGTCCTGACAACGACAAGCGCCTGACCGGCAAGCACGAGACCGCGCCCTGGAACAAGTTCAGCTACGGCGTGGCCGACCGCGGCGCTTCGATCCGCGTGCCGCACTCCTTCGTCAACAACGGCTACAAGGGCTACCTCGAAGACCGCCGTCCGAACTCGCAAGGCGACCCCTACCAGATCGCCTCGCAGATCCTGAAGACGATCTCCGAAGTTCCGACCGCCTCCAAGTCGGCAGCGGCCTGATAACGACCTGACCGGGGCGGGGGCTTCCGGTCACCAGACGATGATCCGCCAGGGCACGCCCGCTCTGGCGGATCATTGCTTTTGTGACAGCGAAAGGCCGTTTCCCGCGTGGTTTAACCGCGCTATGTACGGCTGCGCTCTATTGCCGGGGACACGGCGGTGTTTGCGGGTTTTTATACCGTCAGATTTCAGCTCAACGAGGCGGTCGGCCGCAGCGTGATGTATGTGCATGCCGGCAAATTGCTCGGTGGCAACTCGGCCTTCGCCCATATCGGCTCCTATCAGGAGAATGGCGAAGAGATCGACATCGAGGTCAAGACCGTTCGCCACAACCCCGATCCTGCCTATCGCGCCATGGCCGGCACCGACGATGCGACGCTGATCGCCAAGGGCGGCGCGGATGGCGACCTCTATCGCTTCAGGGGCGCATTGAAGGAATTGCCCGGTGCGGTCTTTCAATCCGTCATGACGCCGGTGAAGGAGGAGGCCGTGCCGATCGCCGGCGGGGTCGGCGAGGGTGGCATCGCCAACGGACTCTATTCCATTCACCTGCGCATGCTCGACGGCGTCGAGGGCGGGCTCACCGGCGTGATGCTCCTCAACAATGGCCGCATCCTTGGCGGTGATGCCTCGTTCTATTATCTCGGCACTTACACGTCCGAGAACGGTCGCTGGAAGGGGCAGATTCTCAACCAGGAGCATACGCCGTCGGTCGGCGATAATCCGATTCTCGGCGGCCACGAAGTCGGCATCGGCTTTTCCGGGAGCTGCGACGAGGAAGGGGCGTTGATGGAAGCCACTGCCCTTGCCGGCAAGCGCAGCCTGCGCCTGACCGCGGTGCTGAAACTGATGCGCCGGGCGTGAGTGCAATGACCGCGATCCGTGTGCTCTCGACGTTGGCCGTGAAGGGCGCCTTCGCCGAACTCGGCGCGCGCTTCCAGGCCGCGACCGGCATCGGTGTCGAAGCGGACTTTGCGCCGACGCTGGCTCTGCTCGATCGCCTGCGCCGCGGCGAGGCGGCCGACGTCGTCATTCTCACCCGCGAGGGCCTGAGCGAAATGCTCGGCGAGCACCGCGTAGCGGCGGCAAGCTATGTCGATGTCGCAAAATCCTGGGTCGGCATCGCCCTGAAGGCCGGCCGCACACATCCGGATATCTCGACCGATGCCGCCTTGCGCACCGCGCTGGTGCAGGCCCGCGCGGTCGCCTATTCGCGCATCGGCGCCAGCGGCATCCTGTTCGCGGAGCTGATCGCGCGGCTCGGGATCGCCCACATTGTCAATGCCCATGCCGTCGTCATTCCCTCAGGGCTCACCGCCGAGCGGCTCGTGACCGACGAGGCTGATCTCGCCGTGCAACAGATCAGCGAGCTCAAGCAGGTGGCCGGGGTCGAAATCGTAGGCCCGATCCCGCGTGAGATGCAGGTGCCTGCCGTGTTCTCGGCCGGCTGCATGATGGCAACGGACAGAGTGGTCGAGGCGGAGAAATTCCTGGCGTTCCTGCGCTCGGGCGAAGCGATTTCCCTGCTCCGCGAAGCAGGACTCGAGCCTTGAATTTGCCGGCGATGCGACGCAACCTCTGCCGCATGAGGAAGCTCTTTCGACAGGCCGTTCTTGGCGCAATCGCGCTGATTGCCGTGCCCGCTCTGGCGCACGCGCAATCGGCCGACCTCGTGTTGTGCGACCGGCTTGCCGCCGACCCTTCCGATCCCGACAAGCCGGCTGACATCAAGGGCGTGCCGCAGGTCGCGGCCGGCGACATCGCGACCGCCATCAAATATTGCGCCGTCGCGGGCAAGACGCAGCGGCGGGCGATGTATCAACTCGGCCGCGCCTATGCCTCCAGCGGGCAGATGCCGGAAGCCATGGCGGCCTGGCGCAAGGCGGCCGACAAGGGCTCTTCTTCCGCGATGGTCGAACTCGGCGTCGCCTACGGCACCGGTGCTGGCGTTGCGAAGGACGAGGCGCAGGCGCGCGCGCTGTTCGAGCGCGCAGCTCAAGCCGGTAATCCCCGCGCCGTCACCAATCTTGCAGCGCTCGGCGGCAGTGCCTCGGCCGATCCGGCGCGCTCGCGCGAATTGCTCGGCCGCGCCGCGGACACCAATGCCGAGGCGCAGTACCAGCTCGGCGTGATGCTGGCGGAAGGCTCCGGCGGCGAGAAGGACGATTTCAAGGCGCGCGCACTGTTCGAGAAGGCGGCCGCGCAAAATCACCCCGCAGCGCTGGAGCGCATGGGCGCCTTCGCTGCGGAAGGCCGCGGCGGGCCGAAGGACACGTCCGCCGCAAAATCCTATTACGAGCGCGCCGCCGCGCTCGGCGACGAGGAGGCCAAGAAGGCGCTGGAGCGGCTGCGCTGCCCCTATGTCATCAAGGACAAGCGCGGCGGTGTGGTGACGACGCTCTGCTTCTGAGTTTTCGCCGTACCGAACGGGTAAATCTTAACTCTTGCGCGTCGTACGTGCCGGATTCCGGCCCCCACTTAAGTCATGGCCGCGGCCGCGCGAGGCCGCAAATTGCCTTTGCATCCTTCGCAAGGTATGGGTCATATGAGAAATCCGCAGGGCTCGACGATTTCGAGCCGGGGTCGGAAACAAGGAGGCGTGAACGAAACGCGCCCGGCGTGTCGCAATGGAGGAGAGGACGGGCATGTCCGCGGGCGGACCGTTGAACACGTTCCCCAAGTTGCTGCGGCGCAACGCGTCGCAGTTCGGAAGTCATGTCGCTATCCGGCACAAGGATCTCGGCATTTGGCAGACTTGGACCTGGGCGCAGGTGATGGAGATCGTGCGCGTCTACGCGACCGGCCTGCAACGGCTTGGCCTCAGGCAGGGCGACACCATCGCCATCGTCGGCTCCAATCGTCCGAAACTGTACTGGACCGTGATGGCCGCGCAGACGGTCCGCGCGATTCCGGTCCCGGTCTATTCCGACGCGGTGGCCGATGAATTGTCCTATGTGCTCGGCCATGCCGACGTGAAATTCGTCGCCGCGCAAGACCAGGAACAGGTCGACAAAGTGCTCTCTGTGCAGGAGCGCGTGCCGCACCTGCAGAAGATCGTCTACGACGATCCTCGCGGCCTGCGCGACTACGACCATGCCCGCCTGGTGAAGATCGACGACGTGATTGCCGACGGCCGCGCGGCGCTGGCCGACGACAGCTCGCTTGCCGCCGGGCTCGATGCGCTGATCGAGGCCGGCGAGGGGGCCGACACGTCGATCATTCTCTACACGTCGGGAACGACCGGCGCGTCGAAAGGCGTCATGCTGTCCGCCGAAAGATGTATCGAGGCCGCGACCGACACTGCGAAATTCGACAAGCTGACCGAGAACGACGTGGCGCTGGCCTATCTGCCGCTCGCCTGGGTGGGCGACCACTATCTGAACTACGCGCAGGGGATCGTCGCGGGCTTCTGCATGGCGTGTCCCGAAGGTCCTCAGACCGTCGAACAGGATCTGCGCGAGATCGGGCCGACCTTCTACTTCGCCCCGCCGCGCGTGTTCGAAACGATGCTGACCCGGCTGATGATCCGCATGGAGGATGCCGCGGCGATCAAGCGCCGCATGTTTCACTACTTTCTCAAGATTGCACGTAGGCATGGCGAAGCAATCCTCACCGGCAAGCCGGTGCCGCTATCGGGGCGCCTCCTTTATGCGATAGGCAGACTGCTGGTCTACGAGCCGCTGAAGAACGTCCTCGGCCTGTCGCGGGTGCGTATCGCCTACACCGCGGGCGAGGCGATCGGTCCCGATCTGTTTGTGTTCTTCCGCTCGATCGGGCTGAACCTGAAGCAGCTTTACGGACAGACCGAGGCGTTTCTCTACGTGACCTGCCAGCCGGATGGCGAAATCTTTGCCGATACCGTCGGCCCGCCGGCGCCCCGCGTGGACATCCGCATCGCGGAGAACGGCGAGGTGCAGTTCAAGTCCCCAGGTATGTTCGTGCAGTATTTCAAGGATCAGGCGAAGACCGCCGAGACGGTGACGCCGGACGGCTATGTGAAGACGGGTGACGCCGGCTTTTTCGACGAAAAGACCGGGCACCTGAAGATCATCGACCGCGCCAAGGACGTCGGACGGCTGAAGGACGGCACGATGTTCGCCCCAAAATATCTAGAGAATCGGCTGAAGTTCTATCCCAACATCAAGGAAGCGGTCACCTTCGGCGACGGGCGCGACTTCGTCAGCGCAATGATCAACATCGACCCTACTGCCGTGAGCAACTGGGCGGAGCGCAACAACGTCGCGTACGGCTCGTATCAGGAACTGGCGAGCCATCCGCGGGTCTACGAGATGGTTGCCAGGGACATCGCGGAAATGAATGCGTCGCTCGCCCAGGAAAAAGTGATGGCCGGTGCGCAGGTGCGGCGCTTCTTGATCCTGCACAAGGAGCTTGACGCCGACGACGGCGAACTGACTCGCACACTGAAGGTGCGCCGCGGCTTCGTTGCCGACCGCTACGCCGCGTTGCTGACGGCATTCTACAACGGCTCGAAGGAGGCCGATATCTCCACCGAAGTCACCTTCGAGGACGGGCGCAAGGGCCGGATGTCGGCCCGACTGAAGATTCACGACCTGCCGGCGGCGCATGTAGCGCAGGGCCTGGAGAAGGCGGCATGAGGTCGCCCGGCGTTCAGGAGGTGCTGCTCAGCGTCGAGGGTGTTTCGCTCGCCTTTGGCGGCGTGAAGGCACTGACCAACGTTTCGTTCGACGTGCGCAAGGGCGAAATCCGCGCGATCATCGGCCCGAACGGCGCCGGCAAGACGTCGATGCTGAACGTCGTCAACGGTTTCTACCATCCGAACCAGGGTTCGATCACCTTCAAGGGCCAGACCCGCGCGCGCATGCGCCCGTTCGAGGCCTCGCGCGGCGGCATCGCCCGCACGTTCCAGAACGTCGCCCTGTTCAAGGGCATGAGCGCGCTCGACAACATCATGGCCGGGCGGACCCTGAAGATGCGCTACGGACTGTTCTGGCAGGCGCTGCGGCTCGGTCCGGCGCAGCGCGAAGAGATCGAGCATCGCCACCGCGTCGAGGAGATCATCGACTTTCTCGAAATTCAGGACATCCGCAAGGTGCCGGTGGCGCGCCTTCCCTACGGATTGCAGAAGCGCGTCGAACTCGGCCGCGCGCTCGCGATGGAGCCGGACCTGTTGCTGCTCGACGAACCGATGGCCGGCATGAACCTCGAAGAGAAGGAGGACATGTCGCGCTTCATCATCGAGGTGAACGACCACTACGGCACGACCATTGCGCTGATCGAGCACGACATGGGAGTGGTGATGGACCTGTCGAACCGGGTCGTGGTGCTGGATCACGGCGTGAAGATTGCCGACGGCACGCCGGACCAGGTTAAGAGGGATCAGGCGGTGATCGACGCCTATCTCGGCGTGGCACACTGAAGGCAAGGTGAATTTGAGGAGAGTTGCTTGGTTCTGCTCGGACAATTCCTCGAAATCCTGATCGGCGGTCTGCTGTCGGGCGTGCTTTATTCGCTGGTCGCGCTCGGCTTCGTGCTGATCTTCAAGGCATCCGGCGTGTTCAATTTCGCGCAGGGCGCGATGGTGCTGCTGGCCGGGCTCGCGCTGGTGCGCTCGCTCGACCTTCTGGTTGCCAAGGGATTTCCGTTCTGGACCGCGGTCGTCCTCGGGCTCGTGTTCGCGGGCGTCATCATGGCGGTGACGGCCTGGCTGGTGGAGCGGTTCGTGCTCGGGCCGCTGGTCAATCAGGACGGCCTGACCCTGTTCATGTCGACGATCGGCGCGACCTTCGTGCTCGAAGGCGCCTCGCAGATGATCTTCGGCTCGGACGTCTATCCGCTGCGGCTGTTTCCGACCGACGCCTGGTTCCTGTTCGAGAGCTCGTTTCCAGGCGGCATCCTGGTCAACAAGCTCGACGTTTGGGGCGGGCTCATCGCCGGTATCCTCGTTGCAAGCCTGGCCGTGTTTTTCCAGCGCACCAAGACCGGCCGTGCGCTGCGCGCGGTCGCCGACGATCATGCTGCGGCGCAGTCGGTCGGGATTCCGATCTCCTGGATCTGGTTCGTGGTGTGGCTGGTTGCGGGTCTCGTTGCACTCGTGGCGGCGACCGTCTGGGGCACCAAGCTCGGCGTGCAGTTCTCGATCACCTTCCTGGCGCTGAAGGCGCTGCCGGTGCTGATCATCGGCGGCTTCACCTCGATTCCCGGCGCGATCGTCGGCGGCCTGATCGTCGGCGCCGGCGAGAAGCTTGCCGAAGGGTTTTTGGGGCCGCATATCGGCGGCGGCATCGAGTACTGGTTCGCCTATGTGCTGGCGTTGGCCGTGCTGCTGGTGCGGCCGCAAGGTTTATTCGGCGAACGCATCATCGAGAGAATCTGAGAGGACGTCACGTGTTCTACCGCGAGGCAGGTCAATTCAAGACGACCTATTCAGCCGACATGGCGATCTTCCCGATCCGCCAGGACCGGGTCACGCTCGGCGCGCTGCTGGTCTTTGCCTTCATCGGCGTGCCGCTGCTCAGCTACTTTCACATCTGGCCGTTCGGCCAGGACTACCTGCTGCGCGCGATCCTCCTGCCGTTCCTGATCCTCGCGCTGGCGGCGATCGGCGTTAACATCCTGGTCGGCTATTGCGGACAGATTTCGCTCGGCAGCGGCGCCTTCATGGCGATCGGCGCCTACTCCGCCTACAAGCTCGGCACAGGTGTGCACATTCCGCTCGCGTGGCTCGGTTTCGATATTTCGATCCCTGCGCTGCCGGTGCTGCCGTCGATCCTGCTCGGCGGCTTCATGTCGGCGCTCGTCGGCATCCTGTTTGGAATTCCGTCACTGCGCATCAAGGGGCTCTATCTGGCGGTAGCGACGCTTGCTGCGCAGTTCTTCTTCGACTGGGTGTTCCTGCGCGTGCCGTGGTTCACCAACTACGCGCCGTCCGGCTCGGTGAATGCGCCGGAGCTGAATTTCATCGGCTGGGTGGTCGATACGCCGATCGAGCGCTACCTCCTATGCCTCATCTTCGTGACGTTGTTTGCGCTGATGGCGAAGAACCTCGTGCGCGGCAAC
>JAKFVP010000590.1 GCA_021732175.1 Bradyrhizobium sp.
GCCGAACTCCCTGACCAGCACCGCGACGCTTTTCTCCCAGGCGGCGAGATATTCGGCGCGCGCCGCCAGTGCCTTGGCGTTTAGCGCCGCGATTTCCGCATGCTGCTCGTCGACCGCGGCCATATAACGGACGAGGGTAGCATTCTCGACGCCCAGCGCGCGGGCGCCTTTCTCGAGTTCGTCGCGCCCCGACTTGATCAGCGCCTCGATGCGGGCTTTGCTGCCGACGACATTGCTCTCCGCGGCCTTCAGGTCGCGACGCAGTGCATCAAGGTCACTGCGGCTGGCGGCGGCTAGGTTGACGGGCTTCGCCAGGGAAGCCGGCTCGGCTTCCTCGGCGAGCTTTCGCATCGCGGCATTGATGCCAACAGCTTCTTCTTTCGCCAATGCCACCAGCTTCAGAATCCGGTTCGCGGGGTATTGCTTCAGCGCCTGATCGAGTTGTTGCAAGTCGTTGACATCGCGCAAGGCCGCCTTGCTCTCGCCGACCATGGCGGCTTCCTGGTAGCGCGCGAGATCGCCGACAAACAGCAGTGCGACAAAGCCGGCGGCGGCAAAGATGCCGAGCAGGATCAGCGGCAGCCGGCCTGGCTTGCTCTCCTTCCGATCCCAAGACGTCGCCACGCACTAACTCCTGATCCCCCAACATCTTTTAGCGTGCCTCGCCTGCATTGGCGATTTCGAAGACCGGCACGCATCGAGGAACCATTGGCGTCGCGATGTCGCGCCGCATCGAAAATCCGTCATCGCCTTGTCCATGACAAATCCCGAGTCTAGCGCTAACGTAAATACAACCACAACATACGGGAGGATTGGCATGCCAGAGGCAATGGTCTCTTCGCGCTCGGACTCAAGCAGCAGCGCCTCAACGCAAGTCGTCGACGTCGCCGTGGTCGGCGCGGGATTTGCCGGACTCTATCTCCTGCATCGCCTGCGCAAGGCGGGCTTCTCCACGGTGCTGCTCGAGGAAGCCGGGGACGTCGGCGGCACCTGGTACTGGAACCGCTATCCCGGCGCGCGCTGCGATATCCAGACCATCGATTACAGCTATTCCTTCGACCCGGAGCTCGAGAAAGCCTGGAAGTGGTCGGAGAAATACGCGACCCAGCCGGAAATCCTGCGCTATCTCGGCTTCGTCGCCGACCGCTATGACCTCCGGCGCGATATCCGCTTCGGCACCAAGGTGATTTCAGCGACGTGGGATCAGGCTGCCGGACGCTGGCAGATCGCCACCGACAAAGGCGCGAGAGTGTCGTGCCGCTATTACATCATGGCGACCGGCTGCCTCTCCGCGCCAAAACCGCCGGAGATCGACGGCGTCAAGGATTTCAAGGGCGAAGTCTATTTCACCGGCCGCTGGCCGCATGACGGCGTTACCCTCAAGGGCAAGCGCGTCGCCGTGATCGGCACGGGATCGTCCGGCATCCAGGCGATTCCGCTGATCGCGGAGCAGGCCGCACAGCTCACCGTGTTCCAGCGCACGCCGAATTTCGCGCTGCCCGCGCATAATGGTGCGCCGCCGGCCGATCGCCTCGCCGCACTCGAAGGCGACCGTGCCGCCTATCGCGAACAGGCGCGTCAATCGATGGCCGGCGTGCCCTGGCCGCAAAATACTGTCGTGAGCTGGCAATTGACCGACGCCGAGCGCCGCGAGCGCTTCGAGACCGCGTGGGCGACCGGCGATCTCGTCTATATCCTGACCCAGCTCTGGGCCGACCAGGGCGTCGATGTCGACGGCAACAAGCTCGTCGCCGATCTGCTTCGCGAGAAGATCCACACCATCGTCAAGGATCCGGAGACGGCCGCAGCGTTGACCCCGCACGATCATCCGTTCGGTGCAAAGCGTCCCTGCCTCGAAACCAATTACTTCGCCACCTACAATCGCCCGAACGTCACGCTGGTCAATCTGCGCGCCGAACCGATCAAGGCGATCACGGCGACCGGCATCACCACCGACAAGCGCAGCTTCGACCTCGACGTGATCGTGTTCGCGACCGGCTTCGACGCCATGACCGGCGCCATTCTGGCCGTGCATCCCATCACCGGCCGCGACGGCAAGTCGCTGTCCGACGTCTGGGCGCAGGGGCCGCAGAGCTATCTCGGCCTCACCGTCGCCGGTTTCCCCAATCTGTTCATGATCACCGGCCCCGGCTCGCCGTCGGTGCTGTCGAACATGGCTGTCTCGATCGAACAGCATGTCGACTGGGTCGCCGACCGCCTGATTGCCATGCGCGATGCCGGCTTCACCACGATGGAAGCCACCGAAACTGCGCAAGACGGCTGGGCCAAACACATGGCGGACTGCGCGGCGCTGACGCTGCATCGCCTCGCCAACACCTGGTACACAGGCGCCAACGTGCCCGGCAAGGCGCAGGGCGTGATGCCTTATACCGGCGGTGTCGGTCCCTATCGCAGCATCTGCGACGAAGTCGTTGCCCGCGGCATGCTGGGCTTCAAGCTCACCGGCCCCGGTGGCGCCGAGCAGTGCAATGACGGCGAGGTCGTGCGTCTGCAACCGGATGTGCGGCTCGTGCTCGGCCTTCTGGCCTCGCTCAATCTGCCGCCGATCGAAAGCATGGGCGCCCAAGGCGCCCGCGACTTTGTCAACGAGTTCAACAAGGGCCGCCCGTTCGGCCGCCCCGTCGGCGAAGTCGGCGACGGCGTGCTGATGGGTGCCGATGGTCCCTTGCCCTACAAGCTCTACCGCCCGGCGACGCCCGGGCCGCATCCGATCGTGGTGTATTTCCACGGCGGCGGCTGGGTGCTCGGCGACGAACAGTCCGACGATCCGTTCTGCCGCGACATGTGCCGGCGCACCGACATGATCATCGTCAGCGTCGGCTACCGCCACGCGCCGGAGCATCGCTTTCCGGCCGCAGCAGAAGACGGCTATGCGGCGACGCGCTGGATCGGCGAACATACGGCCGAACTCGGCGGCAAGCCGGGGCCGCTGCTGGTGGCCGGCTGGAGCGCCGGCGGCAATATCGCCGCCGTCACCTGCCAGCTCGTGCGCGACCGCGGCGGGCCTGAGATCGCGGGCCAGTTGCTGGTGTGCCCGGTCACCGACTGCACCTTTGACCGGCCGTCCTACATCGACAACGCGGCAAACTACTTCCTGACCCGCGGGCTGATGTTCTGGTTCTGGGACCTCTACTGCTCGCCCGCCGATCGCACCGATCCGCGCGTCTCGCCGCTGCGCGGCAAGCTCGCGGGCCTGCCGCCGGCGTTCGTCACGACCTGCGAGTTCGATCCGCTGCGCGACGAAGGCATCGCCTATGCGGAAGGCATGGCCGCTGCCGGCGTGCCGGTCGAGCAGCTCAAGGCGCGCGGCCACTTCCACTCGTCCTTCACCATGGTCGATGTGGTGATCACCGGCGTGCCGGGCCGCATCCAGATGGCGCAAGCGCTGCGCCGTTTTGCAGGGCTGCCGCCGGAAGTGAAGCTGCCGCCGCAGAAGCTGGACGCTGCAGCGAGCTAGGGCATGATCCGGAAAAGTGTGGAGCGGTTTTCCGACAAGATCATGCTCAAACCACAACAACCTAAAGCGCGATGACGATTCATCCCAATCTCATCGCGCTTTAGGTTGAAATGCCAGCCGCTGCGCTATGCCATGGCGCGGCGGCGGCCGGCTTTGATGGACGCGTAGATGACAGAACCGAAACCCGTCATCGCCGCCGCCGATGAAGTGCGGTTTCCGAGGCTCTATGCCGTCATCAAGTGGACGATCATTGTTTCACTGATCGTCCTGGCAGTCCTTGCGGCGGTCTTCTGGACATTGGTCCTGGGCGAGTTCTCGGCTTCCGGATTCCGCGCCCGTGACCCTGCCGCGGGCGAGAACCTGACTGTCACGCCCGAATGCGCGTGGCCTCTGGATGTGAACGACCACGACGCCAAGGCTGTATGCCGGATGTTCAATAATTTGACGCCGGAGCAGCGGGCACGGGTGCTCGCCAAGCGCAATCAGAAGGGTGCAGCGCCCTAGTTGCGCTGACCGAAGATTCCCAGGAACGGCGCCGTTTGACCATCCTGCACGGCTGCATTCGGCGCTGCCGGAGCTTGCGCGGGCGCTTGCGGGATCTGTTGTCTTCGGAGGTTTTGCGTGCGCACCTCTGCCCGCGCGTTTCGGACGGTCGCCCGGACGGGTTGGCGCTTTTGCACATGCCGATGCGGTAATCGCAGGCTCTTCGCAGCCGGTGGAAGATCTTGCATGATCGATGGCGGAGCATCCTGCGCGGGCTCGACGGCCGCACCTTGTTTCTGCGCATCCTGGTCGGCCGCCCAGGCCTGGAACTGTTTGAACAGCATTTCGGACGATGGCTCGCTGTTTTCCGGTTGATCCTGGGTGACCGGTTCTGCGGCAATTTCAGCGCGAGCCGGCGCGCCATTTGTGGCCGGCGGCGAGTCCTGGCGCAGGTCCTGCGCATCGGCGGCGGCAACGGCAAGCAAGGCAGGCGCATCGGCAGCCGATTGAATTGGCGCCAACTGAGGCGTCGAATGCCCGGCCAGCAGGGCTGAAACCTCTGCAACAAAAGCCATCGGATTTCCTATCGCCAGGACCGCGATGCCGGCCGCCGCCGCGGTGATGATCAGGACGCGTATCTTGGAGGCCCGCGACGGGGCTGCGGCTTCGTCGGGAGCATCATCCGGCTCCGCTTGCACGACGAGAAACCGGGGCAACGCTTGGGCCGGATCGAAATCGTCTTTCACTGGCATTGGGGACAGTTCCTCCATGGCGTCGCGGACCCTTAACCCGCCATCGCGGTCCAAAAGCGGAGGAATCTTGATCACAGTTAGGCCCGGGAACCGCAGGGGTGTCTGTCAGTCACTAACCGTGTCTGATTGTTTCTGCTCTGGCTGGAATGAACCTCGCTATCAGTCCGGCGCGCGCTCGACCGCGTGGCGCAACCACACCATACCGCCCTCGAGCACATCGCAATGCGTGAGGCGCAGCGATTGTCCCGCGCCGGGGCGGTCGCCTTCCGGCCCGTGATAATCCACAATGCACTGGCTACCGGCGACGCCGTCGACCGCCGGACGGATCAGGGTGCTGAACTCGTCGATCAGCCCCCGCTTCAGAAACGCACCGTTGATCCCGCCGCCACCTTCGAGAAGCAGCGTCTTGACGGAAAACAGCGCGGCGATCTCTTCCATCGCGCGGGGCAGATCGTCGCCCTTGGACCCGGCGAAGAGGTAGGACGCGCCGTCTTCGCGCAGTTCAGCGAGGTAGGCGTCGGACACGCCTTCACCGAGAACGGCAACCACGTGATCGCCGCCGACATTGTCCTTGCCATAGTGAGCGCGACCCTTTGGATCGATGGCGATCGCGAGCTTCCGCCCGTTGCGCGTGCCGACATGCGCCTTGCGCTCGACCTTGGGCGCATCCTTGATCGTCCGCTCCGTGCCCTTGGCCATCTCGCACATCGTCACGCGGCCGACGATCCAGCCGTCGGCATCGAACTGGTCGTGCACGCGTTCATAATGTCCGCGCAGGACGTCGGGCGAGATTCCTTTCGCAGGCACCGTGAAGCGGCTCGGATGCAGACGGCCGTCGATCGACGTGCCCATATGGCAGATGATGTGGGGTCGCATGCCTTCTTCCTTATCCCGCGAGCACCAGATCGCTCGCCCTTTCCGCCACTGCAATGGTCGCGGCATTGATCATCGCCTGCGGAATTCCGGTGAAGACCGAGGCGTCGATGACGCGCAGGCCCGCCACGCCCTTCACGCGCAGGGCCGTATCGACGACGTCGCCGATCCGGCAGGTGCCGACCGGGTGATGGAAGGAATCCGCCGCGCGCAGCACGAACTTGCGCAGCTCTGCGGGGCTCGTGCTTTCGGGTCCCGGAAAGACTTCGCGCGCGCGCCAGTCGGCGAAGGCGCTGCCGGCCCCGATGTCGCGGGCGATGGAAATGCCCTCGACAAGGAGGTCCAGATCGGCCGGATCGGAAAGATAGCTCGGATCGATCAGTGCAGGGGCCAGCGGATCGGCGGAAGCAAGCTTCAGGCTGCCGCGGCTGCGCGGCCGCATCAGGCAAGGCACGAGAACGTAAGCGGGCGCCGGCAATTGCCCGACGCCCGGCAGGACGAACGGCAATGAAAGGCACATCACGAGATGCTCGGGGCTTTCATCGGGGTCGGTGCGCGGCACGTAGAGCAGCGCGTCGCAATGGTTGTAGTGCGAGCGCGGCACCTCGCGTTTTGCCGCGTAGGCCACGCCCGCGACCAGCAGGTGATCCTCGATATGCCGGCCGACATCCGGCAGGTCGCTGACAACGGGAATGGCGAGGGATCGCAAATGGTCGGCCGGGCCGATCCCGGAGAGCATCAACAGGCGCGGCGAATCGATGGCGCCGGCGCAAAGCAGCACCTCCGCGTCGGCCCGCACCATGCGTTCGGCGAGCCGCACCCCGATGCAGCGTCCGCCTTCGATCGCAAGGCCCGCCGCTTGCGTGTTCATGAGGAGGTCGATGGCGGCGTTCTCGACACTGCCGAGATAGGCCGTCGCCGCGTCGTCGCGACGCCCCGCCTTGATGCTCAGTTGATTCCAGCCGACTCCGGTCGTGACCTCGCCGCCGACGTCAGACGTCATCCTGTAACCGAGGTCTTGCGACGCCGTGACGAAGGCAGACGCCAGTGGCGTACGATCCGCGACATCGGCGAGCGACAGCACGTGCAACGGCCCGTCGCCGCCGCGCCAGGCATTGCCGCCGCCGGAAAAGGTTTCGGCACGCTTGAAGTACGGCAGCAGGTCTTTGAATCGCCAGCCCTCGGGCCAGCGGTCGTAGGCGGCGGGATGGCCGCGCTGATAGGCAAGCGCGTTGATGGCGCTCGAGCCGCCCAACACCTTGCCGCGCGGACAGCGGATGATGCGCCCTCCCAGCCCCGGTTGCGGCGTGGTTACATAGCGCCAGTCGACGTCGCTGCCCTGCAGTTTCGGCCATTCCGGGGGATCGGCGATCGCAGGAAGCGTCGCCTGTCCGCCGGCCTCGACAAGGAGAACGCGCCGCCCGGCGACGCCAAGCCGATGCGCCAGCACACAGCCGGCCGAGCCCGCGCCGACAATGACGTAGTCGTAGGATGCGCGGAGCTGTTGCTTCGATTCGAGCATGCGGATTCCTGACGCCGCGCCAGCGGACCGCGAAAACCCCGATAGTGCAAGGCCGCCGCCGATCGTCGCCGCCAATGCCTCGCGGCGATCGACGCGCCCGCCCGCAAAACCGTCGCTGCAATCGCCGCTCATGCCCTGCCGATGAACCACTAGTTCAGCCTGAGCTCGGTGATGTGCCGGGGATCGGCCTTCAGTTCGCCCCGCTCCACCTTCGTCACAAGATCCGTCAGCACCGCATTGGCCCGGCAGGCGATGCCGAGCTTGGCGCCCTCGCGCACGACGAGGCCATTGAGGAAATCGATCTCGGTGCGCCGTCCCTTCAGCATGTCCTGGCCCATCGAAGGGCGCTGCAGCTCGGAGCGCTGGCCCGCGGTGAGCAGCGCCAGCAGCGTTCCCTCCGCGGCGTCGAGCGCGGCGCGCTCG
>JAKFVP010000083.1 GCA_021732175.1 Bradyrhizobium sp.
CAGTGGCTTTGCGGTGTCGCCTGCGGACACCGTCACCTGGCCGTCGGGCGTGATGCGGATGGCGAGTTCGGCATCGACGAGGTTGAGACTTTCGGCGCGCAGCCGGCCCATCAGCAGCGCCATGCCGGAGAGCTTCACTTCGGCCTTCGGCGCCGTGGCGACGATGGCGCGATCGCGGTCGCGCACGATGATGTCGCGGATACGCACGGCGATGCGGATTCGCCCGGCGCGCTCGATCTGCGTGCCGCCAACCTCGACCGTGTTGCCGTGGCCAATATTTTCCTCGATCGCCGAAGCGAGCCATGGCGTGGCGATATCGAGATTGATGGGACCAGCGCCGAGGCGCCACCACAGCCCGCCGAAGCAGACGAAGAAGATGACGGCGAGTGCGGCCATCGCAACCGCGAGCCGCTTCACCCAGCGTTCGCCGATCATCCAGCGCCGCAATGAGCCGAAGCGATCGCCGATGCGGTGAATGCCCGAGTTCGACCCCGACAACAGCTTTCGCGCGCGGTGACCTGCCGCGTCATCGTGGGCATGATCCCAATCGCCCTCGTCCCATTGCTGCTGGGATCGCGGATCGACTCGCGAGTTGGATTGAGATCCCTGACGCGGCGCCTGGACGGGTCCTTGACCTGACCCCTGCTGACGCGGCCCGGGTTGGGGCGACGAATTCCTTGCCATTGCCTCTCGATGCTGGCGCTGATTGCGGGTTGGGTCGCCGCCAAGGGCGCGCCCGTCGATCCCCATCGAGCGCTCCTGTGCCGGCATCGCTGCCAATCCCCGGTTTTTACTATGAGCCGTTTCCGGCCCCAACGAGTCCTTCAACGAGTGGACGGGCGGTGCTTCGAAATCCTTGTAACCATACCCTGAGGTCATCAGAATTGCCCAGCAACCAGCGCGAATCCGAAACAGCAGGGCAAGACCCGCAATAGCCTATTGGTTGAGCGTCCGAAAGCGTCGAAAGGAAGGCGTATGTCCAAGAAAACGCGCAAGAAATCCCCCAAGCCTTCGGGCAAATCCGCCACCCCGAAGTCGGCGAGTGTTCGCTCACCAAAGGCGACGAAAGCGCGCGCCGCAAAATCGGGCGGGACAAAAGCGGCCAAGCCCGCAAAAGCGGCCTCCCGTTCCCGTAAAACCACTCCCTCCAAAGCATCGCAGACAGCGCCGTCCAAAGCGTTAAGGCCGGGCGCCTTGTCGGAGGGAGCGAAGGCGCCTGCCTTCCGGCTGCCGCGCGACGGCGGCGAATCGGTCTCGCTGGCCGACTTCGCAGGCAAAAAGCTCGTCGTGTTCTTCTACCCGCGCGCCGACACGCCGGGCTGCACCAAGGAGGCGATTGACTTCACCCGGCTGAAGGGCGACTTCGCCGCGGCCGGCACCGCCGTGCTCGGGGTCTCGGCCGACCCCGTAAAGGCCCAGGAGGCGTTCCGGAACAAGCACCAGCTCGCCGTTCCCTTGATCTCGGATGAACGGCACGAAATGCTCGAAGCCTATGGCGCCTGGGGCGAAAAATCGCTGTATGGCAGGAAGTTCATGGGAATCATTCGCACGACGGTTCTGATCGGCGCCGACGGCAAGATCGCCCGGATCTGGCGCAATGTGCGGGTCGACGGACATGCCGACGAGGTGCTGGAAGCGGCCCGGGCGCTGTAGGCGCCAAGGGGCCCAAGGGGCTCCCATTTCCTGAAAATTAACCATGACAGGGTTCAAATCGGCCCCGCCATTTGAGCCGTAGGAATCGTGTCCGACCGGCGCGGGAGTGCCGATGTCGCATCGTTCCGGTCATCATTCCGAGTACCAGCAGCACCACCATCCGCAGGAGCACGGCAGGCCCTCGCAGCGCCGTGCGACGCCCGCGCAGGCTGCGCGCAACTGGGCCGGCTACACCATCATGCATGCGGGCAAGCAGGTTCGCTTCGGACCTGTCGTGTTCTGGATCGGCATCGGCACTGTCACCCTGCTCGGCATGTGGTCGGCGGCAACTGCGACCTATTTTGCGTTCCGCGACGACGTGCTGACGCGGCTGATCGCGCGCCAGGCCGAGATGCAATACGCCTATGAAGACCGCATCGCCGAGCTCCGCGCGCGTGTCGACCGCACCACCAGCCGCCAGTTGCTGGATCAGGAGCAGTTCGACCAGAAGCTCGACCAGATCATGCGCCGCCAGACCGCGCTGGAATCCCGCGCCACCTCGCTCGGCGCCATTCCCGACGCGTCGATCACCGGATCGGTGCGGCCGAGCGGCCGCGGCGCCGCGGCGGACACGCCGTCGGGCACGCCAAAGCCCTCGCCGATTTCAGACACGGTGATCTTCGTTGCGCCCCCGGATCGTGAGGCGCGGCTCGAATCGCGCGCGCCCGTGGTGGCGGCCAAGCAAACCAACCAGTTCGCCAAGGTCCAGGGGTTCGACAATGTTGTGGTCAAGCTGCAGAGCTCGCTCGACCAGGTTGAGCGGCGGCAAATGGCGGCGCTGTCTGCCGTTGAAGATAGTCTGGAATCGCGGGCGCGACGCATGCGCGGGGTCATCAACGACCTCGGCCTCGACTTCGCGCAGCTCGAAGCGGCAGCGCCGCGCAGCGCTGTCGGCGGCCCCTTCGTCCCCGTAAAGCTGTCCGGCGACTCGAGCCCGTTCGACCGCCAGCTCTATCGCATCAACATCACCCGCGTGCAGGTCGACAAGCTCAACCGCGTGCTGGCGCTGGTGCCCTACCGCAAGCCCGTCATCGGCGAAGTCGAGTTCACCTCCGGCTTCGGCGTGCGCAGCGATCCCTTCCTCGGCCGGCCCGCGATGCACACGGGCCTCGATTTCCGCGCCGCTACCGGCGATCCCGTCCGCGCCACCGCCAACGGCAAGGTCGTCGCATCCGGCTGGCAGGGCGGCTATGGCCGCATGGTCGAGATCGATCACGGCAACGGGCTCTCCACCCGCTACGGCCATCTCTCGGCGAGCAACGTCAAGGTCGGCGATATCGTGAAGATCGGCCAGGTGATCGGCGAAGTCGGCTCGACCGGCCGCTCCACCGGTCCGCACCTGCACTATGAAACCCGCATCGATGGCGACGCCGTCGATCCGCAGAAGTTTTTGCGCGCGGGCGTGCGGCTCAGCTCGGGTTAGCAGCGTTCCCAGATTTCATCTGATTTGAAGCGGAACCGGCTGCGTACCGGTTTCGAAATTTTTCCTATACCCGTGTCGGTTCACCTGATAGCCGAGCGTCCTCGTGACAGAGACTGAGCTAGTTCCGTAAGCTCCGCTCAGCACAGGAGAACACAATCCATGTCCGGCAATACTGTCCGCCTGCATCGCGTCTTCGCCACCAAGCCCGAAAAAGTGTTTCGCGCCTTCCTCGATGCCGACGCCATGGCGAAATGGCTGCCGCCCTACGGTTTCACCTGCAAGGTCCATCACATGGAAGCGAAGGTCGGCGGCACGTTCAAGATGTCTTTCAGCAATTTCTCGACCGGCAACGGTCATTCCTTCGGCGGCGAGTATCTGGAGATCGTGCCCAACGAGCGCATCCGCTACACCGATCGCTTCGACGATCCCAATCTGCCTGATGTTATCGAGGTCACGGTGCAGCTTAAGGCGGTTTCCTGCGGCACCGAGATCAACATCGAGCAGGCGAACCTGCCCGCCGTGATCCCGGTCGAGGCCTGCTATCTCGGCTGGCAGCAATCGCTGGCCCAGCTTGCACACCTCGTCGAGCCGGATATTCCGGGATAGCAATCGCATTCAGAGGCAAGGCGCCACGCCGAGGCGCCCTGCCCTCAATGTCCGACTTCGCCGGAGATGATCTCGCCGAACAGCTCCCAGCTCTCGCCGTTGAAGCGCATGAGCTGCATCTGCTCGATCGGAAAGAAATCGTTCGGACTGGTGTTGATCTTGATGCCGGGCAGCAGCACGTCGCTGGCGAAATCCTTGAGGCTAGCTGCCTGCTTCATGACGTTCTCGCGCGTCAGGTTGTCGCCGCACTGCTTGAGCACCTGCACCATGGTCTGTGCGGTGGCGTAGCCATAGACGTTGTTGTTGTTGGTCTTGTCGCCTTCCGGATAATACTTGTCCATGAACGCGGCCCACGCCTTGATGCCCGGATCGTCCTTCCAGGTGGGGTCGGTCGGATCCTTGATATAGGCGGTCGAGATGATCCCCTTGGAATTCTCCAGCCCCGCGGGCTTGAGCACGGTCGCCACCGAGGTCGAGACGTTGCCGAGGAAATAGACCGGCTTCCAGCCGAGTTCGGCCACTTTACGGATCGCTTGCGCGGCGCCCTTCGGTGCGGCCCAGGTCATGAAGATATCGGCGCCGGAATCCTTCAGCGCCACGATCTGTGAATCCAGGGTGGGATCGCCGACCTCGTAGGACTTGTCCGCGATGATCATGCCGGCCTTGTCGCCGAGACCGTCGCGCAGCCCCTTCATCTGGTCGCGGCCGGCATCGTCGTTCTGCCAGATCGCGGCGATCTTGCCGTTCGGATAATTCTTCTTGATGTAGGCAGCATAGATGCGACCTTCGCTCTGGTAGTTGGGCTGCCAGCCCATGGTCCACGGAAAATTCTGCGGATCGCCCCATTTGGTCGCGCCGGTTGCCACAAACAGCTGCGGGACCTTCTTCGCGTTCATGTATTTCTGGATCGCCGAGTTGGAGGGCGTGCCGAGCGGCTGGAACACCAGCAGCACCTCGTCGCTCTCGACCAGCTTGCGCGCCTGCTCGACCGCTTTCGGCGGCGAATAGCCGTCGTCATAGGTGATGAAATTGATCTTGCGGCCGTTGATGCCGCCCTCGGCGTTGATCTTGTTGAAATAGGCAGCCTGCGCCCTGCCGATGGTTCCATAAGCGGAAGCTGGTCCGCTGTACGGCATGATGTTGCCGATCTTGATCTCGGTATCGGTGGCGCCGGAATCGTATTTCTTCTGCGCTTGTGCCGGCCCGGCCATCATCGCCGCAGCAACCAGGGACACCAGGGCAGCAAGGCTCGTGCGGCGCAGCATGAATTTCCTCCCGTTTGTTTTTCGGGAGTGTGGCAAGCCGCGCCGGGGCTGGCAAGAACGGGCTTATTCCGCAAGGCGAAACAGAAGGTTGTTGCGGACCGCCAGATGTGTTGTAAGCCCAACATTGTAGGCCGGATTCCATTTGAGGCAGATCGTTTTGGAAGCGCAGAAACTACGTATTGGACCGCGGTTTCCGCGGCTGGGCGCCGCGGGCTTTCGCGTGGCGCGCTGGGTCACGCGCAAGACCATGGGCAAGATCGGCTTCCACGAGCTCGATTCCGATTTTGCGCGCGCGCGTCTGGCGCTGGTTCGGGAGAAGCTGAAGCGCGGAGACACTGTTTTCCTGGCAGGACTCGGGCTTCCCGGCACGCACAATTCCGGCGTCGCGCTGGTGGAGTTAACGCAGGCGCATGGTCCGCGCCTGATCCTGAACAACGAGGAAGAGCGCTTCTCCGGCAACAAGCACACCACGGAATATCCGCGGCAATCGATCGACGCGATGGTTGCGACCTTGCGCAGCATGGGCCGGGATATCGCCGACATCGATGCGTGGCTGACGAGTTGGGATTATTTCGCGCTGGCCGGCATGCTGGCGCGCAGCGTGTTCGAGGAGGCACCGCAAAGCCTCGCCTTGATCGGCGTTGCCGATGCCACCGCCTTCGACCGCCGCCGGCTCGACCAGATGCGGCGCTCGCCGCGAATCCTGGCGAAGCAGCTCGGCCTTTCCCAGCCCGTGCCGCTGATCTGCGTGCCGCATCATGACAACCACGCCTGGTTCTCGTTTGCGGTGTCGCCCTTTGCCGATGACGGCGAGCCGGTCGCGGTTGCCGTGCTCGACGGCACCGGCGATGCCGGCTCGATCTCGCTCTATGCCGTTGAGAATGGCGAGATGCGCCAGCTCTATTGCAACAACAGCATGTTCGATTCGCTGGGCATGTTCTACAGCGTGGTGTCGTCGACGCAGGGCGGCTGGACCTGGCTGTCCAGCGAGGGCCGCTACATGGGCGCGGCCGCCTGGGGCGACATGAACCGCGCCAGCAATCCCTATTACGGCAGGCTCAAAAACGTGTTGCATCTCGGCGGCAATGGCGAGATCCTGCTCAACCGGGCGATGGCGAACTGGTACTATGACCCGTCCATCAATCCCTACAAGCCTGCGCTGATCGACATCCTCGGCGAGCCGCTGAAGCCATCGCAATTGTGGAATCCGGACGCCGTGCTGCGCGTCGAGGACATCAAGCACCGCCCCGACACCCAGGACCGGCTCGACAAGGCGGCGGCGACGCAACTGGTGCTGGAAGATGCAATGATCCATGTCGTGGACCATCTCTTGCGCACGACGGGCGCGCATCGCCTGGTGCTCACCGGCGGCGTTGCGCTGAATGCGGTCGGCAACATGCGGCTGCTCGAGCATTTCGACGAGGCATGGTTCGAGAAGAACCAGGGCCGCAAGGCGCGGCTGCACCTGTGGGTGCCGCCGGTGCCGGGCGATCCGGGCGTCGTGATCGGCGCGGCATGGCGGTTCGCAAACCTTTCGGGCGCTCCGCGCGGCGCACCGATGACGCATGCCTTCTATTGCGGCGCGCCGCCGACTGCTGTGGACATCGCCGCGGCCCTGAAAGTTGATGACCTTGCGTCCGAGCGCATCGGCGATATCTCGACCGCTGATGGCCGCGACGCCCTTGCCGATTTGATGGCCTACATGGTCGCGCAGAACGGCGTGGTCGCGATCTATCAGGGCGCGGCCGAAACCGGACCGCGTGCGCTCGGCCATCGCTCGATCCTCGCCAACCCCTGCGATCCCGCCGCGCGCGAGCGCCTGAACGAGCGCGTGAAATATCGCGAGGCGATCCGCCCGCTGGCGCCGATGGCGACGCTGGAAGCAGCCCAGCAGTACTTCGAGCTGCTACCGGGCGCGTCGGACGCCGGCTACAACGCCTACGGCTACATGGTGCTGACGGCGCATTCGAAGCCCGGCGCGCAAGCGAAAATTCCGGCCGTGATCCATGCCGACGGCACCGGCCGCCTGCAGATCGTACGCGAGGCCGACGATCCGCTTATCTACGCGTATCTGAAGGCAATGGGCCGCCGCGTCGGCGTGGAGATGTCGGTCAACACGTCGTTCAATGTTGCAGGGCCCATCGCGCAGACGCCGCAGCAGGCGATCGACACGCTGCGCCGCTCCAAGGGGCTCGATGCGGTGCTGATGGTTGCCGATGACGGCACGGTGCACGCCGCCTGGCATGGCGGCGAGCGCGACAGCGGCCGGTTCACGGGCTGGCTTGCCGAGTGGCGGAAGGCACGAACGGGCTAACGTTCGAAACGCTTCAGCACGCGCCCGTCGATCAGCAGCAGCGCGCTGCCGATCACCAGCGCGCCCACGATCTCGCGCAGCGAGATGTGCTCACCCAGCACGAAGGCGCCGAGCAGGATGGCAGTGACGCCGTATCTGAAGGCCGCCGCGAGGCACAGCAGAATGCCGAGCCC
>JAKFVP010000374.1 GCA_021732175.1 Bradyrhizobium sp.
CGCGTTACGTGGAATACGACTTCACCGCCGGACTGGAAGAGCAGCTCGACCGTATCTCCAACAACGAGATTTCCTGGCAGCAGGTGCTGCAGGATTTCTGGCGCGGTTTTAGCGGCGCGGTGAACGACATCAAGGATCTCCGCGTCGCCGAGGTGCTTGACGCACTCGACGACATGCTGGGCCCGCACATCTATCCGCCCCGCACCGATGGCGGCGATGTCAGGCAGTGCCCGACCTGCGGCACCGGCAAACTGAATCTGAAGGCCGGCAAGTTCGGCGCCTTTGTCGGCTGCTCGAATTATCCGGAGTGCCGCTACACCCGTCCGCTCGCCGCCGATTCCGCTGACAGCGCCGACCGCCTGCTCGGCAAGGACCCCGAGACCGACCGCGACGTCTTCGTCAAGGCCGGCCGCTTCGGGCCGTACATTCAGCTCGGCGACCAGAAGGATTATGCCGAAGGCGAGAAGCCGAAGCGTGCGGGCATCCCCAAGAACACTTCGCCCGGCGATATCGATCTCGAGACGGCGCTGAAACTGCTGTCGCTGCCGCGCGAAGTCGGCAAGCATCCGGAGAGCGGCGAGCCGATCACGGCGGGCCTCGGCCGCTTCGGGCCGTTCGTCAAGCACGACAAGACCTATGCGAGCCTGGAGGCCGGCGACGATGTCTTCACCATCGGCCTCAACCGCGCGGTGACGCTGATTGCCGAGAAAGTGGCCAAGGGTCCGAGCGGCCGCCGTTTCGGCGCCGATCCCGGCAAGCCCCTGGGCGACCATCCGAGCCTCGGCGGTGTCGCGCTGAAGAACGGCCGCTACGGCGCCTATGTCACCGCCGGCGGCGTCAATGCGACGATTCCGAGCGACATCGCGCCGCCCGAAACGATCACATTGGCGCAGGCCATCGCGCTGATCGACGAGCGCGCCGCCAAGGGCGGCGGCAAGGCCAAGCGCGGCGCCAAGAAGGCGGCGCCGAAGGCCAAGGCGAAGCCCGAAGCCAAGCCCGAGGGCGAGGAAGCCGCGAAGCCCGCGAAGAAAGCCGTTGCGAAGAAGGCCGCCGTCAAACCCAAATCGGAAGCAGCCAGCAAGGCGCGCGCGCCGGTGGCCGCTGCCGCCAAGACGACGGCATCGAAGCCGGCACCGGCTGAAAAGGCGCCCGCCAAGAAGAGCGCAGGTAAGGCACGCGGGTGAACAGGCGGCGCGAGCAAGGTTTTCCGGGCCGCGACGCCATCCTCGCCTTCATCCGCGCCCATCCCGGCAAGGTCGGCACCCGCGAGATCGCGCGCGAGTTCGGGCTGAAGAACGCCGACCGCGTCGAGCTGAAACAGATTCTGCGCGAGCTTGCCGATGAAGGCTCGGTCGCAAAGCGCCGGCGCAAGATGCATCAGCCGGCAGAGCTGCCGCATACGGTGCTGGCCGACATCAGCGGCCGTGACAGCGATGGCGAGCTGATCGCCTCCCCGACCGAATGGGACGTCGAGGAAAGCGGCACCGCGCCGAAAATCCGCATCGTGTTTCCGCGCCGGCCGCAGCCGGGCACCACGGCCGGTGTCGGCGACCGCGCGCTGCTGCGTGTCGAGAAGACCGACGAGAGCGACGGCACGCCCTATCGCGGCCGCGTCATCCGCGTCATCGCGAAAGCCCAGACCCGCGCGCTCGGCATCTTCCGCAAAAATCCCGACGGCAGCGGCCGCCTCGTTTCCGTCGACAAGAAGCAGGCCGGCCGTGAGCTGAACATCGCCAAGGCCGACAGCATGGATGCCGAGGACGGCGATCTCGTCAGCGTCGATTTGATCCGAACCCGCACCTACGGCCTCGCCTCCGGCCGCGTCAAGGAGCGGCTTGGTTCGCTGGCAAGCGAAAAGGCGATCAGCCTGATCGCGATCCACGCCCACGAGATTCCGCAGACCTTCACCCCATCCGCACTGCGCGAGGCGGAAGCGGCAAAGCCCGCCACGCTCGAGGGGCGCGAGGACTGGCGCGACATTCCGCTCGTCACCATCGACCCACCCGACGCCAAGGATCATGACGATGCCGTTCACGCCGAGCCGGACACCGATCCGAACAACAAGGGCGGTTACATCGTCCACGTCGCCATCGCCGACGTCGCCTACTATGTCAGGCCAGGTTCGGCGCTCGATCGCGATGCCCTGACCCGCGGCAATTCCGTCTATTTCCCCGATCGCGTCGTGCCGATGCTGCCGGAGCGCATCTCCAACGATCTCTGCTCGCTGGTGCCGGGCCAGCCGCGCGGCGCGCTGGCGCTGCGGATGGTGATCGGCGCCGACGGCCGCAAGCGCTCGCACTCGTTCCATCGCGTGCTGATGCGCTCGGCCGCCAAGCTTGCCTATGCGCAGGCGCAGGCCGCGATCGACGGCAAGCCCGACGACATCACCGGTCCCCTGCTCGACCCGATCCTGAAGCCGCTCTATGCGGCGTACGCGCTGGTGAAACAGGCGCGCGACGAGCGCGACCCGCTCGATCTCGACCTGCCCGAGCGCAAGATCCTCTTGAAACCCGACGGCACCGTCGACCGCGTCATCGTGCCGGAACGGCTCGATGCGCACCGGCTGATCGAGGAGTTCATGATCCTGGCCAACGTTGCGGCTGCCGAAGCGCTGGAGAAGAAGGGCCTGCCGCTGATCTATCGCGTGCATGACCAGCCGACGCAGGAGAAGGTGCATAACCTCCAGGAATTCCTGAAGACGCTCGACCTGCCCTTTGCCAAGGCCGGCGTGCTGCGGCCGACCGCGTTCAACCGCGTGCTGGCGCAGGTCAAGGGCGAGGACCACGAGCCGCTGGTCAACGAGGTGGTACTGCGCTCGCAGGCGCAGGCGGAATATTCCGCGGAGAATTACGGCCATTTCGGTCTCAACCTCAGCCGCTACGCGCATTTCACCTCGCCGATCCGGCGATACGCCGACCTGATCGTGCATCGCGCGCTGATCCGCGCGCTGGGCCTCGGCGACGGCGCCCTGCCCGCGGACGAGACGATGGAGCATCTCGGCGAGATTTCCGCGCAGATTTCCGCCACCGAACGCCGCGCCATGAAGGCCGAGCGCGAGACCGCCGACCGGCTGATCGCGCATTTCCTCGCCGACCGCGTCGGCGCCACGTTCCAGGGCCGCATTTCCGGCGTCACCCGCGCCGGACTGTTCGTGAAGCTCGACCAGACCGGCGCCGACGGCATCGTGCCGATCCGCACGCTCGGCACGGAGTATTTCAATTACGACGAGACACGGCATGCGCTGGTCGGTTCGCGCAGCGGTGCCATGCACCGGCTGGGGGACGTGGTTGACGTTCGTCTGGTAGAAGCTGCTCCGGTGGCTGGCGCGCTGCGCTTCGAATTACTATCTGAAGGTCAGATCGTACCGCGCGGCCGGAAGCGCCAAGAGAGGCCTCCGGGCAAGCGCGATGTCCTGAAATCCCAGCGCGCGGAAAAAGAACGCGCGCATCGCGCCGGGCGTCACAAGGAACGCAAGCGCGGCAAGCAGAAATCCGGTAAATCCGGGAAAGGCAAGTCATGGAAACGGTAGGAACTGCATCGACCGTGTGGACCCGCGAAACCGCTACCGGCGCGAAGCGCGATCTCTGGAGCGCGATGAAGCGCGGCTTTCGCTGCCGCTGCCCGCGCTGCGGCGAAGGCAAGATGTTTCGCGCCTTCCTGAAGACCGCCGACAATTGCTCGGTCTGCGGTCTCGACTTCACGCCGCACCGCGCCGACGACCTGCCCGCCTATCTCGTCATCGTCATCGTCGGCCACATCGTGGTGCCGATCGTGCTGTCGATCGAAACCAACTTTTCGCCCGCCGTGTGGCTGCAGCTCTCGATTTATCTGCCGCTGACCTTCGGCCTGTCGCTGGCTCTGCTGCAGCCGGTCAAGGGCGCCGTGGTCGGCCTGCAATGGGCGCTGCGCATGCACGGCTTTGACGAGAATGCGCCTGACGGCATTCCGCCGGTCTGAACAAGCAACAACAAAAGACGCCAACGGGGATGGAAATGACGGAAGCAGCGGCCACCGCCATGAAGGAACTGCGGGAAGAAAAGGAGGCCGATCACCACCCCTATTTCCGCCCGAAGGATGCAGCGACCCTGATCCTGATCGACCGCTCCGGCGCCAAGCCGAAAGTGCTGGTCGGCCGCCGCCACGACAATGTGGTGTTCATGCCGGGCAAATACGTCTTCCCCGGCGGTCGCGTCGACAAGGCCGACAACCGCGTGCCTGTTGCGGCTCCCATTACCAGAGAACTCGAAGCGAACCTGCTCAAGGGCAGCCCGAAGATCACGCCCGGCCGCGCCAAGGCGCTGGCAAACGCGGCGATCCGCGAGGCCTGCGAGGAGACGGGCCTGTGTCTCGGCCGCAAGGTGGAAAAGCCTGCCAAGCTCGAAGGCGCCTGGGCACCATTCGCCGAAGCGGGCCTGCTGCCCGATCCCTCCGGACTCTTTCTGATCGCGCGCGCGATCACCCCGCCCGGCCGCGTGCGCCGCTTCGATACCCGCTTCTTCACGGCCGATGCTTCCGCCATCGCCCATCGCGTCGAGGGCGTGGTGCATGCCGACGCCGAACTGGTGGAACTGGTCTGGGTCGAGATCGGCTCCAAGCCGCTCGCGGATGCGCACGCCATGACCAAGAACGTGCTGGCCGAACTCGACAGGCGCCTCGCCACCGGCCCGCTGCGCCACGACGCGCCGGTGCCGTTCTTCCATTTCTATGGCGGCAAGATGCAGAAGGACGTGCTTGGAGCTTAGGCTGCGCTCCGCTCTCTCCGCCGTCATTGCGAGGAGCAAAGCGACGACCCGTCTACGCTTGCTGCGCAAGCTACGCCGGGCGGGGAGTCCGCCGAAGCTCGGAGAGCGAAGGCGGAAGCAATCCAGCTTGCTTTGTCGCAGCGAAGCTGGATTGCTTCGCTTCGCTCGCAATGACGGGGGAATATTCTCTCGACCGCTCGCAAATTGAAAAATCCTTGTGGGCGTGTCTGGATGGCGCGACCCTCTCGGTCTTCCTATCTCTTCCCCAACAACAACAACGACGGAATGGGGCAATGGCGAAGCGTCAACTCAAGCTCGGCGCGTTCATGCGGCCGGTCAGCATCCACACCGGCGCCTGGCGCTATCCCGGGGCCTGGCCTGACGCCAATTTCAATTTCCAGCACCTGAAGCAGCTGATCCGCAAGCTCGAAGCCGGCAAGTTCGACGCTTTCTTCATGGCCGATCATCTCGCCGTGCTGAATATGCCGATCAACGCGCTGAAGCGCAGCCACACCGTCACCTCGTTCGAGCCATTCACGCTGCTCTCGGCGCTGGCGGGCGCCACCGAGCGCATCGGCCTGATCGCCACCGGCTCGACCACCTTCGACGAGCCCTATCATGTGGCCCGCCGCTTTGCCTCGCTCGATCATATTTCGAGCGGCCGTGCGGGATGGAATATCGTCACCACGTCGAACCCGGATGCGGCGCTGAATTTCGGCCTCGACGATCACATGGAGCACGCCGAGCGCTACAAGCGGGCACGCGAGTTCTACGACGTCGTTACCGGGCTCTGGGATTCCTTTGCGGACGATGCCTTCGTGCGCGACGTCGAAGCGGGCCTGTATTTCGATCCGGCGAAAATGCATGTGCTGGATCACAAGGGCAAATATCTGAAGGTGCGCGGTCCCCTCAACATCGCCCGCCCGGTGCAGGGCTGGCCGCTGATCGTGCAGGCCGGCGCGTCCGAAGACGGCAAGCAGCTTGCGGCGGAGACGGCGGAAGCAGTGTTCACCGGCGGCGGCAGCCTCGCCGACGGGCAGAAGCTCTATGCCGACATCAAGGGCCGCATGGACAAGGTCGGCCGCAATCCCGAGCACCTGAAGATCCTGCCCGGCGCCTTCGTCGTGGTCGGCGACAGCGTGGAAGAAGCGAAGGAGAAACGCGCGCTGCTCGACAGCCGCGTGCATTACGACAGCGCCATCGCCTCGCTCTCCGTGCAGCTCGGCACCGACGCGTCCAGCTTCGATCCCGACGGCCAGTTGCCGCCGATCCCGGAAACCAACGCCAGCAAGAGCGGCCGCCAGCGCCTGGTCGACGTTGCCGCGCGCGACAAGCTCACCGTGCGCCAGCTCGCGCAGCGCGTCGGCGGCTATGGCGGGCTCGCCTTTGTCGGCACGCCCAAGACCATTGCCGACCAGATGGAGGAATGGCTGGTCACGCGCGGCAGCGACGGCTTCAACATCATGTTCCCGTATCTGCCTGAAGGCCTCGACGACTTCGTCGACAAGGTGGTGCCGGAGCTGCAACGGCGCGGCATCTTCCGCACCGAGTATGAAGGGCCGACGCTGCGCGAAAATCTCGGCTTGCCGCGGCCGAAGAACCGCTTCTTCGAGAACTGAGCGCTGAGCGAGATGGCTTTTGCTTGAATCGGTCGTTCGTCGGCTCGGTTCACCTCTCCCTTCGGGAGAGGTCGATTTGCGCAGCAAATCGGGTGACGGACACTGGTCTAACGAGGGAGCGTAACCCCTCACCCGGCGCTACGCCATAGCCGAAGCTTCGCTTCGGCGTTCTAAGAACGGCCGCCCGAAGGCGGCCTTTGCCTCTCCCAAAGGGAGAGGTGACTTCTTGATTCCGCGCCACCTGATCTCATCATGCACTACGCGCTCTCGTCGGGCTCGGTGCCGACATAGTCCTTGGCCGGCAGCTTCAGCGCCGTGCCGATGTCGCGCGCAAAACCGGTTGCCGCTTCGCGCCTGTCGAAGGATGCGAGCGAAATCGGCTTCACGCCCCTGCCGCCGCACAAAGCGACGCCGTAGAATACCGACGTGACATCGCCGTCCTTGTCGGTGCTGGTGTCGTCGGTGATGCTAAGAAATTTGAAATCGGTGAGCTTGCGCAGGCTCGAGAACTTCACCGGGCCGAACTGCCTGATGACGGTGACCTGCTGCAGGATGCGGTCCATCTCGACGAAATAGCGCAAGGTCGCCAGCACGAGGCCCGGCAAGCCGATCACCAGCGCGAACACCAGACACATCGCGAATCCAACCCAGTCCTCGCTCCAGTAGCCGCGGCCGAACAGTTCCTGCCGCAGGATCTGCCAGCACACCGCGAGGAAGAGCAAGCCGCCGGCAAGGAACGGCAGCGAGGTCAGGCGCATGTACCAGGGCATCGAGAACTCGACGCGAATCCGCCCGTTATCGTTGGTCATGACACCCTGCACCGCTCCCTCCTGCCCGTAAGCCCGGGAAACGAGATGTTCCGGGGACAGCCAGTTGTCGGCAATGCTGCCTTGCAGGTTCGAGAAAACCTTGATTCTGGAGCCGAAATTCAGGAATTTGGAACCGAAACCGGCCCTGAAACCTTGACTTTGGGCGGTTTGCGGCTAGGTTGCCGGCCAAATGCAGGCCGGTTGGCCGGCGCCAGATTTCCCCCTTTTGAGGCTCCCATCATGGCCAAAGCGGTCACCATCAAGGTCAAGCTCG
>JAKFVP010000632.1 GCA_021732175.1 Bradyrhizobium sp.
AGAGGGCGCAGGGAAGGCCGGGCGCCGACTGCGCCCGTAGATCCCGCACGCTGAAGCGCACGGGCATCCCGCGTGCCGAGGCACACGGGCAAACACTACAGGTACAGCCAGGACATCCCGGCCTTCCCCGCGCAATGGCTTTACGGCTTATAGGTGCTCTCCCCGGTGAGCGGCGTTGTTTGCCACCGTCATCGGCGCTGCTTCACGCCGACTTAAGCGCCACGGTCGCGGCGCCAGAACCACACGATTTCGCCGTACGCCCTCGGCGTTTCGTCGGGCTCGCCGAAGCAAGCCTGACGCCGCAAGCGTCCATCGCAACCCGCGCCACGTTTCGTGACGACCGCGAAGCGCCCCTCATGGCGGCACGGGCTGGCTGCTTCTTACCGCAAATCAGAATTACGGTAAAGCGAAATATTTTCGAAATCGCGTCTGGACACACCATATAATACTGAAATCGCTCACTAATTTGGCTTGCAGGCGCAACGAATCACGCCACCCTCACCGTTTCTCCAGCCCCGCCTGCTCGACCACCCGCGTCCATGTTTCTATCTGTCGAGCGATCAGAGCCCCCATCGCAGCGCCGCTCGACGGGGCGGGCTCAGAATCCAGAGTGCGCAGCCGTTCCTGCACCATGGGGACAGCGAGCGCGCGCCCGACCTCAGCATTCAACCGCTCGACGACGGCGGCGGGCGTACCGGCCGGCACGCCGATACCAGTCCAGGACATGACGTCGAAATCCGGGGCGACCGTTTCGGAAATCGTCGGCACGTTCGGCGCGTGCATCCAGCGCTCTCTGGAAGAGACGGCGAGAATGTCGATCAAGCCTGCGGCGGCCTGGCTCTTGATGACGGTTCCAGTTTCGACGATGAAGTCGACGTCGCCGCGAAGCACTGCGGTGATGGTTGCCGGTCCGCCCTGATAGGGAATGTGCGTGAAGCGGGTGCCGGTGCGCTGCGCCAATAGTTCTCCCGTCAGGTGCTGCGTCGTGCCGACGCCGGCGCTGCCGAAGTTGAGGCCACCGGGCTTCTCTTTCGCCTTGGCAATCAGCCCCTGCAACGAGGGATACGCGCCGGCCTTTACAGCGATGAAGAACGGAAATTGCGCCACCGTCGAGACGAAAGCGTAGTCCTTGACCGGATCGAACTGCAGCTTCTTGTAGAGCGCTGCCGATACCGTGTGCCCGCCGACCAGAAGCTGCATCGTGTAGCCATCGGGCGGCGCCTTGGCAACGAAGGCGGAGGCAATGTTTCCGCCGGCGCCGGGCTTGGCTTCGACCACTACCGGTTGGCCCAGATCCTTTGACAACTGGTCGGCCATGATGCGCGAGATCACGTCGGCGTTGCCGCCGGCGGCAAACCCATGGACCAGCGAAATGGGCCGCGACGGATAGGCCTCATCGGCGGCAGCGACACTTGCACCTTGCGTCAACACGGAAAGAAGCAGCAGGCCTGCGGCAACCCTCATTATCGTTCCTCCCCTCGTTGTTCTTGTCTGTCTTGGCAGTGCGATGGTTCTGACCGTTAGCGGCATCATCCTGGATTGCGACGCGCCACCGCCGGAGCACCGATCGCGCGCGGCGGATCGACGCCAAAACGTTCGGCCAGTCCGGCAAGCCGTGCGAGGGTGCCCGACGGCAGCGGAATTCCGTTCGCCTGGCGCAAGGCCGCTTCGGCGAAGCCACGTTCGCCCGGCAGCAGGATCGCGGATGTGCCGGCGGCAAGCGGCACAGCCTTCAGCGCCTGCGCAAGCTCTGCGACATCCTGATGGAAGCGTTTGGCCTCGCCGAACGCATCGATCTGCACGGCGATCGCAAGGCCGTTCATCCGGCCGGCGCCCTTGCCGGTGAGCGCAGGCGCGATCACGGGGTTGTTGGCCAGGACGCTCACGAGAATCTCGATCATCAGCGACAGGCCGGAACCTTTTGGGCCGCCCAGCGGCGTCAGCGTCGCAACCTGTTTCGGATCGGTCGTCGGCTGGCCCTGCGCGTCGACACCCCAATCCGGAGGAATGGATTTTCCCGCGTCCTTTGCCGCCATGACCTTGCCGAGCGCCACATTGGAAGTGGACATGTCGAGCACTATCGGCTGGGGCGTCGACGGCACGGCAATGGCGAGCGGATTGGTTGACACCGCCGAGCCGCGCGAACCCTGATACGCCATCAGCGGACCCGAAGCGGTCATCACAATGCCCACAAGCCCCTCCGCCGCGGCCTGCAGTGCGTAGTAGCCGATAGCGCCGGCATGAGTGATGCTGCGTGCCGAGCACCAGCCAACGCCGAACCGCGATGCCTGGGCGACAGCCTCCCGCATCGCCCCGATCATGGCGGTGGCACCGGGCGCGCGCGCCGCATCCAGCACCGAAATCGCGCCCTTGCGTTCGACCACCGCGGGTTCGGCGGCCGGATTGATCGTTCCGGCCTCCACCATCTCGATGTAGCGAGGAATGCGCAGCACGCCGTGCGAATCCACCCCGCGGGCATTCGCCCACACCAGTACTTCCGCCGTCTGCTCGGCCTGCTGACGGCCGAATCCGCCACCCGACAGCAGTGCCGCCGCATAGCGCTGCAGGTCCCCAGGATGGAAGAGTGTGTCGGCCGCCGGGCTCATCGTCAGCGCCCTCGAAGGGGGGTCGGGAAGAACTGATCGAGCCAGGAGCGGATCAGCACCCGCGTGCGCGGTGCATCCTTTTCCGACAATGGAAAGTGCGAGGTGCCGTTGACGATCATCAGCTCGGCCGGCTGACCGGCCTTCTCATACAGCCGTATCGACTGCTCGGTCGGGGTGACGACGTCGCCCGCCGTGTGAAACAGCAGCAGCGGACGCGGCGCGATGTTGGCGACCACGTCTTCGGCGCGGAAATTGTACATGCTGATGGCGGTCTCGACCGGGACTTCCATCAGGGCCTTCGATGACAAATTCTTCCGCAACGCTTCCGGAATCGGAACGACGTCGAAGCGCGATACCCACATGCTTTCGCCGGTCGCTGCCTTGTGCTTGCGACCCTGCTCCAGGATGCCGGTGAACTTCGCCCAGGCCTCCGGTGTCGGATGCTGGCCGCGGAATTTTCGTTCGCCGTCACCCCACCCGCATGATGAGATCACGCAGGCAAGCCGCTCGTCGATTCCCGCCGTGTAGACCGCGACCGCCGCGCCGAAGCTGTGACCGATCACGCCGATGCGCGCGGGATCGATCTCCTCGCGCGCGGCAATGAAACTGAGGGCGTTCTTGGTGTCGGCAACCTGGTCGAAGCAGCGCACCTGCCCCCGAGCGCCTTCGCTCTCGCCGCAGCCGCGAAAATCGATGCGGAAGGCACAGTAGCCGAACTCTTCCAGCATGCGCGCCTGTAACTCGGCATGCGATTCATCCTTGGTGCCGACGAACCCGTGCAGCACGATGAAGCATGGCAGCCGCTCTCCCTTCCGGCGCTGCTCGGGAACGTGCAGCACGCCGGACAGTTTCAGTCCGTCCGAGGTGAACGACAGCTTCTCCTGCATTTCGGCTCCGTCGATGTTGTTGCGCTGGCGCTTCCGGCGACCGGCGGCGGGTGCCACACGCGCCGATCAAATTACGCGTTCTGCAATGGAGCGCGGTCAGCCCGCGACCGGCGCGTAGGGAAAGTGATGCGCCAGCCATGGCGGCGGCGCCGGCGTGCCCCAGACGTTGAGTGCGCGCACATTGTCCGGCCGCTTGATCGCAGTGATGATGTTGGGCTGGTAGGCATCGTCGTCGGCGATTAGCGCCATGCCGCTGGAGCACTCGACCATCACGCCTGCGGCGTCGACATAATACGCATAGACATTGTCGCCGGGCCGGTGCCGTCCCGGCCCCCAGGCCAGCTGCTTGTCGTGCTTGTCGAGCAGGTCGCCGAGCCGGCAGTATTCCGTGAAATCTTCCAGCTCGAAGGAATAATGATGCAGGCCGGGCTGGCCGCGGACGATACCCATGATGTGGTGCTGACGGTTGGCACCGCGCATCCAGATCAAGCCGTCATCGACCAGCTTCTCCGACAGCTTCAGGCCCATGATCTGCTCGACCTGGGCTTGCGTCATCGCCGGTTCTGGCGAGGTGATGTTGACGTGATCCATTCGCAGCGGATTGATGCCGGGACCGAAGTGCCGGCGGTCGTAGATGCGATCGGGAATCGGCGTATGGACCTCGAACGTATGGCCCTGCGGGGTGGCGAACACCACACCGGCGGCGCAGCAATCGAGCGAGGGCTTTTCCGACAGCAGGCGGCATCCGGCCTGCGGCACGCGCGAAGCCGCCTCCTCTACCGCCTTGACCGACACCGCCTCGAAGCCGACCGAACGCACCGCATTTGCCTGCGCGCGATGCAGAACCAGCTCCGCGGTTCGCCCGTTGGAAGCCAGCCAGGTCTGCGATGCCTCGCGGCGCGTCACGTGCAGACCGAGAATGCCGGTCGCCTCCCGTGTCACCGACTCCATGTCGGTGACATTGACCTGAACATGCCCCAGCGAATTCACGAGATAGGTCAAATTGCCCTCCCAGCGTTCTTGCTTGTTGGCATGGTGCTAGCATCGATTTTCAACGGTTGCAATAAGTTTCGAAACTTTTATAATATTCGATAACACGACATCGGCCGACGCGCGGCTGCCCGAACATTCCGGTTCAGTTGAACGAGCGAATCGGAAACGGTAGATAACCCGGTGCACCGCGACATCCGTGGGAGCGGATCCCTGAATATCCATCTGAAGAAATCGCTGAAGAATTCCGAGACCCGCGACGACGATGCTTCGCTGTCGAGCGGACAGGATTTGCTGGCGCGGCTGAGGGCCGACATCGTCAAGCATACGTTTGCACCGGAGACCAAGCTCAAATTCTCCGACCTGACCGAGCGCTACGGCCTCGGCATCGGCACGCTGCGCGAGGCGCTGTCGCAGCTGGTTTCGGAAGGCTTTGTAACGCTGGAAGCCGGCAAGGGATTCCGCGTGGCGCCGGTGTCACGGCACGACCTCGCCGAAGTCACCGAGCACTATGTTTCGTTCGAGAAGCGTGCGCTGACCCGGTCAATCGCTGCGGGCGACGATGAATGGGAAACGCGGATCGTTGCGTCCTTTCACAGCCTGAGCATCATCGAGGATCTTTCCTGGGCCGAACGCATGCGCCGCCACGGCGACTGGGTCGACCGTCACCGCCAATTCCATGAAGCGCTGGTAGCAGCATGTGACGATCGCTGGCTGTTGCGGCTGCGCTCGTTGATGTTCTACCAGCTGGAACGATACCGCTTCCTCTCCAAGATGAACCGGGAGAAGAGCCCGACCCGGAAAGGTACCGAGCATCGCGCAATCATGGAGGCCACGGTAGCGCGGGACGCACAGAAGGCGACCGCCCTGCTCGAGCGGCATATCCGCGAGACCTCGGAATCGATCCTGGGAACGCTTGCCTAGCGTCGGCAGGCGGCGGCCACTAGGCCGCCCGCACCGCCTCCAGGAAACTCTTCACCTCGTCCTTCAGGCGCGTTGAGTCGCCCGCCAGCGATCTGGCGGCCGACAACACCTCCGTCGAAGCCGAGCCGGTCTCGACCGCCCCGCGCTGCACGTCGGTGATGCTTTCGGAAACCTGCTGCGTGCCGTGCGAGGCCTGCTGCACGTTGCGCGAGATTTCCTGCGTGGCGGCGCCCTGCTCCTCGACGGCGGCGGCGATCGCCGACGACACTTCCGAAAGCCTTCCGATCGCGCCGCTGATCTCCTCGATCGCGCTCACGGAATCATGGGTGGCGGTCTGGATGCCGGACACCTGTTGCCCGATCTCGCCGGTGGCCTTGGCGGTCTGCTCGGCCAGCGCCTTGACCTCCTGCGCCACCACGGCGAAGCCGCGGCCCGCTTCGCCGGCGCGCGCGGCCTCGATCGTGGCGTTCAGCGCCAGCAGGTTGGTCTGGCCGGCGATGGTGTTGATGAGTTCGACGACGTCGCCGATGCGGGCTGCCGCCTGCGACAGCTCGTTGACGCGCTCGTTGGTGCGGCGCGCCTGGTCGACGGCTTCCGCTGCCATCCGCGCGGAATCCTGCACCTGCCGGCTGATCTCGGTGATGGAAGACGACAACTCTTCCGTGGCCGATGCGACGGAATTCACGTTGGCCGAAGCCTCCTCCGACGCGGATGCCACCACGGTGGCAAGCTCCTGCCCGCGCGCCGCGGTGCCGCTGAGGGTGGAGGCGGATGCCTCCAGTTCGGTCGAGGCCGCCGAAACGGTGTCGACGATCTCGCCGATCATGGCCTCGAAGTTGCGCGTGATGGTATCGACGCGGCGGGCGCGCTCGATCTTGGTCTCGGCCTCGCGCGCGGCGGCTTCATCGGCCGCCCGCTTGGCGACGAGCGCTTCCTTGAAGATCTGCAGCGTATCGGCCATCGCGCCGATCTCGGTCTTTTCACCGCGATGGGTGACTTCGGCCGACAGGTCGCCATCGCCCAGCGCCTGCATCGGCCGGATGATCGCGGCGATGCCCTGCGAAACGTCGCGCACCAGAAGCCAGGCGGCGACGATCGCGATCAGCACGGATACGACGATGATGCCCAGGAGCACGGCAAAGATGGTGCGGTAGCTGTCGGCCGCCTGCCTGGTCGATCCTTCCGCGCCCTGATTGTTGAGCTCGATCTGCTTCTGCAGCAGAGGATCGGCGGCCTGGGCCATCTTCGCCACCTTGGTCTGCAACATCTCGTTGGCTTCGACCGGGAAACGACCGGCGCTCTTGCGCGACAGCGCCAGCAGTTCGTCGACACTGGCCATATAGTCCTTCCAGGCCTTCGCCCACTGCTCGTAGATGGACCGCTCCTCAGCTGTGGAAATCAGTTGTTCATAGCTCTTGCGCGTCGCTTCGACGCGGTCGACGAGACCGGCCATGCGCTTTTCCGCCGCCTGCTTGCTCTCGGCGGCCTCCTGCATCAGGTGCAGGCGAATGACGACGCGGATCTCGTTGATGTCGGCGCGCAGCGAGCCCAGCGCACGAACGCTGGGCAGCCAGTTTTCGGCGATCTCGACGGTGTGGCTGTTGATATTGCGCATGGTGCCGATCGCCATGATGCCGACGCCGGCCAGCGCCGCCACCAGCACAATCAGGACGGACATGATCTTGAAGCGGATGGACAGTTTCGACATGGCGATATTCCGGGCAAAAGCGATCGTCCGTCTGCGCACGCGGCACGGGGACAGCGACCGGCTGATTCAACAATGAGCAAGGGCAGATCGCGCCGGCAAATGGCCGGCGGTCTATTCTGATTCTTCCGGCGATTGTAGAGCGCAAAAGCTCACGCGGCGGTTAACCCGGCTCAGTAGTTCTACGGTCACTGCCGCATCGGAGCGCCGGACCCGGCTACCACATGGTCGCCTTCGCCCGCTCGGGCCATTCGCGGTCGTATTTCTCGCCGCCGACGGTATTGTCGCTCATGCCGGCGAGGATTTCGCCCGGGGTCGGC
>JAKFVP010000159.1 GCA_021732175.1 Bradyrhizobium sp.
GACATATAGCGGCCGCGCGAGGGATCCGGATCGGTCGTGATCATGTCGCGGGTGCGGGTATTCTCGATCTCGGCCAGGATCATCTTGCCGCTCGCCGGTGAAACCGATCCGGCGACGATACAGGCGTCGATGATGTCGGCCGCGCTGGCGCCGCGCTGCACGAGATCGTCGGACAGGTTCATCATCTCGCTGAAGCGGTGGTTCATCACCGCCAGCCTGCCGTCGGCGCGGAACATGCACAGGCCATGCGGCATGTTGTTGAGCGCGGTGTCGAACTGGCCGGCGAGCGCAGCCTCGCGGAAGCTCGAGGTCAGCGCCTTGACGAAAATTTCATGCAGGCCGAGGTTGAGGCCCTTGAGGCCGAAGAAGAACAGGCACAGCAGGATGGCAAGGCCGATGTAATAGGGGTCGCCCTCCAGCACGAGCGCCGCCGACATCGGGCCGCACGCCAGCAGGATATGATACTGGATGAGCTTGGGGCGGCCGTAGTTGCGCGCCGCGCCACCGGCGGTGTAGCCGACGGTGACCGAGACGCAGAGCAGATGCGCAATGGTGTCGTCGCTGCCGACGATGGTGACGAAGCACCAGATGCCGAGCATGGCGGCATAGGTCATGGCGCCGATCGCGTAGCGGGGTTCCAGATGCTTGGCCTGCTCGAAGGTCAGCACCGAGGTGCGGCGCTCATACTTCCTCATGTGGAAGGCGCGGATGGTGCCGATACCGACGATCAGGATCGCACACGGCCACAGCAGGACGTTGCCGGTCTTCAGCGCGGTCATCACGGCAGCGGAGCCCGCAGAAACTGCGCCGATGAACATCGGCCAGAAATTCTGCAGCATTGAATCAATCAGAGCCGCGTAAAGCACGGGCTCCAATTCATCCTGGCCGTTTCGCTTTTTTGTTTCGACCAACTGCATTGGCCACGCGCTCGCCTTTTCGGGTTGGTCGTTTGTATCGTCCCGAGATGAAGCCTTTCTGAGTGAACATCGTTAGCGAGACGTTGTTTTCGCATTTGATATCGGAAATTCTGCCTTAAAAATCAGCAAGCTAGGCAAGCATTGCCGGGTGAACGGAAAAGCAGGCTTCGCGGGTGGCGGTATGCCGCATAGCGTCCGCATGGCCTGCCATTGCCAGTTTTGCGGCCGAACGACCGCAACCGGGACGCGCGTTCCGTTCCGGCGCAATTCGGCTGTGGCCGGCGGCAGTTAACCAGACGTTAAAATTCGGCCTTAACGGGGGGTTAACGCGTATAGGTAGAACGGCCCTTTGGCTGTATCTTGCACCCTCAACAGTGTGCGTTTGTGGAGTTACCCGAAATGACCGAGGCGGTGGTTGCTCGCTCGGCGAAGCTTGGCGACGATTGTGTGCGGGACATCCCGCGCCTGCTCACCAGGGACGAAATTCGCGAACTTTCCCAGATCGACAGCGTGAAGTTCACCGCGGCCGCCCTGCTGGAGGCAGGCCTGATCGTCGCCGCGGTCTGGATCAGCGTGACCTGGTGGAACCCGGTGACCTATATCCTGGCGGTCATCGTGATCGGCTCGCGCATCAACGGCCTCGGCGCCCTGATGCACGACGCCGCGCACTACCGCGGCTATGCCAACCGCCCGCTCAACGACTTCGTCGGCGAGCTTCTCGCGCTGCCGACCTCGAGCTCGATGGCGGGCTATCGCAACACGCATTTTGCGCATCACCGCGAGCTCAACAGCGAGAACGATCCGGACTGGCGGCGCAATTGCGGCCTGATCGAATATGAATTCCCCGCCCCGCCGCGCAAGGTGCTGATGTACATCATGCAGTATCTGTCGGGACTGAAGACGCCCACCGCGGTGTTCGGCTTCCACAAGAACAAGGAGACGCGCGACATTCCGGCGGCGGTCGCCCGCGCGCGGCTGTTCTTCTTTGCAGCGCTGTTGTTCGCCTCGATCATGCTGGGCTTCTGGAAGCTCCTCCTGCTTTACTGGGTGGTGCCGCTGCTGACGGTGTTCCTGGCCATCCGCTACATCCGCAGCGTTGCGGAGCATTATGCGGTCGAGCACGAGAACGTGCTGAACGAAAGCCGCACCGTGCTGGCTCCGTTCTGGGAGCTGTGGCTGATCGCGCCGTGGGGCCTCAACTACCATCTCGAGCATCATCTGTTCCCGAGCGTGCCCTGCTTCCGGCTCGGCGAACTGCATCGCCTGTTGATGACGCGCGATCCCTACCCGAAGATCGCCCACATCACCCACGGCTATTTCAGCGGCCTGCTCAGGGATTGCGCGTCGAACACCGAGACTTCCGTCCTGCCCGAAGCGCAGCCGCGGCTAGGACAATAGCGGCGACCACGCCGGGTCGGACGCAAAGCCCGGCGTCGGCACGCGCTGTTCGTTGCGGCCGGAAATATCGACCGTGTACAGCGACGGGCCGCCATTGCCGCCCGGCTCGCGGAAGAACATCACCACGCGGCCGTTCGGCGCGAAGGTCGGGCCTTCATTGTGATAGCCCGAGGTCAGGATGCGCTCGCCCGAGCCGTCGGTCTTCATGATGCCGATCGCGAACTGTCCGCCGCCCTGCTTGGTGAAGGCGATGTAATCGCCGCGCGGCGACCAAACCGGCGTCGAGTAGGAGCCTTCGCCGAAGGAGACGCGCTGCGCCGCGCCGCCACCCGCCGGCATCACATAGATCTGCGGCTTGCCGCCGCGATCGGACTCGAAGCACAGTTTTGAGCCGTCGGGCGCGTAGGACGGCGAGGTGTCGATTGCCGGCGTGTCGGTGAGGCGCGTCGTGGTCTTGGAGCGCAGGTCCATCACGAACAGGTTGGAATTGCCGCCCTGCTGCAGGCTCATGATGACGCGCTGGCCGTCCGGCGAGAAGCGCGGCGCGAACGACATGCCCGGGAAATTGCCGACGATCTCGCGCTGGCCGGTCTCGATGTTGAAGAGATAGACGCGCGGATCGCCCTGGCCGAACTCCATATAGGTGATTTCCTGGCTCGACGGCGAGAAGCGCGGTGTCAGCACGAGGTCGCTGCCGCGCGTCAGGTAGCGCACGTTGGCGCCGTCCTGATCCATCAGCGCCAGCCGCTTGACGCGGCGCTCCTTCGAGCCGGTCTCGTCGACGAACACGACGCGGCTGTCGAAATAGCCTTTTTCGCCGGTCAGGCGCTCGTAGATCTGGTCGGAGATGATGTGGGCGATGCGCCGCCAGGATTCCGGCGAGGTGAAATATTGCTGGCCGGCAAGCTGCTGCGCGGTGTTGACGTCCCAGAGGCGGAATTCAGCCTTGAGGCGGCCGTCGCTCTGGCGCGTCATGCGCCCGGTCACCAGCGCCTGCGCGTTGATGGTCTTCCAGTTCTGGAAGTTCGGCGCCTGATCGACATTCACCGCGCGGTCGATATAGGCGGCCTGGTCGATCGGATTGAACAAGCCGCTGCGCTTGAGGTTGTTGGTGATGACGGAAGTGACGCCGGCGCCGACCTCGCCGTCGGCCGCCGTGCCCGGCGCGAAATTCGGGATCGCGATCGGCAGCGGCGCGAACTCGCCTTCGGTGATGGTGATGCGCTTCTGCGCCAATGCATCGCGCGCCGGCAACGCCGCCGCCGCGCCAAGCGCCGCCATTCCGGACAACAACTGCCGGCGATTGGGAAGGAGCAATGTGTTGCGCTTGATTGGGTCGCTCATCGGTCACTTCAACTTGCATCAAGAGGGCATCAGATCGGGCGTTCCTGGAAGACCGGCACGAAGGCCTTCCATTCCTCGAAGAACTGCGCGGGCAATTTATATGGCTGGCACGCGATGATCGCGCGCATCGCGCTCTCCTGATAGGCGCGGGCATAGGTGGTCGAAGGCGTGCCCTCAGGCGTCGGCATCGCTTCCAGCTTGCCTTCCTTTGTCAGGCGGATATTGAACGCAACTTCCGGCCGTTCCTGCTCGACACCGCCATACGGTTTCTTCCAGCAAGCCTCGACCTGGTGGCGGAACATCGAGCCCCAGGTGGCGGAGTTGTCCAACGCCCGGCCCTTCGACAGTCCGAGCGACGCATTCGAATTAAGCGTCTCGCCCGTGATCGCCTGGCGCGACGGATCGCGCTTGTTGAGCAGCTCGGCGATCTTCGTCTCATCGTAGTGGCGCTCGACGATCTTCGGCTTCGGCGCCTCCGGCGGCTTGGCGGCCTGCTGTTGCGGCTTCGGCGGCTGCTTCTTCTCTTCCTTCTTCAGGGCTTCCGCGATCGGATCGACCTTCGGCGGCTCCTGCTTCTTCTCGATCGGCTTCGGCTCTTCCTTCGGCTTCTCGGCGACCGGCTTCGGCGGATCGGGCTTTTTCTCGACCGGCTTCTCCTCGACCTTCGGCTGCGGCGGCGGCGCGGTCTCGGTGACGACGGGCGGCTTCTTGTCGTCGATCTTGCCGACGGTGTCGTCGGCGGGCTTCGCCTCGGCGACCTTCTCGACCAGCGGCTTTGGATTTTCCTTCTTGCCGGTCTTCATGCCGGCCATGACCTTGGCGAGCTGGTCGGCCGAAACGATGTCGACCGGCAGCGACTCCTCAGGCGTCGTCATGTACGCCTTGGTCGAAAACGTGACGAGGCCCACCACGATCACGGCGACGTGGAGGGCGATCGAGGCAACAAGCGTCTTGTCGACCTTGAAGTTCACGTTCGTCTAGGACCCCTGCTCCACCTCGGTGACCAGCGCCAGGCGCTTGAACCCAGCACCCGACAACTGCCCCATCACCCTGGCCACGGTTCCGTAATCGGCCTTCTTGTCGGCCCGCATGAATATACGCTCTTCGAAGCCCCCGCGGGCGTCCGTAATCGCCTTTAATTTAGGGACAAGCTCGCTCATCGACACCTCGGTGTCGTTGATGAAGATCTTGCCCTTGATATCCACCGAGAGCTGAAGCGGGGTCTTGTCCTGCTCCAGGCTCTTGGCCTGGGTCTGCGGCAGGTCGAGCGGCACGCCGACGGTCAAAAGCGGCGCCGAGACCATGAAAATGATCAGCAGGACCAGCATCACGTCCACCATGGGCGTAACGTTGATCTCGGCCATGACGGCCTTGCGCCCGCCCCGGCGGCGGCCACCGCCACCCGAAGCGCCCATGTTCATGCCCATGATATGGTGCTCACCGCCGTTGCCACCATATGATACCGCTGCATCCCGACCGTTGTCTGGGGCATGTTAGGCCCGCTCGTCGATCTGGCGCGACAGAATCGCCGAAAACTCGTCCGCAAAGCCCTCCAGTCGCTGGGCCTGGCGGTTCACCTCCGAGATGAACTTGTTATAGAAAATTGTCGCCGGAATTGCGGCGATCAGGCCGATCGCGGTGGCAAACAGGGCCTCCGCAATGCCGGGAGCGACCACGGCCAGCGAGGTGTTTTTCGAGGCGGCGATCGACTGGAAGCTCGACATGATGCCCCAGACGGTGCCGAACAGGCCGACGAACGGACCCGCGGACCCGACGGTCGCCAGCACCAGCAGACGACGCTCCAGCCGCTCGACTTCGCGGGCGATCGAGACGTTCATGACCTTCTCGATGCGGGCCTGCAGCCCCGCAATCGAACGCGAGTTGCTTTCGAAGGAGCGCTTCCACTCGCGCATGGCCGCGACGAAGCAGGCCGCCATCGACTGCGTCGGTTTTGCGGACAGCGCGCGATAGAGTTCCTCGATCGACTGGCCGGACCAGAAGGCCTGCTCAAACCGGTCCATGGCGCGGCGCGTGCGCGAATACAGGAAAATCTTGTCGATCGCGATCGCCCAGACCCAGACCGAGCAGGCGAGCAGGCCCATCATCACGGCCTTCACGACCCAATGCGCCTGCCAGAACAGTGCGATCAGCGATACGTCGGCAGCCGGCATCGGCAAGGCGGCCACGTCTGCGGGATTCATCGGCAGTGTCCTCTCAAGATCCCCAAGATGTCCGGGAGCAATGGCCGCCCGTACCACAGTCACGCATCAGACGTGGTGACACGCGCACCAGCGCGAGAGTCTTTTCATTGTGTCGTTGGGGGCCCGTCCAAAAGCCGGGTCGGATTCCCCTGCCAACATGTCAAAACGAAGGCTGACCCACGCGACTTTTGTGCTCCTAACCAAACGATAATCTGGGTTAACAGCAGGTTACCAAAGGGGAATTCCGGGCTGGAAATGTAGCCGCAGGCAGCGGGTTAGGGGATGGGGGAACCGGTCCGGCCCCAAACGCAGGTAAGTGTTCCCGCGGCATGGACTGCCCGAGGTTTTGCGTCTTCATTGCTCCCTCCGAAATCAGAGGGCGCAGGGAAGGCCGGGCGCCGGCTGGCACCCGCGAGCTCCGTGTGCAGATGGGTAGAAAGAAACGCACACGGTCCAACAGGTACAGCCAGGACATCCCGGCCTTCCCCGCGCAATGGGTTGACGGCTTATACGTGCTCACCCCGGGGAACGGCCTTTGTTGCCCCCGTTGCCGAGCCCGCACAGGCGGGCCGGATAGACGCCAGGGTCGCGGCGCCAGGTCCACACGATTTCGCCGTACGCTCTTGGCGCTTCGCCGGGTGCCGAAACACCTGACGCCGCAAGCGTCCATCGCAACCCGCGCCACGTTTCGTGACGACCGCGAAGCGCCCCTCATGGCGGCACGGGCTGAGTCGGAAGATAGTTCCGATTTACGGAATAGTCAATAGGATATTTCGTATTTCCGAAGTTGATTTTCGTCATTCCGGGGCGAGCGAATCGAGAGCCCGGAATCCATAGCCACAACAGCGTGTTGTTTCAAAGAATAGCTCGACCAGTCTTCGACCCAAGCGCCGCCTGTGGTTATGGATTCCGGGCTCGCCGCTTTGCGGCGCCCCTGAATGACGGATGGAGCGAGATCACTCCGCCGGGCCCGGCGACACCGCACCCTCCCCCGCCACTGCCGTCTCCTTCGCTCTGCCGTACCGCATGTACAGCGCCGGCAGCACGGCGAGCGTCAGCAGGGTCGCGCTGATCAGGCCGCCGATGACGACGGTGGCAATCGGCTTCTGCACTTCGGCGCCGGTGCCGGTCGCGAACGCCATCGGCAGGAAGCCCAGCGAAGCGACCAGCGCGGTCATGATGACCGGGCGGAAGCGGGTCAACGCACCTTCCTCGATGGCGCGGGCGAGGGGCAGGCCCTGATCGCGGAGCTGGCGGATGAAGCTCAGCATCACGAGACCGTTGAGCACGGCAACGCCCGACAGCGCGATGAAGCCGACCGCAGCCGAGATCGAGAACGGCATGCCGCGCAGCCACAGCGCCAGCACGCCGCCGGTCAATGCCAAAGGGATGGCGCTGAACACGAGCGCCGCATCGCGCACCGAGCCCATGGCGCTGAACAGCAGCAGGAAGATCATTACGAAGCAGGCGGGCACCACGAGCGCGAGGCGCTGGCGCGCCGCGGCGAGATTCTCGGACTGACCACCCCAGGTGATCCAGTAGCCCGGCGGAAGTTTCACAT
>JAKFVP010000262.1 GCA_021732175.1 Bradyrhizobium sp.
CCACGATCTAGTCGCGATTGCCGCGCCCGTCACCAAGTGGAGCGTGCAGATCGAACGCGCCGACGAGATCGCAGCCGTGCTGCGCCGCGCCTTCAAGGTCGCGACCGACGCGCCGCAAGGTCCGGTGTTCGTCGCGCTGCCGATCGACGTGCTGGAGCAGGAGACAGAACTAGGCGCCGGCGCGCCCGATAGACTGTGGCGCTCGGCCGCGCCCGATCCGAAAGGCGTTGCCGCGCTTGCCGCGCTACTTCTGAAGTCGAGCAATCCCGTGATCGTCGTCGGCGACGACGTCGCCCGCGCGAAAGCAACGGAAGCATTGGTCGCACTCGTCGAGCAGGTCGGCGCGCCCGTCTGGTTCGAAGGACTGAAGCATCACGTCTCGTTCCCGACCCCCCATCCCAATTACCGCGCCTCGCTGCCCGGCGATGCGGCGCAGATCCGAAAATCGCTCGACGGCGCCGACCTCGTGCTGCTGATCGGTGGTCCCTTCTTCGAGGACATCTGGTACACCGAAGGCGGATACTTCCCGAAGGGCGCGGCCGTTCTGCAGATCGAGCAATCGCCAGAGCGCCTCGCCGTCAATCATCGCCTCGATGCCGGCCTCGTCGGCGAGATGGGCGCGAGCCTCACGTCGCTGACCGAAGCCGTGCGCGCCGGCGCATCGGCGGAATTCAAGGCGACAGCACAACGCCGCAACGCGGCGATTGCGCAAGCCCGGGCGCAGGACAAGGAAGCCTACAAGGCAAGGCTCGAGAAAGCCTGGACTCGCGAGCCGACCTCGATGCCGCGCGTGACGGCGGAGCTGCGGCGCGGCCTGCCCGACAATGTCGTCATCGTCGATGAGAGCATCACCGCCAGCCTCGATCTGGCGCGCGCCTTCGATTATCGCGGTTTCGGCGATTATTTCGGCGGCCGCGGCGGCGGCATCGGCCAGGGCCTCGCCGGCGCCATCGGCGTCAAGGTCGCAATGCCCGATCGTCCGGTGGTTGCCGTGTCGGGCGATGGCTCGGCGATGTACAGCATCCAGTCGCTGTGGTCGGCCGCGCACCACAAGCTCGCGATCGTCTTCGTGGTATTGGCGAACCGGCAGTACCGGATCCTCAAGCACAATGTCGATGTCTGGCGTCAGAACTTTCAGCCCGGCACACAGCATCCCTATCAGCAGATGGACCTGATCGGGCCCGATCTCGACTTCGTGCATCTTGCCGCCGGCATGGGCGTCGAGGCCGTCAGGGTGGAGAAGGCCGACGATATTGCGCCGGCGCTCAAGGCCGCCGTGGCCGCAAATCGGCCATTTCTGGTCGAGATTGCCATCGAAGGAAAGCGATGACCCCGCCGCCTCCGGCCTGCTGGACAGGCCCGGCCGGGCCATTTACGGATTAGCGATGCGCTCTCGCCGCCTCATCCTCATCCCGGCCATCCTCTGCCTTGCTGCCTTCCTGTCAGCCGCTCGCGCTGCCGCCGCCACCGGCGACGAGGTCTACGACATCGACATGATCGTCACCCTGTCAGGCAAGTGCACGGTCTTCCGCGCCGCAGGCCAGAATTTGCCATGCCGCGCGGTGAAGTATTTCCATGGCGAAAGCGGGCGGGCCTATTTCACCATCGCCGTCGACGATCCCGCCGACAAGAACCGCATCGTCTCCTTCTCCGGCGACAAGGCGCGCCGCGACAAGAACGATTTCTACGAACTGACGATCGATCAGGTACTGCTCGTTTCCAGGGATCGTCCGCTGGTCGGCGGCGTTCGCGTGCCGCGCGTCGAGCCGTCGACGGGCCTTTGCATGCAACTCGGCGACATCGAGAGCAAGTTGATCAAGTCGGTTTCCTGCACTGCCACCGACATGGCAGGCCGCACCTACGAATTGCAGTTCCAGACCGATGGCCAGCCGTCCACGATGCAGAAGATCACCCGCGAGCCGCTGGAGTCGGTGCGCCGCCGCGCAAGGCTGAAAGCGCTGAAGGCGTGCCGCATCAAGGCAGCGGACGCGCAGATTCTCCCGCGCGACAAGGCGGCCTATATCATCCAGTGTCTGGAACAGGGCGGGGTTTCGCCGGTGTCGGACGATCAATAGGCCGCGCCGGAGCGACCTCGATTGTATGCACAACTTGGCTGATATGCCCGCGGCTTGGGCGCTCGCGCGCCGTGCAGCCTTGCCCAGCAATTGGGCCGATCGATGCCTGCCCTACGGGGCGGCCATCGCGAGGAAGGTCAATCCTCCCAGGAAAAGGGCCCAAACAAGCAATAGGTCAGGTAGCATTGGTGCACTCCGTTGTGCTGTCGCATATTGCACTGCAAACGGCGGGCCAGTTTTGGTTAACCAATTGTAAATGCAGGTGCCTGCCGATTGTGCTGACTGAGGCGAGGCGCTTGCCCGGCATCGGCGAACCATATTGATTGCCGGCCCGGCAGCATCCGGACATCGCCATCAAACTGCTGCAGGCGCTCGGCCGCGAGCTCAGCGTGCGCATCCGCCACGCCAACATGACGATCCAGCAGCTCGAGACCTGAGGCGGCGGGCTTAACCCGGGACGCGGCGACGCGCCAGATCCCGCAGCATGCAGCCCAGGCTGAAAATGAAGCACAGCGAGGCCAGGATCACGAAGTCCTGCACATTGCTGACCATTCGGCTGGCCTCTGCCACATTGATCAGGCCGTGAAGCATGGTGTAGCCGAGAACGACAAGGCAAAGCAGCAGGCCGAACGCATAGGTGCCTGCGCCGGTGCTCGATCGGAATAGCAGCAACAAGGCGCCAAGGATCGCGGCTGCCGCGCCGGCGCGCGGGATGTAGCCGAAGACGGCTGCGAACGGCGCTGTGACAAGCTCGTAAGCCGCGCCAACCCGTTTTGCAGCGTTGACGACCGCCTGGTCGTCATATGGCAGCGGCGAGCAGAGCAGGATCTCCTTCGAAAACACCGCCGCAAGGGGGCCCGCTGCCTTGCCGGGCGGCCTCGCCTCCGGCCCGCAAGGCGGCTCGTCCTCGCCGTAGAGCCGATACATCCGGTTGCGCATGAAGCTGCGATCGCTCCGGTGCTGATCAAAGTGGGCGTGCGTGGGGAATATCTCGTAGTAGACGAAGCTGTACCCCCGCTGCCAGAGATAAGCGCCTCGCTCGGTGGCGTATCGTAGAAATTCGACTGGATGCGTCATCATCGCTTCGCGGGCGAGGTCTCCGTACACCTCGTCAATCCAGCGATCCGTGAACTCAGGATAGCGCGAGCGCACATATTCCAGCACCTCGTCTTTGGGATTGCTGTCGCCAAAGTCGTTTTTGAGCGCGGGGGTGGCCGTTCCGTTGATCAACCAGTTCGGTTGGTAGTCGCGCTTGTCTGCATAGTCGCGTTTGTAGGGTTCGATGAGGGGTTTCAGTCTTGCCTTGAGCTCCGGATGCTTGCCGCCATCGAGCAGGATCAGGTGGCCGACGTGAGAGAACTGGTTCCTGCCCCCGGCCTGGGTCAAATCGAAGGTTCCGAACTGCCGCTTGAACTCCGCCATGTAGACCAGCAATGGAACGATCGTCGTCAAGAGGAATATTGCTGCGGCAATGGCAAAATCGCGCCGCCTCTTCGCCAGCACCCCGAACGCTGCCGCGAATGCCAGCAGTGTCGCGACGATCAGAACGATGGCGTCCGGCTTGACGAGAATGTTGAGCGCGGTGATGAGGCCGACCAGCGCGGCCAGCCAATACCGGCGGGGGTTCTGAAACACCCACAGCATGAGCGCCGCATAGACGATGAAGAGCACGCGCGAGCAATGCTCCGTCATCAGCAGATACTCCTGCGCCAGATCCTTGGAAGTGAAGGTGACGACAAACAGCGCAATGAGCGACAACAGGTTTTGCCTCAGCACGTTCCTGATCGCGATTGCCAGCAGGATGCCGCTTCCGATGGCCAGCATGTTGTTGACGATCAGGATCCCCACCGGATGCCGGAAGGCCTGCAGCGATATCGATATCAGAAACGGCAGCCCGGCGGTTCGCCGGGCCGATATCGGCAGCCACCAGTGTTCGGCGAGCGGACGCAAATAGCTCGGGCTGTCCGACGTCACGAAGGGGAGCTGGAGCGCGTATGTCCAGAACGCTCTCAAGCCGATCGCGCCCGCGACGATGATCGCGAAAACCACCCAGTAGAGTCTTACCCCCATGAGGCAGGACTACAGTCCGGAATTCCCATGTGCAAGCGGCCCCGCCGGGCGAGGATCGCGTGATGTTCCTTGTTGCAGCGCGAAAGGGATGCGGCATTTCGAATGACGATCGTCTCTTTGAATCTGCCGCCCGACAGGCGACACTGCTATCGTCAGTTGAGTAATCGCCGGAGCGTCATATGGAAAGCCCGCGGTCGCCGCAGGATCCGTCGGCCTATCTGGAAAGCCTGATGCAGGCTGGCCAGCAGTCGTTCAAGCAGTTCGACGACGCCATGGCCGCGGCCATGGGGCTGGCCGACAAGACAGCAGCCGAGCGCGAGACCTCGCCCTTCGTCGCCGCCGCCAATCTGCAGCGCGATGCGGTGCTGCAGTTCTGGAAGTTCTGGAACACGACCCTGGTCAAGGCGCTCGGCGTCGAAGGCAATATCGAGCCGGGCAAGGGCGACCGCCGCTTCAAGGACGATGCCTGGGCGCAGACGCCCTATTACGATCTGCTCAAGCAGTCGTATCTTCTGAGCTCGAAGCAGCTCACGGACTTTGTCGAGCAGGCCCAGGTCGATGACCGGACGCGAATGCAGCTGAAGTTCTACGCGCGGCAATTCATCGACGCGATGAGCCCGTCGAATTTCCCCGCCACCAATCCGGAAGTGATCCGCACCGCGATCCAGACCCGTTCGGCCAGCCTTGCCGCCGGCATGAACAATCTGATGGAGGATCTCCAGAAGGGACGGATCACGCGGGTCGACGAGTCCAAGTTCGAGGTCGGCGGCAATCTCGCCAATACGCCCGGCTCCGTCATCTACGAGAACGAGCTGATCCAGCTCATCCAGTACACACCGGTCGCGGCGGAGGTGGAGAAGACCCCGCTCCTGATCGTGCCGCCCTGCATCAACAAGTACTATCTGCTCGATCTCGGCAAGGGCAACTCGTTCGTCGAATACGCCGTCGCGCAGGGCCACCAGGTGTTTCTCATCTCCTGGCGCAGCGCGGTGCCCGAGATCGGGCATCTGACGTGGAACGACTATCTCAGCCTCGGTCCGCTGAAGGCAGTTGATGTCGTGCGCGAGATCACCGGCGTCGACAAGGTCCATGCGCTCGGCTTCTGCGTCGGCGGCACCATCCTGAGCTGCGCGGCCGGCGTGCTGGCGGCGCGTGGCGAGGACAAGCTTGCGACCGTCACGCTGCTCACCACCATGGTGGATTTTCGCGATACCGGCGACATCGGGCTCCTGATCGATCAGGGCCATGTCGTGCTGCGGGAAGCTACGATCGGCAATGGCGGCATCCTGCCCGGCAAGGAGCTCGCCTTCACCTTCGGTACCTTGCGCGCCAACGATCTGATCTGGCGCTATGTCGTCGACAGCTACATGAAGGGCGCGCCGCCCGACGCCTTCGATCTCCTGTACTGGGACTCCGACAGCGTCAGCCTGCCGGGCCCGATGTACTGCTGGTACACCCGCAACACCTATCTGGAGAACAAGATCAGGGAGCCCGGCCGGACCACGCAATGCGGCGAGGACATCGATTTGCGCAAGGTGAAGGCGCCGCTGTACATCCTGGCCTCGCGCGAGGACCACATCGTGCCCTGGAAGAGCGCCTACCTCACCAAGGATCTGATGGGTTCGGAGCGGCGCTTCGTGCTGGCCGCGAGCGGTCATGTCGCAGGCGTGATCAATCCGCCGGCCAAGAACCGGCGCAGCCACTGGATCAACGACGATGTCAGCGGCGATGCCGATGCCTGGCTCGACAAGGCGGTCGAGCATCAGGGCAGTTGGTGGGGCGATTGGGACGCCTGGCTGAAGCGGCACTCCACCGGCACGGTCGCCGCCCCCGCAGAGGCCGGCAACGCGACCTATCGCGTCATCGAGCCCGCTCCCGGCCACTACGTGAAGCTGAAATCAAATTGAAGCGATTTGCTCGCTCAAATACCGGGAACCGGCTTAGCGCGATCGAAAGCCGGTGCGGGTCATCCTGACGGCCTCGCAAATGGAGGCCATGCAGTGATCGACGACAAGGTGAAAATCAGGTGCCCGGGTTGTTCCAGGATGTTTCGCGAGCGCGCATCCCGCGTGCGCGACGGCTTCCAGATCAATTGCCAGAATTGCAGCAAGCTGCTCACGCTCAACCGGGACTCCGAGGATCCCTTCATCCGCCGCGCATTGAAGAACGCCCGCGAGGTTCGCGCCGCGCTCGAAGCGGTGCCGGCGACGACGCGGGTTGATATGTCGGCGCGGAGCATGTAAGCGGCGGGATTGCTTCTTCTCCCTCGCCCCGCTCTTGCGGGGAGAGGGCAGGGGTGAGGGGCTGCTTCTACAGATTCGACTGCTAGCGGCGTGCGCGGAGACTCCCCCTCACCCGGATCGCATTGCGCTTCGCTGCATGCGTTCCGGCCTCTCCCCGCGCGCGGGGAGAGGCGAAGTCGGACGCGGCTTACTGAACGAACTTCACGCCGTAGGTCTTGCCGCGGCGCCAGACCACCTCGCATTCGTAGCGGCCGGGATGTTCGGGCGTCAGTGTCAGTCCGAAGCGGTCGCGCACGTCGATCGCGACGTCCGTGACGATCTTGGCGCCGCCGGGCGAGACGTCGAGCACGGTGCATTCGCGCTTCGCTTCGCCCTCGCCGAAGCTGATCCAGGTGGTGCGATTGCGGAGCTGCCGCCGCGGTTCGCGCTGCACCTTCGATTTCGCATCCATCAAGCCCATTGGTCGTTGACCTGTCTGACACAAGCTCCCGAGGGAGCATTCCGATCTCAGAGGATGAGGCAGAGCTGTAAAACTGTGCTTAGCCGATTGGGTGCAAATTTAAGCGTATTGTCGCTAACGCGAAATCCTGCGCCGGTGCCGGGTTTTACGCCCCGTTCGCGCGCACCAGCGCGAGCAGCGCTTCGCCGTAATGCTCGAGCTTCTTGTCGCCGATCCCGGCGATGCCGCGCAGCGCTTCCAGCGTCGCCGGCCTGGTTGCGGCGATGCCGTCGATGGTGGCATCGTGCAGCACCACATAAGCCGGCACGCCGCGGCTGCGGGCGATCTCCGACCGCCACGCCTTCAGCGCCGCATGCAGCGCCGGATCGCTCTTCGCGCCGCCATTGGCCGAGGGCGCGGTCTGGCCGCGCCGCGAACCGGTGCGGCCGGCGCGACCTTTCGTCGTCGCGGCCTGCTCGCGCAGCCACACCTCGGTCTCGCCGCGCAGCACGCCGCGCGAGGACGCCGTCAGCTTCAGCGCCCCGTACGCCTCGCTGTCGGCGCGCTGCGG
>JAKFVP010000391.1 GCA_021732175.1 Bradyrhizobium sp.
AGCCTATCGCATGGGGCTCGCCAATCGCCTGTGCGCAGGCTTCGCCGCGGCCGACCAGGCGATTGGCGAGCCCCATGCGATAGGCTTCGTGCGCATCGACCGGCCGTCCCGTCAGGATCAGGTCCATCGCCTGCGAATGCCCGATCAGTCGCGGCAGCCGGATGGTGCCGAGATCGATCAGCGGCACGCCGAACCTGCGGCAGAAGATGCCGAAAGTCGCGTTCTCGGCGACCACGCGCATGTCGGCCCATAGCGCGAGCTCCATGCCGCCGGCCACCGCAAAGCCCTCGACCGCGGCGATCACGGGTTTCGACAGCCGCAGCCGGCTCGGCCCCATCGGTGCGATGGTGTCGAAGCCGCCGAGTTCGCGCTTCTTCTCGGGATCGCCCTCGGCCACCTTCTTCAGATCGGCGCCGGCGCAAAAGGAGCCTCCGGTGCCCGTGAACACGGCGACGGAGGCCTCCTTGTCGGCATCGAAGGCGAGGAAGGCGTCATAGAGTTTGCGCGCGGTCGCGCCATCGACGGCGTTACGGCGATGCGGCCGGTTGATGGAGATGATGGTGACCGCGCCCTCGCGGTCGACGAGGACGGAGTTTTCTTCGGACATGGACGCCTCCCGGTTGCGTTTCTGGCCTGAGCCTAGCGGCTGGCATCAGGCAATTCTATCGCGGCGTGCTCACGTGGGATGAGGCAGATCAAACGGGCCAGGAAAATGACGCGTTGTAGGCCTCGAACCCGCTTCCACGCCGGCGCGACTAACGGGCGTTCACGGTCCGCGAGGTGGATTTTGATGCTGACCCGACGCCATTTGCTTGCGTTTTCGCTCGCGCTGCTGTTCGCCGGCCTTGCGCCCGCCCGCGCGCAAACCACCTGGACGACGCCGCTGGCCGATCGCCAGACGGTGGTCAAGCCGCAATCGCTGTTGCTCATCCCCGTGCCGCGCGAGCCGGTGTGGCTGCTGAATGCCGCGAGGCAGGATCCCGAATTCACCATGCTGCTGGCCAAGAAGCGGGTCTACAGCGCGCTCTGCAACGAGTTGATGTCCGTCGCCAATGGCTGGGCGGCCTATGCCTCCTGGGTCGACGTCGAGAAGGGACCCGTGGGCAACGAGCGGATCGCGCCGGGCCTCGTCACCACCAACCCGCAGGCGTTGCTGTCGCTGGCATCGCGCGCCCGCCAATACGCGATGAAAGAGCCGCTTCTGCCCGAGCTCGATGCGGCCGTCGCCGGGCTTGCCCAGCTCGTCGAGCCGGTCCCGGCCGTCATGAACGAGGCCAATGCCTATTACGATCGCAAGGATTATTTGGACGATGATTTCAAGGGCGGGCATGCCTATCACGCCCGGCTGATCCAGATCGTGCCGCCGCTGCTGGCCGCGCGCGACGCGGTGATGCAGCAGATGTCCGCGTTGAGCGAGAAGCTCGACACGAAAGAAATCGATATGATCGAGGCGTCGAACGGCCGGAAGTATCTCTGGCATTCGCGCCGCGTGCTCGCCCTGGCGGGGAAGCTGACGCCGTTCTTCGACTGGAAGCCCGAGAAGGCACGCAGCGAGGAATTGAAGGCCGCGGTCGCCGAGTTCGCAGGCGCCGTCCGCGCGTTTGACGAGTATCGCGCCTCACCCAAGGCAGAACACGCCTCCGGCGGCTCGCTCGGACTGCTGCCGAAGGTGCGCCAATGGCGCAACGGCAGCGATGACGAGCGCGCCATCTGGTCCGTCGTCAACGACTACAATTCCATGGTTGGCCAGCTCGAGTACGGTCCCGATGGCATGGACATGGTCCGTGACTGGCCCGGGTCGGTGGATCGCGAGCGGGCGCGCTGAGCCGCTCATTCTCCTCACCAGGAGGGTTGAGAATCAATCAACACCATCGCGAACGAAGGCGACGCGGATGGTGGGGTCGCCGATCGCCTCATGCGCGTCCTCGAAGCGGACCCGGCGGGTGATCACGCGCTCGGGATGGAAGTGCCCGCATTCGACGTGCTTGAGACACTCCGGCATATCGGCGCGGACATTGACACGGCTGACGCGAAAGGTGATGCCGACGCCGTACATGTGACGCAGCGGCACCGGCGTGGTCTCGTTGAAATCGCCATACATGCGCTGGCAGATGCCGTTCGGCTCCGCGGAGCGGAAGGCGAGCAGGATGGAGGCGTCGGTCGCGGCGGCGTCGATCACGATCGGGAATCTTCCGATCGGGTCCATGGCGAGTCCCTTCGGTGCCTCATGCACCTCGGCGCCGAGCGATTTGGCTTTCGCCAATCGGGCGGGATCGTCGTCGAGATAGACGACGCGCCGCGCGCCGCGGCTGACGGCGGCCTGCACCGCGAACATCGACAGCGATTGTCCGAACCCGCCGATGACGAGCACCTCTTCGCCCGGCCGTTGCTTGAGCCAGTTGGCGACGGCGGAAAAACCGTCGGTCGCACCATCGGCAAGACCCGCGGTCTGCGACAGCGCATGGCCCTTCGGCTGCCGCACCAGCATGTGATCGGCAAAGGGCACGCGGATGAGATCGGAGAGCGCCCCGCCATATTCCACGCCGCACACCGGCTTCAGCCCGTAGGACGAACGGAAGGGCACGCTGGTGCAGGCATTGGTGTGGCCGCGCCGGCAGGACGCGCATTCGCCGCAACTGATCTGGAACGGCACGATGACGAGATCGCCGGGCACGAAATTTCTCACCGCAGCGCCGACATCGACCACGCGTCCCGCGGTCTCATGCCCGAGCGCGAACGGCCCGGGAAGGCCGGACTTGCCGCCGGCAATCGTCAGATCAAGGTCGCACCGCGTCACCGCCAGCGGCGCCACGATCGCGTCGCCGTCTTTTTGCAGTTTCGGCTCCGGCACATCCCACCACTCGATCCTGGTGCCGCCGACATAGGTAAGTTGCCGCATGCTGTGTCTCCGCTTTGGCGCGGGACACTGGCGAAGCGGAGGAGGTCGGACAAAAGGTTTGTGCTCAGGTCGGGTGAAAGGGATTCACCCATGTCGTCCCGGCGCAGGCCGGGAGCCATACCGCGTGATCTACCTATGAGGCAGGACGGTAGACGCCTCTACAAACAATGCGCAGTCGGGGCTATGGGCTCCGGACCCCCGTGCGCAATTGCGCAGTAGGCCGGGGCGACATTCTACTTTGCATGGGGTTGTTTTGGGACTTTTGGGTCCAGGCGCTCAAATCTTCAATTCGCTGCCCGTCACGCGTCGGTACGCCTCGAGGTACCGCCTGCTGGTCGCCTCGACCACGCTCGCCGGCAGCGGCGGCGCCGGCGCATCGCCATTCCAGCGCCCGGCCTTGCGCTCGGCGTCGAGATAGTCGCGCAGCGGCTGCTTGTCGAAGCTCGGCTGCGGCCCGCCCGGCTTGTAGACGTCGGCCGCCCAGAAGCGGGAAGAATCCGGCGTCATCACTTCGTCGATCAGGATGATGCGCTCGTCCCTGTCGCGGCCGAACTCGAACTTGGTGTCGGCGATGATGATGCCGTGGCCGCGCGCGATCTTCTCGCCGAGCGTATAGACGGTGCGCGCCATCTGTTCGAGCTTGTGCGCGACCTCGTCGCCAACGATCTCGCGCACGCGCGATACCGTGATGTTCTCGTCATGCCCGGTCTCTGCCTTGGTGGCCGGGCTGAAGATCGCAGGCTCGAGCTTGGCGCTCTCGGTCAGTCCCGCCGGCAGCTTCTCGCCCGCCAGTGTGCCGCTTGCCGAATATTCCTTCCAGGCCGAGCCGGAGATATAGCCGCGGATCACGCATTCGATCGGAAATACCGTGGTGCGCTTGCACAGCATCGCGCGGCCGAGAATGTCGGCGCGATGGTTTTTCAGCGCCGGCACTTCCGCGATGATCGTGTCGGCATCGGCGCTGATCATGTGATGCGGCACCACGCCTTCGAGCCGCCGAAACCACCAGGCGCTGATCTGCGTCAGCACCGCGCCCTTCATCGGAATGGTCTCGGCCATCACGACGTCGAAGGCGCTGATGCGGTCGGTGGTCAGCAGCAGCACGCGGTCGTCGCCGACGGCATAGATATCGCGCACCTTGCCGCGCCCGATGCGGGGCAGGGGCAGATCGCTGGCAAGCATGGCATTCATCAGAGATCACTCCGCTCGGCCGCTGGGCTTGCGGACCGGAGCAGGGGGATTAGCTCACTCCGGCAACGGAATGAACTCATGTTCCTGCGGAACAGCGGCAAATCGCCCGGTTTTCCAGTCCTGTTTGGCCTGTTCGATGCGTTCCTTGCTGGAGGAGACGAAATTCCACCAGATATGCCGCGGTCCCTCCAGCGCATCGCCGCCGAGCAACATCATCCGCGTCGGCCTCGTGGTCTTCACGGTGATGCGGTCGCCGGGCCGGAAGATGAGGAGCCGCGGTCCCTCATAGCGCTCGTTTGCGATCTCGACTTCGCCCTCGACGACATAGATCGCGCGCTCCTCATGGTCGGGGTCGAGCGGCACGCTCGTCCCCGCCTGCGCGGTCACCTCGGTGTAGAACCAGGGCGAGACCTGGCTTACCGGCGAGGCCACGCCGAACGCCGAGCCCGCAATGATGCGTGCGATGAACCCGTTCTCCTTCACGGTCGGCAGGCTTTCGGCGGCATAGTGCTGGAACGACGGCGCGATCTCCTCGGAATTTTTCGGCAGCGCGATCCAGCTCTGCAGGCCCAGCATCTTCTGCCCGTCGCGCCGCTGCACGTCGGGTGTCCGCTCGGAATGCGCGATGCCGCGGCCGGCGGTCATCAGGTTCATCGCGCCGGGCTGGATCTCCTGGATATTGCCCTCGCTGTCGCGGTGCATGATGGAGCCGTCGAAGAGATAGGTGACGGTGGCAAGCCCGATATGCGGATGCGGCCGCACGTCCATGCCCTTGCCCGCCATGAACTGCACCGGCCCGAAATGATCGAAGAAGATGAAGGGGCCGACCATCTGCCGCTTGCCATGCGGCAGCGCGCGCCGCACCGCAAAGCCGTCGCCGAGGTCGCGCGTGCGCGGCACGATGATCAGATCGAGCGCATCGCAGGTTCTGGGATCGCCGAGCACGGGATCGTTGGAGGGGAGCCAGCTCATTTTCTTCTCCGTATTTTGCAGCAAGCCTAGCATGAATTATAAGACGCGCGACGCTCGCCGCACAGGATGACAAAAGAATGATGCCGGCTCTCAAGAAGGGTGCCAAGCTGCCGCAGCAGGGTTGGACAGGGATCGAGACCGAACGTCTCATCCTGCGGCAATGGCGCGCCTCCGATGTCGCGGCCAACACGGCGATGCTCGGCGATCCCCTCAGCGCGCGCTTCATCACGGCGGACCGCGAGCCGGTGACGGAACCGATGGCCGGCTGGCGCAACGCCGCGATCATGGCGGGGCACTGGGCGTTGCACGGCTTTGGCATGTTCGCCGTCGAAGAGAAATCGAGCGGCAAATTCGTCGGACGGGTCGGGCCGTTCTATCCGCCGGTGTGGCCCGGCTTCGAGGTCGGCTGGGGTGTAGCGAGCGAATTTCGCGGCAAAGGCTATGCCGTCGAAGCGGCGCGCGCGGCCATCGACTGGTCGTTCGCAATGTTCGAGCTGGAGCGGATCGTGCACTGCATCGACGCCGAGAACGTGGCCTCGCATGCGGTGGCGCGGAAGCTCGGTGCGAAACAGGAGGGCGAGGCCATGCTGCTCGGCCATGCCTGCGATCTCTGGGTCACTTACAGAAGCAGTTGGCGCGGATCGGGCGGAGTTTGAACCGGCCGATGATCTCCACTAGATTTGCGCGCGTACAACGACCGAACCCATGATGTCGCTTCCTTTGTTCGACCTCGCCTTGCGTGCCGCGACCATCGCGCTGCTGCTGGTGCTCGCAGCCGCCTTGCTGCGCGATTTCCGCCACGTCCTGGCGGGCCGTCTGGCGGCCCTCTTCGCGCTGGGCTCGGCGGCGCATGCGGCGACCTACGCGATCGGCGGGCCCGCGCCGATCGCGCCATGGCAGGCGCCGGTCATCGCGCTGTCGACCGGCAACATCGTCGTGTTCTGGCTGTTCACCCGCGCGCTGTTTGACGACGCATTCCGGCTGCGCTGGTGGCATGCCGGCGTCTGGCTCACCGTGGTCGCGTTCAGTTTCGTCAACTGCGCCTTCCTCGCGCGGTCAGGCAACGCGGGCCTTGCGGTGGTCGCGATCAATCTGCTGGTGCTCGGCTTCATCGCGCTCGCCGTCGTGCAGACCGTCGCGTCGTGGTCATCGGATCTGGTCGAGGAGCGTCGCCGCGTCCGCGTTTTCATCGTGGTTGCAGCCGCACTCTATGGCGGCCTCAATGCCATCCTGCATCTGACCGTCCCGCCCGGCGAGGCCGCCGGGATCGTCGGCGCCGCCAACGGCGTGCTGCTCGCCTGCGTCGTCGCCGCTATTTGCCTTGCCATGCTGCGCGTCGGCGGCACGGAATTGTTCGCCGCTGCGCCCGTCGAGCGCGAAGCGGCGGTGCAACCGGACACCAGCGCAGCCGACCAGAAGCTGGTGGACGCCTTGATGCGGCTGATGGCGGACGAGCGGATCTATCGCCACGACAACGTCACGATCGGCACGCTCGCCACAAAACTGTCGATCCCCGAATACCGGCTGCGGCGGTTGATCAACCAGAAACTCGGCTATCGCAATTTCAACGTCTTCCTCAACAACCACCGCATCGAGGAAGCCAAGGCCGCACTTGCCGATCCATCACAGGCCGAAGTGCCCGTCATCACCATTGCGATGGATGCGGGCTTTGCCTCGCTCGGCCCGTTCAACCGCGCCATCAAGGCCACGACCGGCGTGACGCCAAGCGAATATCGCCGCCAGCGCGGGATCGCGGCCTGATCCTCATTCCATTGTAATTACGAGATAATTCCGAAATCGGCCAGCCGCTTTCAGGATTCGGCCAGGTCAGTTTCCAAATCCGGCGAGCAGGCGGCCGTGTGATCCGGCACCTGGAGGCACATCTCAGGCCGGAGCCATCCATGAGCCGCACAAAACTGTTCCTCCTCCTCGCCGCGTCAACTGCGCTGAGCGCACTGGCGCTGTCAGCCGCGCGCGCCCGTGACGTGCCGAAGGTCGCGACCGGCTTCGTCGCCAATGTCATCTGCACCGAGACATTCGTCTCGGGCCTCGATCCGGCGCGCGTGTTCACCGAGACCACCGCGGCAATGCCGGGTGTCGGCCTGATCACCTGGGCGATGGACTACAAGGTCGATCGCGCGCGCAAGGATGTCACGGTGACGTTGCTCGGCCTCGGCAGAAGCCACGCCGTCTACCGTGGCGAAGGCCTCGGCTGCTACCTCGATCATGGCGGTGCCGTTGCCGACATTCCTCTGCCGCCCGTCGACGTGAAGCCGCTATTGCCCGAGATTGCCGGTCCCGCGG
>JAKFVP010000569.1 GCA_021732175.1 Bradyrhizobium sp.
GTCTTCCGCGCGCGCGAATTTCGGCAAGTAAGCCCAGGCGGCAAAGGACGCGCCGCCGAGCAAGAGCCCGCGCCGCACCGTCGAGCGCGCGGAGTCGCGCCAGCAGGCGCTGGCGCTGCTGTTGATGTCGCCGGAATTCCAGAGGAGATGACACCGATGGAAACGAATATGGATTGCTGCGAAAGCCGGTCGTCCCTCACGCGGCGCGGGCTCTTGCTCGGCGGCGCGTCCTTTGCCGCCTGGGCTTACTTGCCGAAATTCGCGCGCGCGGCCGACGGCCGCGATCCCAGGCTGGTCGTCGTCATCCTGCGCGGCGCGCTCGATGGCCTCGCCACCGTCGCGCCGATCGGCGACCCCGACTATGCCGGCCTGCACGGCTCGATCGCGCTGACCTCGAGCGGGGCGAAGGCCGCCATCATGCTCGACAATTTCTTCGGCCTGCATCCGGCGATGCCGGAGTTTTCGCGCCTGTACCGTGAGAAGCACGCCGCGATCGTTCATGCGGTGGCGACCTCCTATCGCGAGCGATCGCATTTCGACGGGCAGGACGTGCTGGAGAGCGGCTTGGCCGGACCCGGCCGCGTGCAGTCCGGCTGGCTCAATCGCGCGCTGGAAGTCCTGCCGCGCGGCGATCGCGTGACCAGCGGTCTTGCGGTCGGCCCGACCACGCCGCTGATCCTGCGCGGCGCGGCGCCGACGGTGGCGTGGGCGCCGGTGGCGGTGCCGCAGGCCGCCGAGGACACCGCGATGCGGCTGATGGATCTCTACAGCCAGCGCGATCCGGCCTTGGCGAAGGCGCTGGCGGCCGGTCTGCAACTCGACAAGGTCGCAAAGGGCGAAGACATGAAGCCGGTGCCCGGCACCAACGGCGCCGGTGCGATGCGGCTGGTGGCGCGCGGCGCGGCAAAACTGATGGCGGCCGATGACGGCCCGCGCATCGCCGCGCTTGCCTTCGACGGCTGGGACACCCACGCCAATGAAGGCGGCGCCACCGGGCGGCTGGCGCAATTGCTCGGCGGCCTCGACGGCGCGCTGGCGGAATTCGAAAGTGGATTGGGTGCACGCTGGCGCGACACCGTCGTCGTCGTCGCCACCGAATTCGGCCGCACCGCGCGCATCAACGGCACCGAGGGCACCGACCACGGCACCGGCACCATCGCGCTGCTCGCTGGCGGCGCGGTGAAAGGCGGTCGCATCATCTCCGACTGGCCGGGCCTGAAGCCCGCCAATCTCTACCAGGGCCGCGACCTTAGCCCCACCACGGATTTGCGCGCCGTCTTCAAGGGCGTGCTGCACGACCATCTCGGCATCGGCGAGTCCGCACTGGCGCAGACGGTGTTTCCCGACAGCACCGGCGCCAAGCCGATGAAGGGATTGCTGGGCTAGTTGCCAGCCGGCGTGGACAATAACGCGCGCTAGTATCCTCGCAACGTCTGCACATGCCCATTGCCCCAGTTTGCATGAGGCGGCTGCGAGTAACTTCGGGTGGCTACGGGTCCTCGATAATCACCATACCTAAAATAGTTTTGAACACGAGGTACGTAGTAGTTTCTCAACGGCTGATAGACAAAAGCATTTCTCGCACGGCTTATGACTGTGTATCGCGCTAAGGAGCGGACGTAGGATCCCGCGTGTGCTTCATTTGGAATCGGCGACAGGACAAGTCCTGCAGATAGAGCCATTGGCAGGATCAAAACCTTCCTGCAAATGCTGAATCTATTGGAATTTTTGAAAGTAGTTGACTGCCGCATCCCGGTAGCCCCCCTGATAACAATCAAAGATTGTATGAAGGGACGACTGCCCTTTGCAACTAGGGGCCAGCTGGGCGCGACAATTTGTCGGATGATTACCCCTTCGTGATCCTGTCGATCTCCGCCATATCTTCCGCGCTCAACGTCCACTCCACCGCCTTCACATTCTGCTCGATCTGCTCGACGCGCGTGGCGCCGGCGATCACGCTCGACACTTGCGGGCGGGCGGCGAGCCAGGAGAAGGCGAGCTCCAGCATCGTATGCCCGCGCGCCTGCGCAAACGCCTGCAGCTTCTCGACGATGTCCTCGTTACGCGGTGTGACGTAGCGGTCCTTCAAAGCGGGCGCCTTGCCGAAGCGGGTATCGTCGGGCGGTGCTGCGCCGCGCTTGTACTTGCCGGTGAGAAGTCCGCTCGCCAGCGGGAAGAACGGCAGCAGGCCGAGCTTGTACTCTTGTGCGGCCGGCAGCAGATCCCTTTCGATGTCGCGCACCACGAGTGAGTATTCATCCTGGCAGGAGACGAAGCGGCTGACATTCATCGCGCGCGCGACGTGCTCGGCCTCCGCAATGCGCCAAGCCGGAAAATTGGAATTGCCGATGTAGCGCACCTTGCCCTGACGCACGAGATCGTCGAGCGCGCGCAAGCTCTCCTCGATCGGCGTCAGCGGGTCGTAATCGTGCTGCTGGTAAAGATCGATGTAGTCGGTCTTCAGCCGCCTGAGGCTTGCTTCCACCGCCTCCATGATGTAGCGGCGCGAGGCGCCCTGCTTGGTGCCGTCCTTGCTCATCGGCTTGGAGTATTTCGTCGCCAGCACGATGTCCTTGCGGCGGTCGCCCAGCACCGTGCCGAGCACCGTCTCCGAGCCGCCCATGCCGGCATAGATGTCGGCGGTGTCGAACAGGGTCACGCCGAGATCGATGGCGCGGTGGATCACCTTGCGCGAGGTCTCAAGGTCGGTGCGCTGGCCGAAATTGTTGCAGCCAAGGCCAACGGCGGAGACGCGCAGGCCGGAGCCGCCGAGATTGCGAATTTGCATGATCGATCCTGTAGGACGGGAAAGGCCAAGGAGGGACGTCGAATTGTGACAACTGCGCCCATGCCCTGCAAGGTGTCATCGCACCACAGGGCCCGCATGACAGTGCCGCGCCGTGCGCAGCAGCACAAAAAAATGCGGCCCCGGTCAGACGCGGCGACTGACGGGGACCGCTGGGGCGTGTGATCTGAGACGGGGGGCCTGATCAAACGCAGGCGGACCCTAGCCGCAGTATGTTACGCGCGGGTGACAGCACTATTTATCCACAGGGCCAGCTGAGGCCGGTTTTCACAGCATTTTTCGATAGACGAGGAAGCCGGAGTTCTCCGCGACCTTGTCGTAGAGCTGCCGCGCCGTGGCGTTGGTCTCGTGTGTCAGCCAATAGACCCGCGGCGACCCGGCAAGGCGCGCCCGCTCATAGACGCCGTCGATCAGCGCGCGGCCGACGCCCTTGCCGCGCGCCTCCGCGGTCGTGAACAGGTCCTGCAGATAGCAATTCGGCTGGATCGCGGTCGTGCTGCGGTGAAACAGATAGTGCACGAGCCCGAGCAGCCGGCCGTCGCTTTCGGCGACCAAAGCGTGCACCGGCTCATAGGCATCGAAGAAGCGCTGCCACGTCGTCCGCGTGATCTCGGGATCGAGCGCGGTCGGGCCCGACCGTTCGTAGAAGGCGTTGTAGCCGTCCCACAGCGGAAGCCATTGCTCGTAGTCGTGCCGCGCAATGGGGTGGATGGTGAGGTTGCCGGACATTTCCTGGACTCGCGCCTTCTTCACTTCTTCACGGTGCCTTGCAACAGCTTGATGCCGGCGGCAAGCGCGCTCTGCATCAGCAGCGTGTCGACACCGTAGGCGATCATGCGAAAGCCCTTGGCCCGGTAATCGCGCGCCCACTTCTCGTTGCCGGCGAGAAAGCCCGGCGTCTTGCCATGCCGCGCGCACGCCTTGACGAGGCTTTCCACGGCCGCATGGACTCTTGGGTTGTCGAACTCGCCGGGGATGCCGAGAAAATTGGTCAGGTCGTAGTGACCGAGCCAGACCACGTCGACGCCCTCGACCGCGGCGATCGCATCGACATTCTCGATGCCAATTGCCGTCTCGACCAGCGCGATTACCATCGTGCGGGCATTCGCGGCCGCGATCTTCTCGACTTCCGATCCACCGGAATAATCGTCATGCCCCGCGACGTTGAACGCGGCGCCGCGCCGGCCCGCCGGCGGATAGCGCGTGCAGTCCACGATCGCTTCCGCCTGCGCCGCCGTTTCGACCATCGGCACCATGATGCCCATCGCGCCGATGTCGAGCGCGCGGGCGACGTGGTGATAGTCGCCGGAGGGAACGCGCACCAGCGGCACCAGATCGAGGCCGCGGCAGGCCGCGAACTGCGCCTTCATCGTCTCGAAGCCGACGCCGGAGTGCTCCATGTCGTAGAGAATGAATTCGGCGCCGGCCTCGCGGCAGATCGCAGGATAACCCGGCGTGAAGAACTCGAACGTCATCGTTCCGAACGCACAGCCGCCGGCCGCAAGCCGCGGCTTTAATGGATTGGGGCGCAAGGGATTTCCTCCGGAATGCTCTTGTCTGCGAGCTTGCGCAAGACACTATCAAGCCGGGAGGAGGACGTCTCGACTCTTTTGGCCGGTGCCTGGCCGCACCTAGTAGTCGAGATCGGACATGAAAGTGGTGTTGACGATCTCGAACTCGGACTCCCGCCACTCCCTGAACAGCATGGTGCGAATTCCCCGATGTGACCGCGGTTCTGAAACGCGGCATTGCACGGGATGGTGATCGATGCCGGAAATTTCCAGCAGCTCATCGAAACTCACTTGCCGATTCTCGCGGTTCTCGGCCTCGGCGAAGTAGATGGTGTGATCGAACTTGCCCATGGCCCAGCAGAACTGAACGTGCGCATCGTCGGCAAGGGCTGGCGGAGGGACGTGGAGCGCGGCGATCAGGAGCAAAGCAATGAACGGAAAGCGCAATCCGGGCTGCGTCATTTGCAATTACCATTTCAATGTTGTGACGGTGTATCGCCGGGCGATTACTGCCTGACGATGGACGTGGCGCGCGGAACGAGATTCGGTCCCGTTGCCGGCTTGAGCCGCGCCATCTGCGTCGTGGCTGGATCGGCTGCCGGTGCGGTCAGATAGGTGACTCCGATCGCGAGGACGACGGCGGCTGCGTAGAACACGAAGAGTCCACCCGTCCAATTGCGATAGATGCGTTGGTCTTCTGCACTGAGATTGTCCGGAACCGGTCTTGGCCTCATGAGAGCCTCCATCGATGTGACGGCCGTCGCGAAACTATTGGAGGCGACATGTTTTGCGTGTGAAGTGCGCCACACGGAACGGAAATAGTTCTCGTCGGTGCGCCATTCGCAAAAAATTTCAGCAACTGATGTTTATGAAGTGAGCACTTGCCGCTTCGCCTTCACGTGCTCGCTAGTTTGTTACTGAAAAGTGTGAAGTGTCACACAAGGAGCTGTCATCTTCTCCGGCTATGACACCTCCGCGCGCCGACGACTTGCCGTGAAGTACCCTGCACCTTTTCCAGCGCGACAAATAATTCCGATCAAGCCGCATTTTCTCGACGCAATCGCTGTTGACGATTTCATTTGGAGGTTTGGCGATGCAGTTCGCGAGCCAACGCGTGCGCCCACTTCTGGGCAATTTGCTGAACCTGCCGTTGATACCCTGCATTTGCCTCGTATTGTTTTTGATCGTTGCGTATTGGTCGCGGTCACTGCCGGGCGCCGAGGCGTCGCTCTGGACCGTGTTGCTCAGCGCGGTCTTGTCGAGCGTCGCCGGCTTTGCATTCTCGCCGCTCGCAGGCGCAGTGCTGTTCCAGGTGCATCCGGATCCGGTGCTGGTTGTCCAGATATTGCTGGTCGGGTCGATCGCCGTGCAGATCTACTGCGTCTGGCATCTGCGCCTTCACCTCAGGTCTCTCGAGTTTGTCCCTTATGTCATCGGCAGCCTGGTCACCCTGCCGTTCGGCATCTTCCTGCTGCTCAAATCGCAGGCGGCAATTTTCCTGCCGTTGCTGGGTCTGTTCCTGCTGGCTTACGGTGCGTTTGTTGCACTTCGGCCGGCCTTCGATCTCAAGGGATCGAACTCCCTGTCCGGTCGCGTTTTGAGCGGGGCTCTCGGCGGCATTACGGGCGGGCTGGCGGCGTTCCCGGGTGCTTTCGTCGCGATCTGGTGTCAGGCACAGGGCTTTGAGAAGGAACGGCAACGATCGATCGTTCAGCCTTTCATCCTGATCAACCAGGTGGCCGCGATCGCGATGCTTTCCCTCGTGCGTCCGGTTGCAGCCGTCTCGCTGGAGACCATTCAATATGCCGTGCCGGCGGTGCTGGGCGCCTTTGTCGGCCTGTGCATTTTTCGGCGGCTGAAGACCAGCGAGTTCAACCGGGTGGCCGGTGCCGCGCTGGCGATCGCAGGCTTGCTGATGGCCCTGAAGGGGCTCTAGCGACTTCAATCGGCTGCCTTCCCGGATATCCGGGGTTGTCCGGTCCGATCGCAGGCCCGGAACTAACCGAACATTAACCATAAACGCCCATGCTTCCGGCTGAATTGGCGGGGGCCATCGCGCAAGAGTTGTCGCTGGGATCGTCCACGCGACGGCCCATTTATTTTTGCTGTTTGATGGCGGGGAGATTTTGCAACCGGACTGACGCGTGAGGACTGCAGTGGCCGAGACACCGGACAAAAAACCGCAAGAAGACATGCCGGAGGCGGAAGCCGAGGTGTCTCCCAATCGCCTGACCGCGACCGTCGTGTCCCTGGTTGCGCTTGGCATCATCGGTGCTGCAACCGCGAATTTCCTGCCGCCGCTCTCGCTGCCGAATATCGACATCACGCTGCCGAAATTCGATCGCGTCGCGCTCCCGAAAATCGACTTGCCGAAATTCGACGTCGCCCTGCCGAAGCTCGATCGCTTCCCCTGGCCGAATTTCCATCGCACCCCGCAGCCGGCTCCGGTTCGCGTCGCCGCACCGGCGCCGCCTCCGGCGGTTACGGTGCCGATCCCGGATCCCATCGTCAGGGCGGCGCTGCGCGATATCCAGAACACGCAGCAGCAACACTCGGATTCGCTGACGTCGCTTTCGCAAAGCTCCGAAGGCCAGCAGGCGGATCTGCGCAGGGTGTCGCGACAACTCTCCGCGCTGACGGCGCAGGTCAACGCGCTGCACGGCGCGATGGGGCCGCTGACGACGGGCAGCATCCCGCCCTCCAGGATGCGCATCCGGGCTGCCCGCAAGCCGGTGCGGGAGCCCGTTGCCGCGATACCTCCGATGCCTTCGATGCCGAGCGCGGTTGGCCCCGTTTCGGTCGGTGGCGCTCCGCTCGGTACTGCGCCCGACGAAACCGGGCGCGCACCGGCTTCCCGATCCCGCACCTGATCACTGAACGATGTGCGCGCTCTACTCCGCCGCGTGCCGGTCGGGGAAGGGCGGACGCTGGCCCTTGCGCAGCGAGCGATAATAATCGGCCCTTGTAGGCGCATCGCCGTGGCGGACGAGATCGGTCACCGGCGTATAGCTCAGCAT
>JAKFVP010000153.1 GCA_021732175.1 Bradyrhizobium sp.
CGGCTCAAAGAGGCCGCTGAAGCCCTTGCCCGGGAAACAATGTCAAACTAACAATCATCATGTCCTGCCTCGCGGGTGGAGGAATTTGACTGACCACACCCGGAGGAATTTGAAGTGACCCGCGGGGCTGAAACCCTCACGATAGTCCATAAACACCCTCAAAGGCGTCGACGACCCCTTGCGCTGTGTTGCAGGCGGACATCGTCACAAGCTGGGTGCCGCTGAGCCTCAAGCTCATTGCTTCCAAAGCCCACAGGATTCCGTCTTCACCATCACGGCTGGGTATGCCCTTCACTGCCAGATTGGCGCCGGCCAGCGCCAGGCCTGAAAGCAACATCGATCCCCCTGCGCCCGGTGCATTCGTCAGGAAGAAGCCGTGGGTCGCGAAATGAAGCACGGAGGGCATACCCTCCAAGGTCTTCACTTTGAATTCCCGCGCATCATTTTGCGAAAGGAGGAGCGCCGGTCGGGATGTTACGCGTTTCCACATGTCGACTATGTCGTGCGCTTCTGGGCCTGTCTCCGGGAGCGGCTTGAATGGCTGCATTTCCCTGAGCCGGATGGCTCCATCGGCGGCGCGCTTGAGTTCGATCTGATTGGGGGCAATGGAAGGAGCGGAGGACACCTCAGGTGAAGGAGCGACTTGATCAAATTCGACGGCTCCGATCGCAACCATGCCGCCGTCGTTCATTGTCTGTCGCGTCGATGCAAGTGACCTGCCGGTGGACACAAACCGTAAGTCCTGTGCTTCGATCCAATAGTCTTTATCTCCAAAGGGCAGGGATTCGAGCGGAAGCAGGTTGAGGGCTCCATCCGGGGCGACATATACCTTCTCCAGCTGCCGCAGGCTGTCCGCAAACGGCGCAAGAACCCGAGTCGCCAACTTTTGGACCGCTTGCTTCCTGCCTGTCGAATCATCGAACTTTGCGGCAATCTCCACTTGCGCTTCGATTTCCGAATGCAAGCCAAGATCATGAAGGATTGGAGTTCCTCCGTTTGAGAGGATCATGCCGACGAGATGCCGTTCTCCTGGCCGTCCGGTATCCAGAGCAATCGGTCGGTAGACCCGAAATTCGAGCAATCCCGCTTTCTGTCCTAATGCGTTGTTGATGTCTTGAATACCAACCCGGCGCTGGCGTTGCAGCTCGGCAAACTCCTTGCTCGCTTCTGCCAACTGGAACTCAATTCGCTCGGCCTCACGAAGCAGCCTACTGGCAGCGGGATCGCCGAGGTGGAATGCGATAGCAAGCTGATTTCGCAGGGTGGCGAGCGTCTTCGCGAGCGCGAGCACGGATGGATCGGTCGTGATCGCGATAAAGCGGCTCAATACAGCTTCCTGTGCACCCCGGAGCTGCTTCCACTGGAGGATTGCTTCGGCGGCGAGGCGAAGAGCGCCGGCATTGCCAGTTTGGATCGCAACGGAAATTGCAACGTCCGGATAGGTCGATTGCCTAGCAACCAATTGTTGGCGACCGATTGTGTCGCTTGTGTCCAGCAATTCAGCGCTCGTCCATCGCAGGAAAAGGGGAGCCAGTCGCGTCAGGCGTTGAACCGCGGCGTCCGTATCGTTCTTTCGCAAAAGGACCGACACTGCGCTGAGTTCGGTTGTAAGCGTATTCGGGTGATCTTCCCCAAATCTCGAGGCCGCTCCCTTGGCGACCTTTTCGTAGATGGGGAATGCCGTATCAAGGTCCCCAGCGCGGTCGAGTGAGTAGGCAAGGCTGTTGGATATCGCGAGCGTTAGCTGGTGCGAGGGGCCATGCGCGGCTTTGTTGATCGTCTCGAATTCGCTTAAGAACCGCACCGCGTCGTTTGGTCGTCCATCCTTCTGAAAAGCCGACGCAAGCAGGAGAGAGGTCGTTACTGCGTTCGGATCGGCCTGCTGCTGATGCTCGCGATAACGGGCAATCAGCGGCTCGAGGAGTTTGATCGTCCGCTCGGACCGCCCGGTGTCTTGATATAAGCCGGCGATGTTTGTGATCGCCCCTAACGTATATTCGTCGTCGGGACCCAAGAAGGATTTACAATCTTCGACCAAAGTTTCGAAGATCGGCTCCGCGTCTTTGTACCGCCGCATGAGGCTGTAGTACGTTGCAAGACCGTTGGCGACAGCCAACCGAAGAAGGTCACCCCTGGGCAGATACATCTCGGCCAGGGCATGGGCCTTTTCTCGCAAAATGCCGGCTTGAGCGTAATGTCCCAACTGCGTAAGGAGCGAAGCGAGGTTGTGGAGCGCTTCAATATAGCGCTTATCATTCTCTTTGTAGTTCTCCTGGACCAGTTTCAAGAACCAGTTCGCGTACTCCAGGCCCTTTTCGAAATCGCCTGATCGATAATACCGCGTAGTGAGGTCCTTCAGGATCGTCACCTGAAGTTCTGGTGGCATCGCTCTCAGTTCGGCCTGAAGCTGCTCTCTGGCTAGAGGCTGCGCACGGTTCTGACCCAGTGAATCAGACGTAAGGTGAGCTGTGATAGCAAAAGCCACCAGCGTAAGGACGACGATGCGTCGCATGAAATCGCCTCAACGGCTTCAGCGAGTGCCCTAGAGGACGCGCTTGTTGATGTCCTGGAGCGACGGATTTTCTTTGAGGATAAAATCCTTCAAGTCATTGAATTCTTTCTCGTTCACCTCTGGATAGGTTTTGGTGAGTTGGCCGGTGTCGCGGTTTATCTCCCATCGTGGACCGAACTTGAGAACGCCGCCGTAGAGAAGTTTTGCATAAAGCTCGGACACCCCGTCAGCGCGGCTGGCAAGATAGAATACGTAGTGCGTTTCGCGCCAGGTGCGTTCCTTTGTATCGCAAAACTGATCGTGAATTACGGATGCGCGACGGTAGTTACCGGTATAGGGGCTCCCAACAATGCTCCACAACGGCCAAGGTATCGAGGCGCCGTCAACTACAATGCCTTTGGGTGCGGTCCACTTAAGTCCGTCAGGGTCGATGAACGACAACTCAGACAATAGAGTTACGGTCCGGCCGTCCGGATTGAACCTGCCGTCAAACTCACCCACAAATTTTCCAAAAGACTCTTGTGCCGTGGCACGACTGCCGAGAGCTGCAACTGCCAACATGGCCTGACCGCTCAATATCAAATGGCGGCGATTTATCATGGCAATTCTCCGTTGGAGGAATACAGAGGGACGCGACTTGGGCTATCGACAGCATTGCCTGGAAATTCCGCGGTCTCGGGAACGTATGTGCCGCACCCTCTGAGAAGGGCGGACAGAAACGTGGGGATTACAAAGCGCTTCGCGGACATAATGCCTCGCAGGGAAACGAATGCCCTATGGAACATGACACGACTTAGAATAGCAATAGTCCGTGTCTGCAGCTCCATTTTTTGTCTGACTGCGCGGGGCCTGGATCCAAAGCTCGGGGAAGGCCTTAGGGGCCCACCAAGTTAATCTGGTCTAGCTGACGTATGCGGAGCCGCACGTGAGGAATGAAGTCATAAGCAACGCGATGGGGGAGACCAGTTGATGTTTAAGGCTAGGGACGCCTTGTGGGATATTGAGCGCGAGATGTTCGGGACGCTCGGATGTTCAGATGGGATGTACGAGTATCCTTCTCATATTTGGACGGTAGCGGAGCGCGGATTTCCGCCACCGAAAGGAGGAATGAACGGTAGGCAGCATCATGACGCAGCTGATGCCTTCGGAAGGCAGCGGTTCGATGCCAGACGCTCTTGAACACGTCGGCGCAACTTGTCGCGACTGACCTCGTGTGGACAGCTGTCTTTCATTTGGAAACGGCCATCAAGCTATTGATATCATTGAAGGGCATTTTTCGCTTTTCTTCCAAATGCGCCTTGAAATACTTGAATAATCAAGCGGATTTTGATTCCGCCATTCGGAGGTTCGATCCCTCCCGCCCCAGCCAGGCATTCTTGCGTTCAGCATCAACCGGCATCCCGCCCCGTCTCACCGCCAGCCCAGCGCCGGCGCGACATGCTTCAGGATCGCCTCGATCACATGCGCGTTGTAGTCGACGCCGAGCTGGTTGGGCACGGTCAGGAGCAGCGTGTCGGCCTCCGCGATCGCTTCGTCCTTCTTCAGTTGCGCGATCAGCGCCTCCGGCTCGGCGGCGTAGGTGCGCCCGAAGATCGCCCGCGTCCGCTCGTCGAGAAAACCGATCTGGTCTTCGCCGCCGCCCTCGTGGCCGAAATAGGCGCGATCCCTGTCGTTCATGAGCGCAATGATGCTGCGGCTGACCGACACGCGCGGCGTGCGCGCATGCCCGGCCTCCTTCCACGCTTCGCGGTAGGCGCGGATCTGCGCCGCCTGCTGCACATCGAAGGGCTCGCCGGTCTCGTCGTTCTTCAGGGTCGAGCTCTGCAGGTTCATCCCGCGCTTCGCCGCCCACACCGCGGTGGCGTTCGAGCCGGCGCCCCACCAGATGCGCTCGCGCAGTCCCTCCGAGTGCGGCTCGAGACGCAACAGGCCCGGCGGATTGGCAAACATCGGCCGCGGATTGGGCTGCGCGAATCCCTCGCCGCGCAGCACATCGAGAAACACCTCGGCATGCCGTCGCCCCATCCGGGCGTCGTCCTCGCCCTCGGCCAGCCGGTAGCCGAAATAGCGCCAGCCATCGATCACCTGCTCGGGCGAACCCCTGGAGATGCCGAGCTGGAGCCTGCCGCCCGCGATCAGATCGGCGGCGCCCGCATCCTCGGCCATGTAGAGCGGGTTCTCGTAGCGCATGTCGATGACCGCCGTGCCAATCTCGATCCGGCTGGTTTTCGCGCCGACCGCTGCCAGCAGCGGAAACGGCGAAGCCAGCTGGCGCGCAAAATGATGGACGCGGAAGTAGGCGCCGTCGGCCCCGAGCTGCTCCGCGGCGACGGCGAGCTCGATCGACTGCAGCAGCGTGTCCGCGGCCGAGCGCGTCTGCGATTGCGGCGAGGCCGTCCAGTGACCGAAGGAGAGAAAACCGATCTTCTTCATGCTCAGTCCAATTTGAATTGCGAAATGGCGGCGTCACGCCCAGATAGGGTCGCGTACTGCTCGCGTCAAACTCCCCTGTCGTCCCGGCCTAGTGCGCGGTTGCGCACGGAGCCGGGACCCATAACCACCGATGTTTCTTGTGAGAGTATCCTGGAGCTACAGCGTGCCTAGACAACTCACCCCTGTGGTTATGGGTCCCCGCGTTCGCGGGGACGACATCAGGGTTGGGATGGCTATCCGCGCGGCTCTCACCGCCATACTCCTCGCCTGCCTCGCCACGCCCGTGCTCGCCGGGGAATACCTCTACCGCGCCCAGACCATCGTGACCGGCACCCTCGAACCCAATCGCCTGATCGGCTTTGCCGTCTGCCTGGAAGACGCACTCATCAAAGTATCGGGCCAGCTCCGCCTTGCCGGCGATCCGCGCCTTGCGCCGTACCGGCAGCAGGCCGCCAAATTCGTGCGCGATTATTCCTGCCGCGACGAGAAGGGCGGCAAGCCGAAGAACGACGAACAACGCACCCGCGACCGCTCCTTCATTCTCACCGTCGATTTCGACGAGGCTGCCGTCAACAAGCTGCTTGCCGCGCTCGGCACGAAGCCATGGCTCGCGCGCCGGCCGGCGGTTGCCGTGTTCGCCGAGCTGCAGCTTCCCGCGCGGCGATATGTCGTGGCGTCGGATGCGAAAGAGACCGATCTGCAAAGGCAGGCGCTGCTCGCCGCCGCCTTCAGGCGCGGCCTCTCGCTCGTGCTGCCGGATGCCGCGGCGCTGCAGGAGCTCGGCGCCAATGACTCCGTCCTCGCCGGCATCCCGCTGGACAGGCTCGCGGCCGTCGCAGCCAAACAAGGCGGCGAAGCCGTGCTGACCGCGCGCCTGGTCTGGGACGAGCAGGCGCTGCGCTGGAATGCCGAGTGGCAACTCGGCGGCGGGGACGGGAAGCGGCAATGGCGCAGTTCGGCCGTCACCTATGACGAGGCTTTTCGCCAGGGCCTCGGCGGCGCCGCACAAATTATGGCGGATGAACAATGAGTTGGGAGGGAATCCGGCTTCGCGCCGTCTCTGGTATACCAGCGATTGTCAGGCCTTCGCGCATGCGTTAGACAGCGCCGCCTGAACGACGCGAGCGCGACGGGCAGGGGACAACCGTTTTTCGAGGGAGACCATGGCGCGCAACATTCTGATCCTGGGGGCCTCCTACGGCTCCCTCTTGGGGACCAAGCTTCTGATGGCCGGTCACAACGTGACCCTGGTGTGCCGCAAGAAGACCGCAGAGCTCATCAATCGCGACGGCACGGAAGTCCGCATCAAGCTGCGCGACGAGGCGGTGCACCGCGCGATTTTTTCGCGCGACCTTCCCGGCAAGCTCGACGCCGTCGAGCCGCAGAACGTCGACATCAAGCGCTACGATCTCGTGGCGCTCGCGATGCAGGAGCCGCAATACGCCAACCACAGCGTGCGCGTGCTGATGGTGAAGATTGCCGCCGCGGGGCTGCCGTGCCTCTCCATCATGAACATGCCGCCGCTGCCGTATCTCAAGCGCATCCCCTCGCTCGCGGGCATGGATCTGGAGGAGGCCTACACCAACGCCTCGGTGTGGGAGCGCTTCCAGCCCGGCCTCGTCACGCTGTGCTCGCCCGATCCGCAGGCCTTCCGTCCGCCGGAAGAGGCGGCGAACGTGCTGCATGTGGGGCTGCCCACCAATTTCAAGTCCGCGACCTTTGCGGATGAAAAGCACAACGCGCTGCTGCGCGAGCTCGAGGCCGATATCGACGCGGTGACGCTCGATGGCCACGACGTGCCGGTGAAGCTGAAAGTGTTCGATTCGCTGTTCGTGCCGCTGGCGAAATGGTCGATGCTGCTGACCGGCAATTACCGCTGCATCACCCCGCACGAGCCGCAGTCGATCCGCGACGCCGTGCACGGCGATCTGAAGCAGTCGCAGGCGATCTACGACCATGTCGATGGCATTGCCCGCAAGCTCGGCGCCGATGCCGCCGACCAGGTGCCGTTCGCCAAATACGCCAAGGCCGCCGAGAGCCTGCTGAAGCCGTCGTCCGCCGCCCGCGCCGTCGCCGCCGGCGCCCCCTTCATCGAGCGCGTCGATTTGCTCGTGAAGCTGATCTCGCATCAGCTCGGCAGCCCCAATCCCGAGATCGACCGCACCGTCGAGATCGTCGACCAGAAGCTGAACGAGAAGATCGTGCAGGGCGGCTCGGGCTCGCAGTGAGGTGGCCACCGCTGGTGCGCCATAACAGGCGTCGTCCCGGCGAAGGCCGGGACCCATACGCCGCGGCGTGAATTAGTTGGCGCGATGGTGGTTGGCTTTCCCTCAACAACAAAGCCCTGTGGTTATGGGTCCCGGCCTTCGCCGGGACGACGCCTGT
>JAKFVP010000341.1 GCA_021732175.1 Bradyrhizobium sp.
GGTAGCAGCGTCACGTCGGAGTGGACCCCCTTGAAGTCGCGCGTCGGGTCGATCGCGACTTCAAGGGGGTCCACTCCGACGTGACGCTGCTACTGGGCGCGGGGATTTTGGAGCGAACGGAACGTGGGGGCGTGGAATTTCCCTATGACCGCGTGCATGTCGAGTTCGACATGATGGCGGCGTGATGTCGCCGCCCGTATCAATAGAAGATTGAAACAGCGCAATCGCACAAAATCGCGTGGGACCATAGAGGTTCGTCAATGACCCGGAATCTGCAATCGAAAACAAGTCTTGCCGCAACAGACTGCCCCGCGCCATTGAGAGCCGCTGTTTATCTGCGGGTCTCGACCGGGCGGCAGGCAGAGGGCGAGGTGTCGATTCCATCGCAGCGGGACCTGACCACGCGACATTGTCTGTCGAACGGCTGGACTGTCGTGGATGAATATGTCGAGCCCGGCGCCAGCGCCACCGACGATCGGCGGCCGGTGTTTCAGGCGATGCTGGAACGGGCCTGTGACGCAGATCATCCCTACGACGTCATCGTCGTGCACTCCTTTTCGCGGTTTTTCCGCGACGGTGCGACGATGGAGTTGACGATCCGTAAGCTTCGTCGTCACGGCGTCGAGGTCGTCTCGATGACGCAACCGACTGGCACCGATCCGTCGCAAGAGATGATGCGCCAGATCATCGGCATCTTCGACGAATATACCTCGAAGGAAAACGGCAAGAACGTTACCAGGGCGATGAAGGAGAATGCCAAACAAGGGTTCTGGAATGGTGCCTCACCTCCGCTCGGTTACACCATTGTCGAAGCCGAACGGCGGGGGCAAAAGATCAAGAAGCACCTCGCTGTCGAGCCCGTCGAGGCCGAGACCGTCCGGCTCATCTTTCGCCTCTACGCGGAAGGTGACACCGGGACCGGCACCCCCCCGCTCGGCATCAAGCAACTGGTCAAGTGGCTCAACGGACGTGGTTACCGGACCAAGGCGGGCGGGACCTTTGGCGTCGGTCCCGCGCACCATATCCTGACTAACACCGTCTATGTCGGCCGCTGGCGTTACAATGTTCGCTCCGCCAGGACGGGCGAACGTAAACCCGCCTCGGAAATCGTCGAGATCGCAACTCCCGTCATTGTCGACCAAGACCTGTTCGATCGCGTCCAGGCCCGCCTCGTGGCCAATAACCCCAAGGTCACAGCCCCGCGTGTGGTCACTGGTCCGATCCTTCTGACCGGACTTGCCAAATGTGCTCATTGCGGCGGGGGGATGACGCAGCGGACCGGAACCTCCAGCACGGGGCGCATCTACGCCTATTACACCTGCGCCAGCCGTGCGCAGAAGGGACCAACGGCCTGTCGGGGGAACACGATCCGGATGGCTTTCCTGGATGATTTGGTTCTGACAGCGCTCAAGGAGAACATGTTCACGCCCGAGCGTCTGACCGAACTGCTTTCCACGATCGCCGCCCGGCGCCAGGAGCGTACCGCCGCCGTTGATCGCCGCCTCGCTTCGTTGAAATCCCAGGTCGTCGATGCCGAAGACCGCCTCAAGCGTCTCTATCGCGGAATCGAGGAGGGTATCGTCGAACTCGACGATCTTCTTCGCGAGCGGATCGTCGAACTCAAAGCCGACCGCGATAAGGCTCAGGCGGCCTATGACCACGCAGCGTCGCAAGTGCTGCCATCGGCCAGCATCGACCCGGAAAGGGTCGCTGCGTTCAGCAAACTTATGAGAGACCTGCTCGATAATGGCGAAACGCCCGCGCGCAAGGCTTACCTGCGCACGCTGATCGGCGCTATCATTGTCGGTGACAAATCGGTGAAAATCGTCGGCAGCAAGGAAGCCGTCAGAGCGGCTATTTTCGGCAAACCCAGCCCCGTCCAAAACGTTCGTGGTTTGGGACCGGAATGGCGCGCCCGAGAAGATTCGAACTCCTGACAGATGTCCTCCCGACAATCGGAGGGCGATCTGGTAACACCGCAGCTAGCCGAACTTGGGTTTCCCGGTAAACGCTATACCCATCCCGGCGGTTAGACCGGGATGGTGGTTGAGTTGTAACAAAAGTGGTTGCAGGGGCAGGCTTTAAATTTCCACGGCCAACAAGTGTCGGTCTCGGTCAAAACTTGCCCGGGCATGACGAGAACTGCGCGTGCGCCTCCTTAAGGCGAGAAGCCTTGAACCTTTGCCCTGTTGGCATCGGCTAACGCAGCGACCTATTCGAAGGACGTCCGCGCATGCGCTGGCAGGGAATCGCACATTTTCAGGGCTGGCTCACGCGCTTCTACGCCGTGGCGGTCGCGAGCCTGTTGTTTTCCTCGACCGTTCACCCGGGGGAGATCGACGACTTCACCCGCAATCTGCCGCGCGGTTTCCTCGGCGAATTCAGCTGGGAAGGCGATCCGACGGTGCAGAACGTCGTCATCACCTTCGATTCCGTGCGTGCCCTCAACGAGCAGAATGCGGAAGCGCTGGGCTGCGGCAGCTACGAGGCCGGCCGCAGCGTCACCAGGATCAAGGTGCGGATGTTCGTCCGGCTGCCCGAGCTGGATGTGGAGATCCTCGAGCTGGCCCCCGAGGGCAACAGTTCGTTCGAGACCGGCGGCAGCCACCGCGGCCGGCTGTCCAGGGATTTTCAGCGCATCGACACCGCGTGGACCACGACGTCGTCAGGCCAGCGCGGCGAGCTGCACTTGCGCGCATTGCCGGCCGTCGCCTGCGCGCCCGCGTCGGCGACGTAAGCTTACGCCTTCGCCGCCTTCGGCCAATAGCGATCCCGCAAGTGACGCTTCACCAGCTTGCCGGTGGGCGTGCGCGGCAGCTCGGCCTCGAAGTCGATAGTCCTCGGGCATTTGATCGGCGACAGATGCTTGCGGCAAAACGAAATCAGTTCGTTCTCCAGCTCCTTGCCGGCCTTCGCCATGTCGTGCGGCTGCACCACGGCCTTCACCTCTTCGCCCATCTCCTCGTTCGGTACGCCGAACACCGCAACGTCGGAGACGGCGGGATGGGTGATCAGCACGTCCTCGGTCTCCTGCGGATAGATGTTCACGCCGCCAGAGATGATCATGTAGCTCTTGCGGTCGGTGAGATAGAGAAAGCCTTCGCTGTCGAGATAGCCGACATCGCCGAGCGTCGACCAGCCCTTGGCGTTGTAGGCGCGTTTGGTCTTGTCGGGATCGTTGTGATAGCTGAACACGGGCGCATCGGCGAAATACACCGTGCCGATTTCACCGACGGGCCGTTCCTCGTCGTTCTCGTCCAGGATCTTCACTTTGCCGACCACGGCGCGGCCGACGGTGCCGCGATGGCTGAGCCATTGCTGCGAGGTCGACACCGTGACGCCGTTGCCTTCGGAGCCGGCGTAATACTCGATCAGGATCGGCCCCCACCACTCGATCATCTTCGCTTTCACGTCGACCGGGCAGGGCGCCGCAGCGTGGATCGCGCCCTTCAGGGTCGAGACGTCGTAGCGCTTGCGCACTTCCTCCGGCAGTTTCAGCATGCGCACGAACATGGTCGGCACCAGCTGCGACTGCGTCACCTTGTACTTCTCGACCAGCTTCAGAAATTCCTCGGCGTCGAAATGCTCCATGATCACCGAAGTTCCGCCGAGGATCGTCACCATCATGTTGAAGCGCAGGGGAGCCGCGTGATAGAGCGGCGCCGGCGACAGGTAAATGCTGTCGGCATTCATGCCGCACATGTCGGCGCAGAGCACTTTCAGGAACGCGTTGGGCGCGTCGATCCTGTTGCACTCGAAATCCTTCTTGATGCCCTTCGGCCGGCCCGTGGTGCCGGATGAATAGAGCATGTCGTAGCCGGCGACCTCGTCCGCAATCGGCGTCTTCGGCTGCGCGCCTGCTTCCTTGTCCCAGGAGCGGAAGCCCGCTTCCGGCCCGTCCATCATGTAGAGGATCGGCCCGCCTTTTTGCCCGACCAGCCCCTTCACCTGCTCAAAGCATTTCGGCGAGGTAATGAAGACCTTGGCGCCGCAATCCTTCACGATGTAGTCGATCTCGTCCTGCGTCAGGTAACGGCTGATCGCGGTGTAATACAGCCCCGAGCGCTGCGCGGCCCAGCAGATCTCCATGAACGCGAGGCGGTTCTCCATCAACAGCGCAATGTGGTCGCCGGCCTTCAGCCCCAGCGACCGGAACAGGTGCGCGCCCTGGTTGGAGAGCTCGTCGAGCTCGCGATAGGTGATCGCCTTGCCCGTGCCCGCCATCTGGTAGGCGATTTTGTTGGGCGTATTACGCGCATGGATGGAAGGATGGGTCATTGGTGCTCGCAAAAAACAAAGTGGTCGTCCCGGCGAAGGCCGGGACCCATAACCACCAATTCGCATTGTTGAAATGAGCTGGCGCTCCAGCTCGCCATAACCACGCACATTCGGGGTTATGGGTCCCGGCCTACGCCGGGACGACACCATTTGTGTAGAGGCGTTCTGCCTCTTGTCAGCGAATGCCTTACAGCCGTTCGACGATCGTGACGTTGGCCATGCCGCCGCCTTCGCACATGGTCTGCAGACCGTAGCGCTTGCCGCGCGCCTGCAGGGCGTTGACCAGCGTGGTCATCAGCTTGGTGCCGGAGCCGCCGAGGGGATGGCCGAGCGCAATCGCGCCGCCATTGACGTTGAGCCGCGCCGGATCGGCGCCGGTGGTCTTCAGCCACGCGGTCGGAACCGAGGCAAAGGCCTCGTTCACCTCGAACAGGTCGATGTCGTCGATCTTCATGCCGGCCTTTTCCAGCGCGCGCTTGGTGGCGGGCAGCGGGGCTTCCAGCATGATGACGGGATCGCCGCCCATCATGGTCATGTGGTGGATGCGCGCCATCGGCTTGACGCCGAGCTGCTTCAGACCCTTCTCGTTGACGACCATCACGCCGGAGGCGCCGTCGCAGATCTGGCTGGCGGAGGCCGCACTGAGCTTGCCGCCTTCGGCGATCAGCTTGACGCCCTTGATGCCCTCGATGGTGGCGTCGAAGCGGATGCCTTCGTCGATATGGTGGGTGTCGGTCGAGCCGTCGGCGCGGGTGATCTGCAGCGGCACGATCTCGTTCTTGAAGGCGCCGGCTTGCGTGGCCGCAATCGCGCGCTGGTGGCTCTGGTAGGAAAACTCGTCGAGCTCATCCTTGGAGAGCCCGTACTTCTCGCACATCATTTCCGCGCCGGTGAACTGGGAGAATACGATGTTCGGATACTTCTTCTCGATGCCGGGGCTCTTGTAATGGCCAAAACCGTTCTTGGCGGGCAGCGACGAAGCAAGGCCCATCGGCACCCGGGTCATCGATTCCACGCCGGCGGCGATCACGATGTCCATACTGCCGCTCATCACGGCCTGCGCCGCGAAATGCAGCGCCTGCTGCGAGGAGCCGCACTGGCGGTCGATCGAGGTGCCCGGCACGCTCTCCGGCAGCTTTGAGGCCATGATGGCGTTGCGCGCGATGTTGTTGGACTGCTCGCCCGCCTGCATCACGCAGCCCATGATGACGTCCTCGACCAGCGCGGGATCGGCGCCGGTGCGATCGACCAGCGAGTCCAGCACCTTGGCGGCAAGGTCCGCCGGATGCCAGCCGGCGAGGCGGCCTCCCTTGCGTCCACCCGCGGTGCGGGCGGTGGCGACGATATAGGCCTCGGCCATGAGCGTTCTCCCTGATTGTTCTGGAATGTGGTTTCTGAAGTTGGGCCGGATTTAAGGGACCGGACCGGTCTTAGTCAATCGATCAATTAACTCTTGAGTGCGACCCACGCATGCGCTTATGTGCGGCCCGAAATCGGCGGGAACAGGCAAGGACCGCAGTTGAATACCAGCGTACCGACCAGGGCTCTGACCGGCAAAAATCCCACCGCGGAAAAATTGCTGATCGCCGCGAGCGAATTGATGATCGAGCGCGCGTCGATCGAGGTGTCGCTGTCGGACATCGCGCAGAAGTCCGGCGTCAACGCTGCCCTCGTGAAATACCATTTCGGCAACAAGGACGGCCTCTTGCTGGCGCTGTTGGCGCGCGATGCCGCCACCGAAATGTCCCAGCTCGAATACCTCTTGGCGCAGAAGATCACGCCGACCGCGAAGATGCGGCTGCATATCGGCGGCATCATCCGCGCCTATCACCAGTTCCCCTACATGAACCGGCTGATCCATTATCTCTTGCACGAGAGCAGCGCGGAGGCGGCCGATGAAGTCTCGAAATTCTTCGTGGCGCCGCTCCTGGATTTCCATCGCCGCCTGCTCGCCGAGGGCATCAAATCAGGCGAGTTCCGCAAGATCGATCCGGTGCTGTTCTACACCAGCCTGATCGGCGCCTGCGATCACCTGTTCTTCGGCCGCCATGCGATGTCGCGCGCGGTTGGCGTCGGCCCGGTCACGGAAGAAGTCTGCCGCGATTACATCAAGCACATGGAAGCGCTGATCTTGGGCGGCATGCTCGCGCCGGCCAAGGCCGACGCAGCCGTCCAATAATAAGAAGTTTGCAAGTCTAGAGAAGAAACGCCCAAGGAAAGGTATCTACGATGCAGTTGAAAGACGTTGCCGTTCTCATCACCGGCGGTGGCTCCGGCCTCGGCGCCGCCACCGCCCGCGCCATGGCGGCCAAGGGCGCCAAGATCGGCGTGATCGACCAGAACAAGGAAAACGCCGAGAAGGTCGCGGCGGAAGTGAAGGGCATCGCCCTCCATGCCGACGTCACCGACGAGGAAGCGATCAAGAAGGCGATCGCCACCGCTGAAGCCGCGCACGGCATCGCGCGCGTCTTGATGAACTGCGCCGGCATCGGCGGCTCGCAGCGCGTGGTCGGCAAGGACGGCGTCTATCCGCTGGCCAAGTTCGTCCGCATCATCAACGTCAATCTGATCGGTACCTTCAACGTGCTGCGCCTGTTCGCCGAGCGCCTCGCCACCGCACCGCCGATTGGCGAAGAGCGCGGCGTTGCGATCAACACGGCGTCGGTTGCCGCCTACGAAGGCCAGATCGGCCAGATCGCCTACTCCGCTTCGAAGGGCGGCGTGGTCGGCCTGACCTTGCCCGCCGCGCGCGACCTCGCGAGCCTGAAGATCCGCGTCAACACCATCGCGCCCGGCCTGTTCCTGACGCCGCTCTTGATGGGTCTCAACGAGGAAGCCCGCAAGAGCTTGGGCGCCCAGGTGCCGCATCCGGCCCGCCTCGGCGATGCCAGTGAATACGGCAACCTCGCGGTCCACATCGTCGAGAACCCGATGCTCAACGGCGAAACGATCCGCCTCGACGGCGCGATCCGCATGGCGCCGCGCTGATCTTCTCCCTCCCCCTGCAAGGGGGAGGGAGAAGATCAG
>JAKFVP010000340.1 GCA_021732175.1 Bradyrhizobium sp.
GAGGCGACAAATGTTCGGGGGAAGAGCGGCCAAAACAAGGCTGCCGATTGCCGCGTGCCTTCACAAAGACTCACCCTCCTTCACGCCCGGCTAATAGGCAGCGCGGCTGCCGTCGGGGTTCGTGGTGCCGGACGGGCAGAGCCCACATGCCAAACCGCCGGTCGACGATCAACCGGCGGTTTGGTCACGTCATTCGATCATGGTCAGAGGCGCTTCCACGGGAACAGGTTGGCGGGGAAATCCGCCGCCGGCTTGCGCGGCCGGGCAGGCGGGATCACCGGGTGTGCCGTCGGATCGGGCACGATCACTTCGCGATAGAGATGCCAGGTGGCGTGGCCGAGCAGCGGGATCACGACGGCGAGTCCAAGGAAGGCCGGCAGCGATCCCAGCACGAGCAGCACTGCGACGATCAGGCCCCATGCCGCCATCGGCGCGGGATTGCGCAGCACGGCGCGGATCGATGTCGCGATCGCTTCGCCGGCGCCGGCATGACGGTCGAGCATCAGCGGGAACGAGATCACGCTGATGCACAGCACGGCGAGCGCGAACAGGAAGCCCACGCCACAGCCGACGATGATCAGCCACCAGCCCTGCGATGTCGTGAGCACGCGGTTGGCGAAGTCGGGAATGTTGGCGGCCGTCTCGTGGCCGAAGGCTGCGGTGTAAACCGCCTGCGCGGTCATGATCCAGGCGACGAACATCGCCAGCAGCAGCGCGCCGAGACCGAGCATGGCGCCGAACGATGGCGAGCGGAACACCTCGAACGCATCCCAGGCAGACGCCGACTCGCCGATTTCGCGGCGACGGCTCAGTTCATAAAGGCCGATGGCGGCGAACGGGCCGAGCAGGGCGAAACCGGCCGCAATCGGGAACAGCAGCGGCAGTACGGAGTAGCCGTGCACCAGCCGCGCCAGCACGAGGCCGATCACGGGATAGATCAGGCAGAGGATGATGGCGTGACTGGGTACCGCCTTGAAATCTTCCCAGCCGAGCTTGAGCGCACGATGCAGGTCGGAAAGTCCGATGCTGCGGACGACGGGCGCTTCCGTCGCGCCGGTTGCACCGACATTTGTGACATTTCCTTGATAGGACGTGGCCATGGCCGTTGTCTCCCTCGGGGGGCAACGGCCGCAAACTGATGCCACGCGAATGGCACTGCTGCGCCGTTCCCGCAAAGCGATCACGATCAGGACCAGACGCGCAGAAAACCGAATTGGTCATGTCGCGAACTGTTGGTGAGATGGTACTCTCAATTGTGGCTATTGTCTTGCTCAAGCTTCGGTGATTGTCGCACTGGCAACCCTGTTGCCTGTGGAGTAGAATTCCACAGCGACCCCGGCGAAGGTGCTGCCGGCTCTAGGACAGCGCCACGAACCTCCACGTCATTTCAAGTTTATTGGGAGCGAACGATGAGTATTTTCGGAACGATCATGAACGCGATCTTCGGCAGCAAGGCCAGCGCAACGCCGGCGGGCGGTGCGGCGTCGGGCGGCGCGGCCAGCGCGCCCGCATCGGCACCGGCGCAGACGGTCGACGTTGCTCCCATCCTCGACGCGGCGGTCAAGGCCAAGGGAGAAAAGCTGGACTGGAAGCATTCTATCGTCGACCTGATGAAGGCTCTCGACATCGACTCCAGCCTCTCGGCGCGCAAGGAGCTTGCCAAGGAGCTCGGCTACACCGGTGACACCAACGATTCCGCCAGCATGAATATCTGGCTGCACAAGCAGGTGATGAGCAAGCTCGCGGCGAACGGCGGCAAGCTGCCGCCGGAGATCAAGCACTGATCGCTTGCAACCAGTAACCGGCAAGGCCCGCGCTTGGCGCGGGCCTTTTTTCGTCACCACGACAACAAAGAAAAGCAACGGGAGAATACCCATGGACCAACCCGATCGCAGGACCATTCTGACGACAGGCGCACTGGCGCTGGCCGGGGCCGCCGCAACCACGCAAACCCAAGCACAGGCCGGCCCCAAATCGATCTTTCCGGTCGCGGCGACGACGATTCCGATCGTCGGCGAAACCGATGTCTTTGCGGTGCGCCGCATCTATTGCATCGGCCGCAATTACGCGGCGCATGCGCGGGAGATGGGCTCCGACCCCACCCGAGAGCCGCCGTTCTTCTTCCAGAAGCCGACCGATGCGATCCAGAACGTCGCGATCGGCGCGGTCGCCGATCATCCCTATCCATCGCTGACCAAGAATTATCACTACGAGGTCGAACTTGTGGCGGCGCTGAAATCCGGCGGCAGCAACATCGCGGTGGAGCAGGCGCTCGACCATGTCTATGGCTACGCCGTCGGTCTCGACATGACCCGGCGTGACCTGCAGCGCGCCATGGGCGACGAAAAAAAGCCCTGGGAGATCGGCAAGAGTTTTGATCGCTCCGCCGTGCTCGGTCCGATCCATCCCGCCGCCAAAACAGGGCATTTCGCCAAGGGCGCGATCTCGCTCGCGGTGAACGGCAATGTGAAGCAGAACTCGAACCTGACGAACATGATCTGGAGCGTTGCCGAGCAGATCTCGAAACTCTCGGAAGCATTCGAGCTGAAGGCCGGCGATATCATCTATTCCGGCACGCCCGAAAATGTCGGCCCGGTCGTCAAGGGCGACGTGCTGCTGTGCAAGATCGAGGGGCTGCCGGACATGTCGATCAAGATCACCTGACGTCGTCAGGTCATCAGGTCGGCATATTCCGGGTGCTTGTAGAGATAATCGACCACGAAGCCGCAGCCGGCGATCACCTTGTGGCCGTCGGCGCGGATCAATTCGAGCGAGCCCTTGATTAGTTCGGATGCCACGCCGCGGCCGCGCAGCGCCCGCGGCGTCTCGGTATGGGTGATCACCACCGCCTGCGGCGTCAGGCGGTAATTGGCGAAGGCGAGGGCGCCCTCGATGTCGAGTTCGAAGCGGCCCAAAGCCTTGTTGTCGCGGACAGCGCCCATTGCCATTCCTTCGTCGATTCCCGACGTGCATTTAAGGATGTGAGTCCGGCGTTGCAAAGCGTCTCAGGGCTTGAGCAGGTCGGCGTAAGCCGGGTTCTTGCCGATCCAGGCCTTCACGAACGGGCATTGCGCCACGACCTGCAGCCCTTCCGCCCGCACCTGATCGAGCGCACCCCGGACGAGGCTCGAGCCGACGCCCTTGCCGCCGAGCTCCGGAGGCACCTCGGTATGTTCGAACGTGATGACATTGCCGGACCGGCGGTAATAGGCCGCCGCAAGGTGGCCCTCGACCTCGAGTTCGAAACGATTCTCTGTCTTGTTGTTGTTAACCGTAGCGATCATGTCATCCTGTCTGTCGTTTCGCATCGGCGAGCTTGCAAGATTGTTCCCGGCTGCTCTTGCAAGGGCCGAATTGGTTCCCACGTCCTGGGGAGTCATACGCCTCCGATGCGGCCGGCCGGGTCGCGTAACCATCGGAATGGGATGCTCGCCGGCTGCTGACGTATGCCTTCTTCAACAGGAGGTCTACAATGTCGGACTTTCGACTTTTGGGTACCCATCGGACATGGGAAGACTGGTGCGGCATGCTGCTTGGCGTGCTGATCATACTGTCGCCCTGGTTCCCGGCACAAACGGGCTACGATGCGGTCGACAGCGACCGCAGCATCATGATCCTCAACACATTCACGGTCGGCATTATCGTGCTTGGCCTCGCCCAACTCGAATATGTCGCGCTGCAGCGCTGGGAGGAGGTTGCCGAAATCATACTCGGCCTCTGGCTGATCGCCTCGCCCGCGATCTTCGGCTACGCCAATGATGGCCTGATGCTGCTCTGGCATTCGGTGCTCGGCGTCCTCGTCGTCTTGCTCGGAGCGCTGCAGCTTTGGCAGGACTGGAACCTGAGCGAAGAGGATTTGCTGAAACACGGGCATTGACCGCTGCGTGGACGCGACAACGTCGAAGGCGCCGGCTGATCGTCTGGCGCCCCGATACGCGGGAATAGACGAAGCGATCAGGAGCAAACCAGCGTCTTCTTCATCACGATGCCGATGTTGGGGACGAGCACTTTGCGATACGCATAGAAACAATCGCCGCCATAACCGGCCGAGAAGCCGGGGTCGACAACGCCGATTCCGCCGCCGCCGACGCCAATGCCGACCGAAATGCCGCCACCGAAATGCGGCTGCGGATTCCAGCCGCCGCAACAGCCGGTCGGCTTGAGAATGGTCAGCGCGCTGGCCGACGAGGCGGAGACCGCGGCGATCGCAGCGGCCGCAGCGAGGGAGAGAAGGAGCTTCTTCATGGTAATTCCTCTGTGTTGATCCGGCGCCAGGGGCCCGGAAGCGTTTGCCGCAATGGGCGTCCGCGGGATGCTGGCGTCCTGATTGCACGGGTTGGTGAAGCCGTTTTCGCCGCCGGTTCACCGTCATTTGCCGAACTCCATTCGGGTTGCTAGGGTCAGTGTGACATGAGTCACAGGACACCCCCGGCATGGCCGACATGGATGAGATCGATCTCGCGCTGATCGAGTTGCTGCAGAAGGATGCGCGCACGCCGCAGGCGCAGCTTGCGGCGCAGGTCGGCCTTGCTGCGTCCTCCGTCAACGAGCGCATCCGCAAGCTTGGCGAGCGCGGGCTGATCGCGGGCTATCACGCGCAGATTTCCGCGGAGGCGATGGGCTACGACCTGCTTGCTTTTCTCTATGTCGGCTGGAGCAAGCCGGAGACGGAGAAAGTCTTCCTGAAAAAAATCATGGGCCAGGCCGTCATCATGGAGGCCCACCACGTCACCGGCACCTGGAATTACATGCTGAAGGTGCGGGTCAAGAATACGCGCATGCTCGAAGGCCTGCTTGCCAGGGTGATCAAGGCCGTGCCCGGCGTCGAGCGCACCGAGACCATCATCGTGCTGTCGTCGGTGAAGGAGACCGCGGAGATTCCGACGCGCGAGCCGGATTGGATGAAGTAGGGCACCGTTGTCCGGGCCTGCCGTCCGGTTGCGCGACCTGACCTCTCTGCTATCGTCGGGGCGGAACGCTCTCCAATCAGAACAACGCGTGACGTAACCGCGAGTGAGGACATGACTGATATTCCGAACGCTGCCGCGCCGACGGGCGGGCTCATCCGCATGTCGAACCGGGTGATGAACCTCGCCTATATGCTGACGCAGAATGCACGGCGGCATGGCGAGCGCACCGGGTTCATCTGGGCGGAGCGCCGCTATAGCTGGCGCGAGATCGAGGCCAAGGTGAACGCGCTGGCGGCGGCGCTGGCCGCGCAAGGCATCGCCAAGGGCGACCGCATCCTCGTCCATTCCAAGAATTGCGACGAGATGTTCTGGTCGATGTTTGCCGCCTTCCGGCTCGGCGCGGTCTGGGTGCCGACCAATTTCCGCCTGATGCCGGACGAGGTCGCCTATCTCGCCACTGCTTCCGGCGCCAAGGCATTCCTGTGCCATGGCGAGTTTCCCGATCACGCGGCGGCGGTGAAGGCCGCAAGCCCTGCGCTTGCGTTCACCTGGCGGATCGGCGATGGCGGCGCTTTCGGCGACGGCACCGTTGCGGACGCTATCGCTGCGCATCTGGACAAGAAGGTCGAGGAGGCGAGGGTCGACTACAACGATCCCTGCTGGTTCTTCTTCACGTCCGGCACGACCGGCCGCTCCAAGGCCGCTGTATTGACGCACGGCCAGATGGCCTTCGTCGTCACCAACCATCTCGCTGATCTCATGCCCGGCACTACCGAGGACGATGCCTCGCTGGTGGTGGCGCCGCTGTCGCATGGCGCCGGCGTGCACCAACTGGTGCAGACCGCCCGTGGCGTGCCGACCATCCTGCTGCCGACGGAAAAGTTCGACATCGCCGAAGCCTACCGGCTGATCGAAACCCACAAGGTGACGAACATCTTCACCGTGCCGACCATCCTGAAAATGATGGTCGAGCATCCCGCCGCCGACAAATACGATCATTCTTCGCTGCGCTACATCATCTATGCCGGCGCGCCGATGTACCGCGAGGACCAGAAGGCCGCGCTGAAAAAACTCGGCGGCGTGCTGGTGCAGTATTTCGGGCTCGGCGAGGTCACCGGCAACATCACCGTGCTGCCGCCGGGCCTGCACGACCCCGAAGACGGGCCGCACGCGCGGATCGGCACCTGCGGCTTCGAGCGCACGGGCATGCAGGTCTCGATCCAGGACGACAATGGCCGCGAGTTGAAACCGTTCGAGACCGGCGAGATCTGCGTGATCGGGCCAGCGGTGTTCGCCGGCTACTACGACAATCCCGACGCCAACGCGAAGGCCTTCCGCGACGGCTGGTTCCGCACCGGCGATCTCGGCCATGTCGATGCGGAAGGCTTTGTCTACATCACCGGCAGGGCCTCCGACATGTACATCTCCGGCGGCTCCAACATCTATCCGCGCGAGGTCGAGGAAAAAATCCTCACCCATCCCGCGGTCGGCGAGGTCGCCGTGCTCGGCGTGCCCGACCCGTTCTGGGGCGAGGTGGGTGTTGCCGTCTGCGTCGCGCGCGAGGGCGCCAAGCCCGTGAGTGAGGCGGAGCTCGCCGCGTTCCTGGCACCGAAAGTGCCGCGCTACAAAATGCCAAAACGCTTCTTCTTCTGGGACGCGCTGCCGAAGTCGGGCTACGGCAAGGTGCCGAAGCGGATGGTGCGTGATGAGCTGGAAGCGCGCGGGCTGCTCGCCGATATCGGCGGCAAAGCGTTTTCGAGCGAAGTGGGCACCGGTTCGCGTGAAGAAAACGCGTCCAAAATAAAGTCCACGGGTACGTGATCGATGCGGCGGATTGAGCAGCCCGGCCCGCCCGTGGCCGAACGCATCCAATGCGTGGCGGCGCGCGGACGCGCCTTCTCCTTCACAATGCAGGCCGGCATTCCCTTGCTGGAAGCAGCCAAGCGCGGCTTTGCCGCGGAAGGCTTTGCCGGCGGCGTGCTCAACGTGCGCGGCGGTGCGCTGGGGCCGTTCGGCTATGTGATGCCGGCGCTGTCGAAGACACCGCAGCATGCGGCGTTCTACAGTGACACGTTCCGGCCCGCCGGCGTGACGCGGCTGAAAATGGGCGCGATGACGCTCGGCGAGCGCGACGGCGCGCCGTTCTTTCATTGCCATGCGCTGTGGACCGAGGCCGGCGGCCGCGTCAATGGCGGGCACATCCTCCCCGAGGAGACCATCGTTGCCGAGCCGTTCGAGGTGGACGCCTTCGGTATCGACGGCGCGGTGTTCCTCGCCGAACCCGATCCGGAAACCGGCTTCAAGCTGTTCGGCCCGGTGGCGCGGGAAGCCCAGGCGGTACGGAACACGCATCCTGCCTTTGCGCTGCGGCTGCGGCCCAATCAGGATTTTGC
>JAKFVP010000158.1 GCA_021732175.1 Bradyrhizobium sp.
GGACATGCTCAGGGCCGTCGTGCTCGGCCGCTTTGATGGCCGATATCTCCGGCACGACGGCCCTGAGCATGTCCTTTGCTTTGCTCCTACCCGTTCGGGTAAGGGCGTCGGCTTGGTCATTCCGACTCTTCTTACTTGGCCGAACTCCACCATCGTTCACGACATCAAGGGCGAGAATTTCCAGCTCACCTCGGGCTGGCGCGCGCGCTTTGGGCCCGTGCTTCTGTTCGACCCCACCAACCAGGCAAGCGCGGCCTATAACCCTCTCCTCGAGATCCGCAAAGGCGACTGTGAGGTACGGGACGCCCAAAATATTGCTGACATCCTCGTCGATCCCGAAGGCGCGCTCGAGCGCCGCAATCATTGGGAGAAGACCAGCCATTCTTTGCTGGTTGGCGCGATTTTGCATGTCCTTTACGCTGAAGCCGACAAGACGCTCGCCGGCGTCGCCAACTTCCTGTCTGACCCATCACGCCCGATCGAGACGACGCTGAATGCGATGTTGGCGACGCCGCACCTCGGAGAGCGCGTTCATCCCGTGGTGGCTTCGGCATCGCGCGAGCTCCTCAACAAGAGCGAGAATGAACGCTCAGGTGTTTTGTCAACCACGATGAGTTTCCTGGGGCTCTATCGCGATCCCGTCGTCGCCAAGGTCACGGGACGGAGCGACTGGCGCATCCGCGATCTCGTTGACGGACCCCGGCCCATCTCGCTCTTTCTTGTCGTCCCGCCATCCGACATCGCCCGCACAAAACCCCTGATGCGGCTGGTACTTAATCAGATCGGACGGCGATTGACCGAGAGCCTGGACACCGATCGGCGACGACAGAAGCTGCTTCTGATGCTCGACGAGTTTGCAGCGCTCGGGCGGTTGGATTTTTTTGAGAGCCAGCTTGCCTTCATGGCAGGCTATGGCATTCGCAGCTTTCTGATCACCCAGAGCCTGAACCAGCTCGAACGCGCCTACGGGCCGAACCACGCTATCCTCGACAACTGCCACATCCGGGTCGCTTTTTCGACCAACGATGAGCGCACCGCCAAACGCGTGTCGGACGCCCTTGGAACCGCGACCGAGATGCGCGCGATGAAGAACTATGCCGGGCATCGCTTAAGCCCTTGGCTTGGGCACCTCATGGTCAGCCGCCAGGAAACATCGCGGCCGCTGCTTACACCGGGGGAAGTCATGCAGCTCTCACCTAACGAGGCGATTGTAATGGTCTCGGGGGTGCACCCCGTGCGCGCCAGCAAGGTCCGATACTATGAGGATACGCAGCTAAAGCGCCGGGTCTTGAATCCATCCCGCGCCAATCCGGTCGCCCTGGTCGCGCAGGCAGACGATTGGTCAGGCCGTCCGCAAATCCCGCCCTCTGCCGAACTCCTCGCGAAGGTGACGCGGAGATCCCGTGATCCCAACGGCGGCATTCGCCGTGAGCCCGAGCTGCCGCAGCACGAGGATGTCGTCATTGGGGCTCCCCTGGCCGAGAACGAGTTCGATGCCGCGCCAGATGATGGCGACACCGATGCGGTGCAGGCGAGGGCTCTGAGCCGTTCGATGCAGGGCATCGCGCGTTCCGTCACCATCGACCCGGAGGATCCGATGGATCTCTAGGCTAGTGAGCATGAAAAAGGCCCAACTCAGCATCTATCTCGATCCAGAGACCTTCGCTGGCCTGGAGGCCTTCGCAAAGCGTCACAGCAAGTCCAAGTCGCTGGTCGCGGAGGCTGCCATCGCCTCCTTCCTTTCGCCCGACGAATCCGACCGGAGGGAGGCCGCGATCGCCAAGCGGCTGGATCGGATCGTGCGCGTCCTCGAACGGCTCGAACGAAACGATACCGTCACGCTGGAGACGATCGCGCTGTTCATCCGCTTCTGGCTGACATCAACGCCAGCGCTGCCGGAGCAATCGAGCCCAGCAGCGCGCGCCAAGGGCGCGGAGCGCTATGATCGTTTTGTCGAAGCTCTCGGGCGGAGGCTATCCAGCGGGTCGACCATGCTGAAGGAGGTGAGTATCGAATCGCACGACGGGGAGAACGCCGTGCGTGGCAACGACGACGCCGGCGCCGGCGCGAGCTAATCAGCCCGCCGATCCCTTCTTTCGCTACGCCAAGGTACGATCGCTATCGTCGACGGTTGCAGCGCCAACGATGCTGCTCTTCTGTTGCCTCCATCAGACTCAATCACCCCTTGGCAAAATCCGTCGCACCGCAATCGTTGCGGCCTTGATCGGTGCGCTCAGAGTACGGAGAAGAGCGAAAATGCAGCTCCACGGCGAACCCGAGTTGGAGGCCAGCCAGGCCGCGGTGGCAAAATCGCCACCTCACAAACGGAATTCCGCGGCAACCCGCAAGGTAACCGTCCGGATCACCGAGAAGATTCACGAGCAACTCGAAGCTGCGACTGAACGTCCGGGCGTGGGCAAGAGCATGATCGTGGAGGCTGCGCTTGCACAATTTCTGAATCCGCGCCCTCCAGAAAATGCGGTGCATGACGGTTTTGACGACATACACGCCCGATTCGATTCTCTGGAGCGCAATTTACGGACAATCGCTGAGACGGTCGCGCTGCATGCGCGATATCACCTCGCCGTGATGCCGCCGCTGTCGCAACAGCAACAGCGAGAAGCCTGCCAGCTCGGTGATGAGCGCTTCAAGGTCCTGGCCGAGCAAGTCGATCAGCGGGTTCAGCAGGACCGTTCGCTTATCCAGGAGACGATCGATCGCCTCAATGCGACACGATTTAACGGCTTGAAATCGATAATCGATCAGGATGAGACAGTCGACCTCAAGCCGACAGACACCCCAAACGGCGCCGGTTTGCGAGGCGATGCAAATATAAAGCAGGAATCATCCGCTGCCGCCCAGGAGGGCGGCAGCAATTCCAACTTTCGTCACCTCCCGAACGCCTTCTGCTGGCCGGCATGATCAAGCTGGATACGAAGACGCAATACGAGCGGCGACAAGCACCGAACCGGACGCGGATGAATGTCAACACGTCGATGATCACCTGAGCCGGAAGTGGTGGCGCCTGATCCTGGCCGTCTTCCTCCCATTTGCCGCTGGCTATTATCTTTCCTTCCTCTTCCGAACCATCAACGCCTCCATCTCTCCAGCGCTGGCATCCGAATTTGGACTTGATGCCGCAAAGACCGGGCTGCTCGCATCGGTCTATTTCCTCGTCTTCGCAGGTGTCCAAATTCCCATTGGCGTCCTTCTCGATAGGTATGGACCGCGTCGTGTCCAGGGCGTGTTGCTGGTGATGGCGGCCGGCGGCGCGACCCTGTTCGGGACCGCAACGGGATTTTCGGAGCTTCTGGTTGCGCGCGCCATGATAGGACTTGGGGTTGCAGCCTCATTGATGGCAGGGCTCAAGGCCGTGGTCATCTGGTTTCCCAGGGAGCGTATCGCCCTCGTCAACGGCTGCATGATCATGCTGGGGTCGCTTGGAGCCGTCACCGCAACGGCACCGACCGATTGGGTATTGGATTGGATCGGTTGGCGAGGTCTTTTCGAAGTCCTGACTTTTGCAACGATCGCCGTAGCTGCCTTCACTTACTTTGGCGTACCGGAAAGCTCCAGCAATGAAGCAGCGTCGACGACCTCCCGGCTTACTTTGTGGTCTGTGTATTCCGACGCGCGATTCCTGAGACTTGCGCCACTGTCGGCAGCCTGCATCGGCTCGTCATGGGCCCTGCAATCTCTGTGGGCTGCGCCCTGGCTTACGGATGTGGAAGGGCTTGATCGGCATAGTCTCATGACGCAGCTGTTCATCATGGCTCTCGCAATCAGTTTCGGAGCGTTGCTGCTGGGCGTGATGGCGGATCGTCTACGCAGACGCGGCACAACAACCGAAATCCTGATAGCTGGCATGGCAGGGGTGTTCATTGCGGCCGAACTTGCACTTATTCTCCGGGTGCCAATGCCATCGCTACTGCCCTGGTGTGCCGTGTCAGTTATGGGAGCGGCAACAGTTCTCAGCTATGCGATGATCGCCGATTATTTTCCGCAAGGCCTTGCCGCGCGAGCAAATGGGGCGTTGAACCTTGCACATTTTGGTTCGGCGTTCGCGGTTCAGTACGGGATCGGGCTTGTTGTCGGACAATGGGCACCTCAAGACGGTCATTATCCGGTAATGGCGTATCAGTTTGCGTTTGGTCTCAGTGCAGCCTTTCAGGCAGCCGCATTGCTCTGGTTCGCTGTGCCTTGGCTCCGAACGTTGAGCAGGCACCTTTACGCGTCGCTTACGCGGCCGTTTGCAGAGCGAGACAGCCAAGCGGAATTTGTCATGGTGCCCGTCGAGGGATCTATCCTCGAGGCGCGTGAGGCGGTGGAATGGTAGACTGGCCGGCCTGTGCCTGGTTTCCAAGCCGTCTTTTGCGGCGATCGGTGCTACGTTGGGATTTCGACATTCCCCACTTTTTCTTTTTCTACGCCAGGCCGCGAACCAAACATCCCGCTTGTTGCGCGAAGAGGTTTACTGCCTTTTCTAATTGATCCCACTGAGGTCGTTCAGGCGACTTCATTTGTGGGGACGGTGGTGACAATCCATTCCATTCAATCGGAGGCAATATCTCGCGGCGCGCGCATGCTGCGCACTGCACTTGGCCCCGCGATCTCGCGCTTTCTGGAAGATCCTTCAGTCGTCGAGGTGATGCTAAACCCTGACGGCCGATTGTGGATCGACCGTTTGTCGAGCGGTCTGACGGACACCGGTGAGATCCTGTCAGCGCCAGACGGGGAGCGCATCATTCGGCTGGTCGCTCACCACGTGGGTGGTGAAGTGCATGCGGGTGCACCCCGTGTATCGGCCGAGCTACCTGAAACTGGCGAACGTTTTGAAGGTTTGTTGCCGCCAGTTGTTGCGGCTCCAGCGTTCGCGATCCGCAAACCGGCCGTCGCTATCTTTACGCTTGATGACTACGTCTTGGCAGGGATCATGACGTCAGAACAGGCTATAGCGCTGCGGCAAGCCGTTAGTTCACGCAAGAACATCCTGGTTGCCGGCGGAACATCAACCGGCAAAACGACGCTCACGAACGCGCTGCTCGCGGAAGTCGCCAAGACTTCCGATCGCATCGTTCTCATCGAAGACACAAGAGAGCTCCAGTGCAAGGCGCCAAACCTTGTCGCTCTGCGCACCAGGGACGGCGTGGTGTCGCTTTCGGATCTCGTGCGCTCATCCCTTCGCTTGCGTCCCGATCGTATTCCAATCGGCGAGGTCCGCGGGGCCGAAGCTCTCGACCTGCTCAAGGCCTGGGGTACCGGGCATCCCGGGGGAATCGGTACCATCCACGCAGGCAGCGCGCTCGGAGCCTTACGCCGGCTCGAACAGCTCATCCAGGAGGCGGTGGTTACGGTACCGCGCGCCCTGATCGCCGAGACCGTGAACGTCATAGCCGTTCTTGCTGGCCGTGGCGCTGATCGCCGCCTTTCCGAACTTGCTCACGTCGCCGGGCTCGGGACGTCGGGCGACTACAGCCTCTCAGCATCAGGAGACCAGTGATGAACTGCCGATCGCCTCTCGGCCGAAGGGCCGTTACGACCGCATCAATTGCGGCCTTCTGCCTGTTCGCTTCGCCGGCCTGGTCCGCAGGCTCGAATATGCCGTGGGAGCAACCGCTCAATCAGATCCTGCAGTCGGTCGAAGGCCCGGTCGCCAAGATCGTCGCCGTTATCATCATCATCGTGACCGGGCTGTCCCTGGCTTTCGGTGACACGTCGGGCGGTTTTCGTCGGCTGGTTCAGATCGTGTTTGGTCTGTCGATCGCGTTTGCCGCATCGAGCTTCTTTCTGTCGTTCTTCTCGTTCGGCGGCGGAGTGGTGATCTGATGGATGAGCAGATCCCAGGGTTTGTTGCGCCCGTGCATCGCGCTTTGACCGAGCCGATCCTGATGGGAGGCGCACCGCGGGCCGTCGCAATCTTAAACGGCACCTTGGCCGCGGCACTGGGCCTCGGTCTGCGCCTTTGGCTTGCCGGTCTCCTGCTCTGGTTCATCGGTCATATGGCGGCCGTCTGGGCCGCGAAACGCGACCCGGAGTTCGTCGAGGTCACGCGCCGGCACATTCGTATCCCTGGTCACCTCTCCACGTGAGTCCTTCCATGATGAATCTTGCCGAATATCGTTCCTCGAATGCGCGCCTGGCCGACTTCCTGCCCTGGGCCGCCCTTGTCGACGAGGGCATTGTCCTTAACAAGGATGGCTCGTTTCAGCGGACGGCAAAATTCCGAGGCCCCGATCTCGACAGCGCGGTACCTGCCGAACTCGTTGCCGTCGCCGGGCGCTTGAACAATGCCTTGCGTCGCCTTGGATCTGGCTGGGCCCTGTTTGTCGAGGCACAACGCCATGCCGCGGGGGCCTATCCTCCGAACACGTTCCCGGATGTCGCATCCGCCTTGGTCGACGCCGAGCGCAGGGCCCAGTTCGAAGAGGCCGGCGCCCATTACGAGTCCAGCTACTATCTGACTTTGGTTTATCTGCCGCCTGCCGAAGGAGCGGCCCTGGCCGAGCGGCTCCTTTACGAGGGCAGCAACCGGCCCGTCGGTGCAGACGCACGTGAGGTGCTGGCCGGGTTTGTCGATCGGACCAACCGTGTCCTGCAGCTCATCGAAAGCTTCATGCCGAAATGTGGCTGGCTCGATGATCAGGAAACGTTGACCTATCTCCACTCGACGATCTCGACCAAGCGTCACCGGGTGCGCGTCCCGGAAATACCCATGTATCTCGACGCGCTGCTTGCCGATCAGCCACTGACCGGCGGTCTTGAGCCGATGCTGGGCACCGCCCATCTGCGGGTGCTGACCGTCGTGGGATTTCCGACCGCAACCGTGCCCGGGATTTTGGATGATCTGAACCGACTGGCATTCCCTTATCGCTGGTCGACCCGGGCGCTCATGCTCGACCGGACCGATGCCGTGAAGCTAGTGACGAGGATTCGGCGCCAGTGGTTTGCCAAACGCAAGTCAGTCGCCGCGATCCTGAAGGAGGTAATGACCAACGAGGCGTCTGCCCTTCTTGATACCGACGCCCACAACAAGGCGATCGATGCCGATGCGGCCCTCCAGGAACTAGGCACCGATCAAATCGGGGAAGCCTTTGTTACGGCGACCGTCACCGTCTGGGACGGAGATCCCCGGGCTGCCGACGAAAAGCTCCGCCTGGTCGAAAAGGTCATCCAGGGGCGCGATTTCACCTGCATGATCGAGACCGTGAATGCGGTCGAAGCCTGGCTCGGCAGCCTGCCGGGCCACGTTTACGCCAACGTCCGCCAGCCCCCGATATCGACCC
>JAKFVP010000050.1 GCA_021732175.1 Bradyrhizobium sp.
GCTCTTCTCGCGCTCGCTGCCGTTTTTCGCCACCAGCTCGCGCGCCAGCGCCGCCTTCTTCCGCGCCACGTCGCCCTGCTGATAGAAGGTGTGGATGCGCGCGCGGGCGATCAGCGCCAGCGCAAAATCCGGATCGATCGCGATTGCGCGATCAAAGGCTTCCGCCGCACCGGTCCATGCCGAGAGCAACAGGTCGACGCCTTCGCGATAGGCGGCCGCGGCTTCGGCGGAGCCGGTGGAGAGTGTCAGGCCGTAGCGATCTTCAAAGGCCATCGGTGCCTCATGATCGGGTTTTCGCCCGTTAATGATGATCGGAAAGCAGGTTCCGGGATGCTATTTTGCTGCGCGGGTCCTTGCAATCGTCTGGAAATGCTATATGTAAGCCGCATTCGATTTGAACGCGCTACCTTGTTGATTGCGGCCTGCGCCACCTTCCCCGAGACATCGCTAGGATTGAATTCGGAGCCTGCACGGAGGTCGTGCGGGCATATGGCGCATTTGCGCCCTATGGAGAGCTAAATGGCTACAGGTGTTGTGAAGTGGTTTAACGGCCAAAAAGGTTTCGGTTTCATCGAGGCGAGCGATGGCAGCAAGGATGTGTTCGTTCACATCAGCGCCGTCGAGCGTGCAGGCCTGACCGGCCTCGGCGAAGGGCAGAAAGTGTCCTTCGAACTCAAGACCGACAAGATGCGCGGCAAGACCAGTGCGGAAAATCTCGCGCTGATCTAACCGCTACGACTACGGCGAATATTTCACGGATGTACTGAAGTCTTTGTCGAAGGAGAACCCTGCCGGAAACGGCGGGGTTCTTTGCGTTGTGGGATCGTTAGCTTGCACGCCCCGTCCGCGCCTTGCGTCCCTCGATCGGATAGGCCGGATCGTTGAACCCCGGGGTCGACGGATGGCCTGACACGACGAGCTTGTCGATCAGCGTCTCGTCCTCCGCGGTGAAGCGATAGTCGAGCGCGCGGATGTAGTCGTCCCATTGCGCTTCGGTGCGCGGGCCTGCGATGACGCCGGTGACGAAGGCGGAGTTCAGCACCCAGGCCACGGCAAATTGTCCGGCAGTGATGCCCTTGGTCTCGGCGTGCTGTTTGATCTCTTGCGCAAGCTTCAGCGATTCCGGACGCCACTCGGTCTGCATCATGCGCTTGTCGGCGCGGCCGGCGCGGGTGTCCTTGTCGGGCGCGGCATCCACCTTGTATTTGCCGGTCAGCACGCCGCGCGCCAGCGGGCTGTAGGGTACGATGCCGAGGCCGTAATAGCCGCAGGCGGGAAAGTGCTCGACCTCGGGCATGCGGTTCATCGCGTTGTAATAGGGCTGGCTGACGATCGGGCGGTCGATGCCGTTATCGTCGCAGATGTTGCATATCTCGGCGACGCGCCAGGCGCGGTAATTCGAAACGCCGAAATAGCGGATCTTGCCCTGGCGGATCAAATCGCCCATCGCGCGCACGGTCTCCTCCAGCGGAGTCGAATGATCCTCCTTGTGCAGATAGTAGATGTCGATGTGGTCGGTGCCGAGACGCTTCAGGCTTTCCTCCGCCGCCTGCATCACCCAGCGCCGCGACAGCCCGCCGCGATTGGGATCGTCGCCGAGCTGGTTGGCGAGTTTTGTCGCAAGGATCCAGCTCTGCCGGCTGTTGGAGATGGCGCGGCCCACCACCACTTCGGACTGTCCGCCATTATAGGCGTCCGCGGAGTCGATGAAGTTGATGCCGGCCTCGCGCGCTTTCGCGATGATCCGCGACGACGTCGCCTCGTCGGTCGGCCCGCCGAACATCATGGTGCCCAGGCAAATCGGCGAAATCTTCAGGCCGCTGCGGCCGAGCTGACGGTATTGCATGGGCCGAAACCCCTCCCGTTTTGCTCCGTCATTGCGAGGAGCGAAGCGACGAAGCAATCCAGCTTCTTGTTGCGGCAAAGCTGGATTGCTTCGCTTCGCTCGCAATGACGGCGTGCTATGTCTCGTTCTTCAATATCTTGAACACGCCATTGGCCATGGCGAGGACGCGCTTGTCGACCGTCACTTCGGTCGTGATGAAGATCAGGCTTCGCGTCGAACGTACCACGCGGGGCCTGGAAATCAGCACCTCGCCGATCTTGCCGGCTTCGACAAAATGCGTATCGAGCTGCACGGTCGCCAGCGTCGGCTTGCCCGAGACGTAGCGTGCGGTGATGCCGCAGGTGCGGTCGGCAAAGGTCATCAGCACGCCGCCCTGCACGAGGCCGCGGCGGTTATGATGCTTGTCCTCGGTGATCAGCGCGTATTCACGGACGCCGCCAACGACACGTTGCCAGAGCGGGCCGATCAGGTGCAGGAAACCGGTGGTTTCGACAATGGTCCAGCCGTCGGATTTCAGCTTTACGGCGGCTTTGTCGGGCATGTGATCGATCCGCTCCCTGCATATGGTCATGTATTCCCGGGCATTTCATCGAACGCGGACCTGTTGTAGTCAAGCGGGATGACCCGCGTTTTCGACGATACCACCCGGCGGAAAATCGCAGAGCTGTGCGCCGGCTTTGCGCGCAGCAGCGAGGATGCCGCGCCTGCGTTGAAGCGCGCCGCGGTGGCGATTGCGCTGACCGAGGGCGAAGCGGGAAATGGCACGGCTTTCCTGCTCACCCGCCGCGCGCCCGGACTGCGCTCCCACACCGGGCAATGGGCGCTGCCGGGCGGGCGCTGCGACGCCGGCGAGACACAGGCGCAGGCCGCGCTGCGCGAGCTGCATGAGGAGCTCGGGCTGGAGCTTGCGCAAACCGAGGTGCTTGGAGTCCTCGACGATTATCCGACCCGCTCCGGCTATCTGATTACGCCGGTCGTGGTGTGGGCCGGATCGGGCGTCTCGATCGTGCCGAACCCTTCGGAAGTCGCCTCGGTCCACCGTGTCGGGCTGGAGGAGATCGAGCGCGAAGATGCCTTCAGTTTCACCAGCATCCCCGAGAGCACGCGCCGCGTCATCCGTTTCCGGCTGCGCGGCGGCCACATCCATGCGCCGACAGCGGCGCTGATCTATCAGTTCAGTGAACTCCTGGCCGGCCGTCAAACGCGCGTCGCAGAGCTGGAACAGCCGGTCTTCGCCTGGCGTTAGGCTTGGCGTTAGCCCAACGGCGCCTTGCGCGGTCGACGCGTTTCGGCAACCATGCCGCGCAACAAGAACAAGTCTTCGGGAGTGCGTTGATGTCGATCCGCAAATCTCTTTTCGCCGTGCTCGCAGCGCTCGCCGCCGCATCGGCTTCCGTGCAGGCGCAGGACTTTCCGACGCGGCCGATCACGCTGGTGATCCCGTTCGCGCCCGGCGGCAGCACCTCCATCGTGGGCCGCGGCGTCGCGGAGAAGATGAGCGAGCTGCTCGGCGAAAAGATCATCATCGACAACCGGCCCGGTGCAGGCGGCACCGTCGGCACGCGCGCGGTGGCCAAGAGCGAGCCCGATGGCTACACGCTGCTGCTCGGCTACACCGGCACGCTCGCCATCGGCCCGTCGCTCTACAAGAGTGTCGGCTACGATCCACGCAAGGATTTTGCGCCTGTTGGCATGATCGGCAACGCGCCGAACTCGCTTGTCGTCAATCCCTCTTTTCCGGCGAAGACGCTCGCCGAGTTGATCGCCTATGCGAAGGCCAATCCCGGCAAGGTCAATTTCGGCTCGGCCGGCGCCGGCACCGCGAGCCACATCACCGGGGAATATTTCGCGCACGCCGCCGGGATCACGCTGGTGCACATTCCCTACAAGGGCACCGGGCCTGCGCTGACCGATCTGCTCGGCGGCCACATCCCGATGGCGTTCGCGCCGATCCCGGCCTCGCACAGCAATGTCGCCGCCGGAAAGCTGCGCGCGCTCGCCGTCACCAGCCCGCAGCGTTCGGGGCTTTTGCCTGACGTGCCCACTATCGCCGAGTCCGGCATCGCCGGATTCGATGCCTCGCTCTATTACGGTGTCGTTGCGCCGGCGGGCACGCCGCGGCCGATTATCGACAAGCTCAACAAGGCGCTGCGCGCTGCGCTGGCCTCCGACGACGTCAAGCGCCAGCTCGGCACCGACGGCACCGACATCACGCCGGGCTCGCCCGATGACTACGCCGCCCTCATCGACAAGGATGAGAAGAAGTGGGCGCAGCTCGTCAAGGAGAGCGGCATCCAGCCCGAATAAGGCAAGAAGCCGCAACATTTCCGGGCTGACTTGGCAGGCCTGCTTGCTACAACGGGGCCATGTCGCTGCAAATGATTCGCACTGGTTTCGCCGCGTTCATGTTCCTCGCAGGAGCGTCGCCGGTCGTTGCTACGGATACGCCAGCGCTGCCGGACTTCGTGGCCAACGCCATGGCGCAGGCCTCGCCGGAAGCCATGGCGGAATATCGCCGCAAGCTGAAGGAGTGGGAGGAAGCGCAGGCGCCGTTCGAGGCCTACTGGGATTCGATCGCCGAGAAGCGGCGCGGCCGCAATGCCAAGCGGCGTGCCGGCCAGCAGATCACGCTCGACGACTATGTGCTGACCCAGCCGCCGGTTTACACCGGGCCGAAGCGGCCGATCGATCCGTCGGCGCCGGAGCGGCCGCCGCGCAAGTCTATCCCGATGGTGCCCGATCTGATCCAGGCGGCGGTCGAGCACTTCCAGTTCTCGCCACAAATGCCGGCAAACGAGATCGACTTCAAGCGCGCCTATGCGCGCGTCGCCGCCGCGGCGGGCCTCACGAAAGAGCAGGCGGTGCGGGTCTACTCCTTCGAGACCGGCGGCAACGGCAATTACGACATGCAGTCCGGCTATCGCGGCCCGGGCACGCGGCCGATCTCGACCGCGATCGGCTACAACCAGTTGCTCACCACCAACAGCGTCGAGCTGATGGCCGAGCAGGGCGATGCTCTGCTGAAGGCGCTGCGCGACAAGGCCGCGGCGTTGTCAGGCTTGCCGCGCAAGGCCATGGAAGAGAAGATCGCCGTCATGAAGAAGATGGTCGCCTTCGCGCGGTCGGTGCCCGACACCTGGTCGGACCACGAGAAGCTCGCCAACACCGAAAAGGGATGGGCGTTGCATGCGATGGTGCTCGACATCGATGTCGGCCCGCATCTGCAGACCCACAAGCTCTTGACCTCGGTGATCTTCGCCCGCGCCAAGGGCCATACCAGGCCGCTCACCGCCGCCGAGCTCGAGATGATGAATCTCACCGGCGACGGCACCGGGCTCGACATGGTGACCATGCCGCAGGCGATGCGCGAGCAGGTGCCGACCTCGAACTTCTTCCAGCGCGGCGGCTACGAGCGCAACCCGGTCGCGAGCCGTAACAACACGGTGGCGAAGCTGCTGGCGATCACCAATGAGCGGATGGACGTCAACAGCGCCAAGCCCGGCGCGCAGGAGCTGGCGGCGGCGTTCTAGCTCGTGCACCTTTGCACAAATTGTCATGCCCCGCGAAGGCGGGGCATCCAGTACGCCGTGACGGTGGAATAAAATTTCAGGTGTCCCGGCGTACTGGATCATCCGCTTTCGCGGATGATGACAGCCTTTGCCAGGTGCGCTCCGAAGGCCTCAATTCGCGCCGAACATGAACTTGCCGTCGCCCTCGAGATAAGGGCCGGTGCGCATGTAGAGCTGGCCGTTCTGGCCGATGAAGAACAGCGTGCCGCGCGGCACCTTCTTTGCGCCCTTCAGCAAGGTGCCGGCATTGTTGGTGCCCATCTTGTAGGAGAAGGTCTTGCCCTCCTTGTCATAGGCGTAGCCGGTGTCGGACTTCAGCTCCCAGGGCGTCGCCGACTGCGCGAAGGCCGACGTGGAAAGGGTTGAGGCGGAAACGGCCGCCAGCGCGGCCGCGATCAAAAAGGTCTTTGTCGAAATGCTCGTCATCTTCATGCTCCCCGGATAGTTACGCTGCGCGGCGCCCGCGGTTTTGAACAAATCACGAACGCCATTCTTCCGTCAATACGGCCTACGTTCGCACCCTTTCACGCGTTACCTGTCACTCCTTGCCACTTTGTGATTTCCCGCCACCGGCTTCGCGATTATCTTGCCTGACGGGTCGAAAACCAATCCATTGCCTAAAACCTTACAGGATGATTCGGATGAGCGTCGTGAAAACCTGCCTTGCTGCCGCATTGTCGTTCATGACGCTGGCCTCGGTCGCCGCCGCCGACGACTACAAGCTCGTCAGCAACCAGCGCATCGCCTGCGGGCGGGGGCTGGCGCCGGGCAAGCTCAACACCGCGACCTGCAAGTCCTACGCGTATGTCTTCAACGCCAAGACCTCCGAATATGCGCGCTGCCAGGTGACGCTGGCGCTGACCCGCGACAACAAGGAAGTCATCAACGTGCAGGCTGACGGCAACTGCACCAAGAAGCAACGCATCTTCGATACCGACTCGAACTATTCGTTCGACGCCACCGAGACCGAACCGCCGAACACCAATTCATTCTTCGGTCCGGGCGGCTATGTGGTCTGGGCCTGCGACAACACCAAGCAAAAGGTGCGCGGCTGCATCACGATTGCTTCCGGCCTCGGCACGGATGTGTCGAAATGCGTCGACATGTCGTTCCAGTGAGCCTCTTTCCGGCGTGCATTGGCTGAGCGGCCGATGGCGCCGCGCCGGCCCGCACACCTCTGCCGTTCCTGGCTCTTCGTCGAGGGCGCCAACGAGCAGGTGCTGCAATGCGCAGCCCAAAGTGGCGCCGATGTCCTGATCCAGGAGCTGGAAGATTTCACCCCGCCGAAGTTGCGGCCGCAGGCGCGCGCGATGGCTGGTGATCTCTATGCGTCCTGGCGCGCGGCCGGCGTGGTCGTTGCGGTGCGGGTCAATCCGCTGGAACAGGATGGCATGGACGATCTTACCGCCGTCATGCGCGGCCGGCCGGATATCGTCGCGCTGCCCAAGGTCGCCGAGCCGCATCATGTGGCAAGGCTCGACCAGGAGGTTTCCCGCTTCGAGCGCGCATACGGCATCCCCGACGGCTCGACCGCGCTGCTGCCCAACATCGAGTTCGCCCGGGGCCTGGTGCAGACCGCCGCCATTGCGGCCGTCAGCCGCCGCACCGTCGGCTGCCTGATGGCGTCGGAAGATCTCGTTGCCGATCTCGGCGCCGAACGGGGCAAGGACGGCCTTGAGCTGGCCTATTGCCGGCAGCGTTTCATCGTCGAATGCCGCGCCGCTGATGTCGTCGCCGTCGATTGCCCCTACACGTTCAGCGACGCCGAGGGCGTCGAGCGTGAGACGCGCTATGCACGCCGGCTCGGCTATGTCGCCAAAAGCCTGGTCGATCCCGCGCATGCCGCCATCGTCAACGGCGTGATGAC
>JAKFVP010000054.1 GCA_021732175.1 Bradyrhizobium sp.
GTGTTCGGTCCGCAGGACGATGAATTTTCCGATGAGGCCAAGGCGCTGTTCATCGCCAGCGAGTGGAAGATTTCGGCGACCAGCGACCGCATGGGCTACCGGCTTGAAGGCCCGGTCATCAAGCATCTGCACGGCCACAACATCGTCTCCGACGGCACCGTCAACGGCAGCATCCAGGTGCCCGGCAACGGCCAGCCGATCGTGCTGATGCCGGACCGCGGCACCAGCGGCGGCTATCCCAAGATCGCAACCGTGATCTCTGCCGATTTCGGCCGCTTCGCGCAGACGTCCGCCGGCCGCGGTTTCCGCTTCAACGCCGTGAGCATGGCCGAGGCGCAGGCGGAGGCGAAGAAGTTCGCGGAACTGCTCCGCAGCCTGCCCGACCGTTTGCGCGCCGACGGCGCGGAGTTCAACATCGAGGCGCTGGCCGGTGCTAATGTGGCGGGCCACGCCGTCAGCGCGGTGGATGCCGGAACCTGGCACCCATTCACGTCCCTGGAAAGCGAGCAATCACCATGAAGACAGTCGATCTGAACTGCGATCTCGGCGAAGGTTTTGGCGCCTGGGAGATGGGTAACGATCCCGCGATGATCGAGCTTGCGACCTCGGTCAACATCGCCTGCGGTTTTCACGCCGGCGATCCCGACATCATGCGCAAGACGGTGGAACTGGCGAAAGCGCGCGGCGTCGGCGTCGGCGCCCACCCTGGGTATCGCGACCTGCACGGCTTTGGCCGCCGTCCCATGCCGGGCCTGACGTCGCGGGAAATCGAGAATCTGATCGCCTACCAGATCGGCGCCCTGCAGGCGATCGCAACTGCCGCCGGCTACAAGGTCACGCACGTCAAGGCACACGGCGCGATCTCCAACGTCGCCTGCGAGGACGACATGACGGCAAAAGCGATCGCCGACGGCATCAAGGCCGTCGATCCCAATCTGATCTTCGTGGTGCTCGCCAATTCCAAGCTGGTGAAGGCGGGCGAAAACGCCAATCTGCCGATGGTGCACGAGGTGTTCGCCGACCGCGCCTATGAAGACGACGGCAATCTCGTCTCGCGCAAGAAGCCCGGCGCGGTGCTGCACGACGGCAAGGCGATTGCGGATCGCGTGGTGCGGATGGTGCAGGACGGTGCGGTCGTCTCCGTCACCGGCAAGGTCATCAAGATGCGCACGGATACGGTGTGCATCCACGGCGATACGCCCGGAGCGGTCGGGATTGCCCGCGACATCCGCGCCGCGCTGAAGGCAGCCGGGATCGAGGTGGTGCCGTTCAAGAAACCGAATTGAATCCGGCTTCTACCGGCTGAGTCTCGAGTCGCGCGCGAAGCGTGGTTTGGGCGCATGCATCGCGCGTTGAGAAATTGTTAAGGACCTTCCTAAAGCCAAACTTTCCGAAGTGTTGATACGCGTAGCTTTCTTTCCCTTAACGTCCTCACGGGTACGAAAGCATGTTTCGCAAATCCGCCTCGCTGTTGATTGCCGCTATCGCGGTTGCAGCCCTTCCCAGTACCGCCTCCGCCTTCTGCGACAGCTGTTTCATTCCGCCGCCGCAGCCCTGCACGACCTGCTATCAGGTGCAGAGCGTGCCGCCGCAGTACCGCACGGTGAATGAGACAGTGATGGTCTCGCCCGGCGGCGTGGTCGCCCACCGCACGCCGGCGCAGTACCGCACCATCATGGTGCCGAAGACGGTGATGGTTGCGCCCGAGGGCGTCGCCTACGAACAAATTCCGCCGCGCTATGCCACCCAGCAGCGCGTCGAGATGGTCTCGCCGGGCTATTCCTACTACGCGCCGGTAGCCCCGCGCTGTTCGACCTGCGGCTACTGAGTTCAGAAAAAGACTTCGAAGCGAAGCTCACAACTAGCCGTCGCCGGTTTCCGGCGGCGGCTTTCTCATCTCTAGAACGGATGAATTGAGAACGAGCCGACAACGACGGCGGCGATCAGCGCCAGCGAGCTGTAGATCGCAAGCGTATGCAGCCGCCGCTCTGTCCGCGAGGACATGGCGCGCGCACGGAAATGAAGGCGGGTTTCCGCCGAAAGCTGCTGCATGGTCGATCTCCAACGCTGCATGTGGGCCATAAGAGAAGATCGACCGCGTCCGGACGCAATAACCGGCGGAAAATAGCGATATCGGCGCTTTTACCGGCAGCAATTGCAGGCGAAACCTTCTCCGGCGCGGATTCGCGCGAGAATATTATTCGGGCCGATTGGGACCGGATTGGACCTAATGCGGCTGTTAAGCCTTTCGGTACCGGATCGCGAAGGCATCCAAGTGCCCTGCGATATCGTCGGGCTTGAACGGTGGACCGGTGAAGGCACCGATGGTGCCCGACGTCTCGGCCGCCTGTTTGCCGGTGCCGAGCGCAGAGTCGTAAAGGTCGGGGCGGAACACACCCATGGCGGCTCTGAGCGCTTCCGCGCTGTATGCGGTTTGCCCCCAGCGCACCATCTGGGCGAACAGCCAGGCCGCCTGCACGGGATCCGGCCGCGCGGCATCCTCCCGCCCCACCAGCAAATAGCGCCCGCTCTCTCGCATGGTGCCGTCGGGCGAGATTTTCAACCGTCCCACCAGCGTGCGCTGGATCACCTCGGCATCGACGCCAATCCGCTCCGGTTGCGACAGGATGTTCGTCGCCTCCGCGCGGTTCTCGGGTTGCTCGATGAATTCGGCGGCTCGCGCCGCCGCGCGGATCAGCGCGGCGAGCACGGCGGGATTCTTCTCGGACCAGTTTTGGCGGACCGCGAGCACCTTCTCGGCTGCGCGTACCAGGATGTCGGAGACGAAATGCAGGATATGGCCGACACCGAGATCGACCGCGACGGAATTCCAGGGCGCACCGACGCAGAAGGCGTCGACTTGTCCGCTGGCGAGGCTCTCGACCATGTAGGGCGGCGGCAGCACCACCAGCCGCACGTCCTCGTCGGGATCGACGCCGCCAGCCGCCATCCAGAACCTGAGCTGGTAATTGTGGGTCGAGAACGGGAACGTCATCCCGAATGTCAGCGGCTCGGCGCCGCGCTTCTTCCGCTTGGCGACCACGCGCGCAAGCGCGATCGCGGTCGCCATCGGATCGAAGCGGTCGCCGTCGATCTCCGCCATGATTGCTGCGTGCAGCGCCGGCGAGATGGTGATGGCGTTGCCGTTAAGGCCGAGATTGAAGGGCGCGGCAATCGGCACCTTGATATGGCCAAGCCCGAGGCTGGAGGCGATCGCGACCGGAGCCAGCAGATGGGCGGCCTCGAACAGGCCAAGGTTGAGCTTGTCGCGGATGTTCGACCACGACACTTCCCGCACCAGGGTGACGTCGAGTCCCTCCGCGGCGGTAAAACCCTTGTCCACCGCCACGATCAAGGCGGCGGCATCGACCAGCGGAATGAACCCGATACGAAGTGGCACGGTCATTTCAGCATCTCCGACGCGGTCAGGATCGACTGTGCGATCTCGCTGATTTTCTTCTTCTCGCGCATCGCAGTGGAGCGCAGCAGTACATAGGCTTCGTCTTCGGTAAGGCCTTTCGCCTTCATCAGGATGCCCTTGGCGCGATCGATCACCTTGCGGTCCTCGAGCGCCGACTTGGTGCGGTCGAGTTCATCCTGCAGCTTGGCGAAAGCGTTGAAACGGGAGACGCAGAGGTCGAGGATCGGCTTGATCCGTTCCTTTTTCAGCCCGTCGACGATATAGGCTGAAACCCCGGCCTCGACGGAGGCCTGGATCGAGGCGGCATCGCTCTGGTCGACGAACATCGCGATCGGGCGCCGCACCGCGCGGCTGACCTGGAACATCGCTTCCAGCACGTCGCGGCTGGGGTTTTCGAGGTCGATCAGGATGACGTCGGGGTCGACGGCGAAGATCTGCGCCAAAAGGCTCTGCATTTCACTGATATGAACGACGTCGGTAAATCCCGCCTCCCGCAAGCCCTCCTGGAGGATCGCGGCCCGGATCGGGCTCTCGTCGACTATGACGATTTTGGGAGACGATTCGGCGCTCATCGTTCACTCATGACCCGGCAAGGGCCATGCATAGCCTACGCCAACGCGGACAGCAAACCCTTGTAATTGCGGCGAAATGGGACTAGCTCCAGCCCATCAATCAGGCAAGTTTTGGTTATGGATCAGGCCGCCGCGCCCAAAGTCAGCTTTGTTTCGCTTGGGTGCCCCAAGGCGCTGGTGGATTCCGAGCGGATCATCACCCGCCTGCGCGCGGAAGGCTATGAGCTCGCGCGCAAGCATGACGGCGCCGATCTCGTGATCGTCAACACCTGCGGCTTCCTCGACAGCGCCAAGCAGGAGTCGCTGTCGGCCATCGGCGAGGCGATGGCCGAGAACGGCAAGGTCATCGTCACCGGCTGCATGGGCGCAGAGCCCGAGCAGATCGAGGCCGCCTATCCCGGCGTCCTCTCCATCACAGGCCCGCAGCAATATGAGAGCGTGCTGGAGGCCGTGCACCGCGCGGTGCCGCCGGCGCACAATCCGCATCTCGACCTGGTGCCGCCGCAGGGCATCAAGCTGACGCCGCGGCATTACGCCTATCTGAAGATTTCCGAAGGCTGCAACAACCGCTGCAGCTTCTGCATCATCCCGAAACTTCGCGGCGATCTCGTCTCGCGTCCGGCCAACGACGTGCTGCGTGAGGCGGAACGGCTGGTTAAGGCCGGCGTCAAGGAACTGATGGTGATCTCGCAGGACACCTCGGCCTACGGTGTCGATATTAAATACGCCGCAAGCCATTGGCAGGATCGTGAAGTCCGCGCAAAATTCTTTGACCTCACAAAAGAACTGGGCGAACTCGGCGCCTGGGTGCGGCTGCAATATGTCTACCCCTATCCGCATGTCGACGAAGTCATCGGCCTGATGACCGAGGGCAAGGTGCTGCCCTATCTCGACATCCCCTTCCAGCATGCGAGTCCCGAAGTGCTGAAGGCGATGAAGCGGCCGGCGGCGCAGGAAAAGACCCTCGGCCGCATCAAGGCATGGCGCGAAGCCTGTCCGGACCTGACGATCCGCTCCACCTTCATCGTCGGATTTCCCGGCGAGACCGATTCCGATTTTGCCTATCTGCTCGACTGGCTGGAGGAAGCCGAGATCGACCGCCTCGGCTGTTTCAAATACGAACCGGTCGCGGGCGCGGCTTCCAATGCGATTGGCAATCCCGTGCCTGATGAAGTGAAGCAGGAGCGCTGGAATGCGCTGATGGCGCGGCAGCGAAAAATCTCCGCGCGCCGCCTCAAGCGCAAGGTCGGCACCCGCCAACAGGTGATCGTCGACGAGGTCGGGCCGACGGTGGCCAAGGGTCGGTCAAAGGCCGACGCGCCGGAGATCGACGGCGCGGTCTATCTGTCGAGCCGCCGTCCCCTGAAGATTGGCGAGATCGTCACCGCCAAGATCGAGCGCGCCGACGAGTACGATCTGCACGGCAGCGTCGCCGGGTTCTGAGACCTCACACTACCGGCAGCCTTGACATCGCCTGCCATCAGGCTGTATCAGCACGCCCCATGAAGTTGAACCGGACCATCCAGCGCCGCGCCGACCGCCGTCGTACCCACGCCGATGCGGGCGCGCGCCATGTCCGACGACGAAGCTGAACCGATAGATCAGCCAAGTTTTCGAGAAGGCCGCACCCGCAAGGTGCGGCCTTTTTGCGTTTCGGCCCGCTTTTCAACCCAAAACCCAAGAGGAGATCGACATGACCGACGCTACCCCTTCGTTCGATGCGCTGATGGACATCACCGCGCGCCCGAAAGCCGTGTTCGTGCGCGGCAAGGGCAGCTACCTCTGGGACGACAGCGGCAAGCGCTATCTCGATTTCGTGCAGGGCTGGGCGGTGAATTGCCTCGGCCATTCTCCGGATGCCATCGCGGATGCCCTGGCCGTGCAGTCGGCGGCGCTGCTGACGCCGAGCCCGGCCTTCTACAACGCGCCGAGCCTGAAACTGGCGAACGCGCTGGTCGAGAAGAGCTGCTTCGACCAGGTGTTCTTCTGTAACTCCGGCGCCGAAGCCAATGAGGGCGCGATCAAGCTGGCGCGCAAATACGGCTCGCTCAACAAGGGTGGCGCGCACGAGATCATCACCTTCGAGGGCGGCTTCCACGGCCGGACGCTGGCGACCATGTCCGCGTCAGGCAAGAAGGCGTTCGAGCCGCTGTTCGAGCCGAAGGTCGCGGGTTTTCGCAAGGCCAAGCTGAATGATCTCGACTCGGTGAAGGCGCTGATTTCGCCGGCAACGGTGGCCGTCATGTTGGAACCGGTGCAGGGCGAAGCCGGCGTGTGGCCTGCGACCGATCAGTTCTTGCAGGAGCTGCGCGCGCTGACTAGGGAGTACGGCCTGCTGCTGATCTTCGACGAGATCCAGACCGGCGTCGGCCGCACCGGCAAACTGTTTCACTACGAGCATGCCGGGATCGAGCCTGACATCATGACGCTCGGCAAGGGCATCGGCGGCGGCGTGCCGCTCGCCGTGCTGATGGCGACGGACAAGGCTTCCTGCTTCGCGCACGGCGACCAGGGCGGCACCTTCAATGGCAATCCGCTGATGTGCGCTGCTGGCTTGGCTGTGCTCAACGAGGTCAGCAAGCCGGAATTCCTGAAGGCCGCCGCCGACGCCGGGCAGTTTCTGGAAAGCGAATTGCAAAAGCTTTCGGCCCGGCATGGCCTTGGCGAGGTGCGCGGCCGCGGCCTGTTGCTGGCGCTCGACCTCAAACTGCCGGTCGGCGCCTCCATCGTGGCGCAGGCGTTCCAGCAGGGCTTGCTGCTCAACTCGCCGCAGCCGGATGCGCTGCGCTTCATGCCGGCGTTGAACGTCACGCGGGCCGAGATATCCGAGATGATCGACGGCCTCGATGCCATCCTGTTGAAATCGGGTGTCGCAAGACAAGTCGCATAGCCCGCAATGGAAGCCGTACGGGATTTTGCCCGCACGGCTCCCGGACGGAGGGACGGACGTGACCAGAGGCGAGCCGGAGATCAGATTGCTCACTTGCGCGGATGCCCCGGCCTACCGGGACATTCGCCTCGAGGGGCTGCTTCGGAATCCCGAAGCGTTCGCCGCGACATTCGAGGATGAGCGCGACCGTCCGCTGGACTGGTTCAGGGAACGGATCGCGCAGTCGAAAATCTTTGGCGCGATCCTCATGCAGGGGCTGGTCGGCGTCGTCGGGTTACGCCCGCATGCCGACGCCAAGCAATGCCACAAGGCGATGATCTGGGGCATGTATGTGCGGCGTGAAGTCCGCCAGTACGGTATCGGCAAGCGCCTCATCGAGGCCGCCGTG
>JAKFVP010000386.1 GCA_021732175.1 Bradyrhizobium sp.
GCACGCCAAGCCAACAGACCGGTGAGCGGACGGGGTCAAGGCCGCCAGCCGCCGAAGGCGGGGGCGCGCTTGCGCCAGCCTTGAGCACGACCGATCAGCGGTCTACTTCAAGACAGTTGCTCCCCGGTGAGCGGCGTTTCTTGCCACCGTCATCGACGCTGCTTCACGCCGACTTAAGCGCCACGGTCGCGGCGCCAGAACCACACGATTTCGCCGTACGCTGCGGCGTTTTCGTCGGGCGCCGAAGCACCTGACGCCGCAAGCGTCCATCGCAACCCGCGCCACGTTTCGTGACGACCGCGAAGCGCCCCTCATGGCGGCACGGGCTGAGTCGATCTCTACCGTAAATCGTAATTCCGGTAAAGCGAAATATTTTTGATGGCGGGACTTGACAGCCGAGTCGGGCGATTTTTCCGCCGGGCTGTGTGGCCCGGCGCAGCCCGGTCAAGCCGCGACGTTGGCGAGGAAGCGGTCGACGGATGAGCGCAGATGCGCGGCCTGTTGCGACAGGCCGGTCGCGGTCGCCAGCACCCTGTCGGCGGAGCGGTTGGTGTTCTCGGTCGCTTCCGCCGTGCCGGCGATGCTGCGCGCGACATTGGCCGTACCGGTGGCGGCATGGCCGATGCTGCGGGTGATTTCGATCGCCGCCGCGTTCTGCTCCTGAACAGCCGCCGACAGCGCCGCCGTGAAGCTGTCGATGTCGCCCATGATCGCGGTGATGGCGCCGACATTGTCGACCGCCTGCCTTGTGGCGTTCTGCACCTCGGTGATCTGCGCCGAAATTTCCTCGGTCGCCTTGGCGGTCTGGTTGGCGAGCGCCTTGACCTCGGAAGCGACGACGGCAAAACCGCGTCCGGCCTCGCCGGCACGCGCCGCCTCGATGGTGGCGTTGAGCGCCAGCAGATTGGTCTGGCCCGCGATAGTGCGGATGAAGCCGACCACCTCGTCGATCTGCTGCGCAGCGCGGGCAAGCGCCCCGATCGTGTCGTTGGCGGCAACCGCCATGCTGGAGGCGCGCTGCACGGTCGCGGTCGCATCCTGAACCTGCGACTGGATCGACTGGACGGAATCGCCGAGCTGGCTTGCGGCCTCCGCCACGGTCTGGACGTTGGCCGAGGTCTCGCCGGCGCTGCTCGCCGCGGCACTGGACTGCGCACCGGCCGCGGACGCGATGGAGGACAGGCTTTTCGCGGTGTCGGACAATTCGCCGGTCATCCGGTCGGTATTGGCTAGCACCTCGGAGAAGGCCGAACGGAATGCCTCGATCTCGGATTCCAGGCGCTGCCGCCGGCTGGTCTGCTCGGCCGAGGTCTGGTCCTTCGAAGAAATCAGCGCGAGGTCGTCGTCGGCCCGCGCCTTCAGGCTGGTCTGCATGACCGCCAGCGATTTCAGCAGGCGGCCCAGTTCGTCGCGGCGGCGGACGATGATCTGGTCGGTGAGGTTTCCGGTGGCGACACGCTCGGCAACATGCATCGCTGCGGAGATCGGCCGGCCCAGCGAGAACGAGAAGGCCAGCGCGATCAGCAGGCCAACCACCGCGGTCCCAACGGCCAGCGCCGTCATCGTGGTGCGTGAATTTGCGACGGCGGCCTCCGCCTCCGTCCGGTATTCGAAGCCGTAGGCCGCAACCGTTTCGACGAGATCGTCGACCGCGGCGATCGCCGCATCGCCCTGGCGTGCCACGACGAAGGCGGCCGGGATTTCCGTCTGGCCACCCTCGGCGGGCTTGAGGATCTTCAGGACGGAAGCGGACCACTGCTTGAGGCTGCCCTCAGCCTGCTCGCGCGCCTTCGACACGTTCGGGCTGTGGACGCGCTCGCGAACGACGGCGATGTCCTCGTTGACGTTCTTGATCAGCTTTTCAAACTTCGTCACCGCTTCCTTCGAAGTGCCTTCGACCGAGCTGCGATACATCAGAAGGCGCGCCTCGTTCAGTGCGGCATGGGCCGAGCGGGCGTGATTGATGGCCATCAGCGGGCCGTCAAAGAGACGGACGACGAGATCGCCGGAATCGGAGATGCCGCGGATGCCGTAGAAGGCGAGGACGCCGGCCAGCATGATGACAACGCTGAAGGCGCCGAAAATCTTGTAGCGAATGGACATCTGAAAAATCTCCGGCGATCTAGAGCGTGATGACGGTTCTTCGAGCCGCCATCACGCTCAATTCTCTTTTCTTGAGCATGATCTTGTCCGAAAATCGGTGCCCACTTTGCGCTAACGCGGTCCTTCGGATCGGGATCATGCTCCCGCGATCAGTCCGTCACCTTCACCATCATCTTCATGCGCGGGTGGATCGCACAGATCACCTGCACGTCGCCGGCTTCCTTGAAGGTGACGTCGGTCGCGGCGCCCGGCGCCTGCGAACCAAGATTGAACTCGTTGCCCTTGGAGGCCGACATGATGTTGTGCGGGATGCTGTCGTCGTTGATGAAGGTCAGCGCGTCACCCTTCTTGAGGGTGACGTTCTCCGAGGAGAACACCCGGCCCTTCTGGTGGATTTCCTGATTGGCGGCGGCGAGCGCGCCTGCGGAGAGGCCGGCGAGGACGGCAATGGTGACGGGGATCAATTTGCGCATGGTGAAAATCCGTTCTTGGCGTTGATTGGGGTCAGCGAGGCAGGACCGGCACGGCGGTCGGGTTCAGATTGCTGTCGAGCGTCTTCATGAAGGCGACGAGGTCGGCCTTCTCATCGGCCGTCAGCCCGAGCGGCTGCATGAGGTCGGAACGGCTCGGACGGTCAACGCCGCCGTGATTGTAATGGTCGACCACCGCTTCCAGCGTAGGCAGCGAGCCGTCGTGCATGTACGGACTGCGGCGGCCGATTTCGCGCAGGCCGGGCGTCTTGAACGCGTGCTTCATCTTGACGACGCCGGGCATGTATTCGCCGCGGCCGATGTCCTGGCTGGCAAGGCCGATGTCCTGGAAGCCGTCATTGGTGAAATTCCAGCCCTCGTGGCAGGTCACGCATTGCGCCTTGCCGTTGAACAGCGCGAAGCCGCGCTTGGCCTCCGGCGAGATCGCGCGTTCGTCGCCCTCGATCCAGGCATCGAACGGCGCGCGCTCCGAAACGATCGTCCGCTCATAGGTTGCGATCGCCTTCGCCAGCGTCTTCGGGCTCATGCCCTCGCCGGGAAACACGGCATCGAAAATCGGTTTGTATTCTGGGATCGAGGCGAGGCGCTGCATCAGCTTGTCCAGCGGCATGTTCATCTCGCCTTCCGCCTGGATCGGACCGAGCGCCTGCTCCTCCAGGGTGGCGAGCCGGCCGTCCCACATGAAGATCGCGCCCCAGGCGGCGTTGACGACCGTCGGCGAATGACGCCCGAGCTTGTTCATGCCGTGGCCGACGCCGACGGCAAGCCCGTCGCCCCAGCCATAGCCGGGGCTGTGGCAGCTCGCGCAGGATTGCGCCGAGGTAACAGAGATCCGCGTGTCGAAATAAAGCTTCTTGCCGAGCGCGGCCTTCTCCGGCGTGTAGGGATTCTCCTTCGGAAACGGGATCGTCGCCGGCCGCTTGTACTGCGCCTTCAGCGCATCGAGACCGGCTGCTGCCTTCTGGCCGAGATCGACGCGACGGGTCTCGCCGACGATCGCTGCACCAAGCGTGATGGTGGCAAAGCCGAATACGCCGAGACTGGATGCAGCAACGGCCGAGGCAAGCAGCATCGACCGCGCGGAAATGAATTCTCGCATGCCAAACAACCCTGGGAAATGACTGACTGTCCGCGCCTGAAATCACCCCAACGCAGCGCGGTTGAGTATCAGGCTACGATCAATTGGTTAAAAAGCCAGCGAGGCGTGCACTCGTTTCAGGGCCTTCGGGGCCGATCCAGTTCAGCAGAAATACGGAGAAAGCGCGCCGTGTCGCATGATTTTCAACTTGAGAGATACGGAGTCGAAGACTTGCGATGTTGCGTTGCTGGAATAGCGAACTGATGTAGAATCAGCTCGTGTTGCCGCCGTTCGCTGCCGCTCAGGAGACTGCCATGTCCGACCCACACCGCCGCGAGTTTTTGACCGCCGCTGCCGGCATCGCCACGCTGGCGACGCTGAGCGGACCGCAACAGGCCGCGGCCGGCGATCCCTCCTTCATGAACAACGTCCCCGATCCCGCGCTGGCGGAAAAGGAACTGCCGACCTTCAAGTTCGCGCTGGAGCAATCGACGGGCAAGGTGATCGGCGGCAGCTTTGGCAAGGAAGCGACCGTCACGCAGCTGCCGATTTCCAAGGGCATCGCCGGCGTTTCCATGAAGCTCGAGCCGGGCGCGATGCGCGAATTGCACTGGCACGCAACCGCGGCGGAATGGGCGTTCGTGCTGGAAGGACGCGTGCGCACCACGGTGATCGATCCGCAAGGCGCCTCCGAGACCAACGATTTCGATCCCGGCGACGTCTGGTATTTTCCGCGCGGCCACGGCCACATGCTGCAATGCCTCGGCGACAGACCGTGCCACTTCATCCTGATCTTCGACAATGGCTACTTCTCGGAGTTCGGCACCTTCTCGATCACCGACTGGATCGGACATACGCCAAAGCCGCTGCTGGCGAAGAATTTTGGCCTGCCGGAACAGGCGTTCGATTCCTTCCCCAAGGACGAAGTGTATTTCGCGCGCGGCAAGATTCCGCCCGAAAAACCCTCGGTGCCGCTGCAGGGCTGGAAGCCGCCGGCGCAGACCCACAAATACCGGCTGCTGTCGCAGAAGCCGATCGCAACCTTCGCAGGCGGGCGCGAATGGCGCGTCGATTCCAGCCGCTTCCCGATCTCCAAGACCGTGACCGGCGTCATTCTCGATCTCGACCCCGGCGCGCTGCGCACGCTGCACTGGCATCCGAACGCGGATGAATGGCAATACGTCATCGACGGCCAAGTGAGCGTCACCCTGTTCGGCTCGCACGGCCGTTTCCGCACCGAGCACCTCGCCAAGGGCGACGTCGGCTACATCCCGCAGGGCTACGGCCATTCGATCGAGAATGTCGGCACGACCAAGGCGCGGATCCTGATCGGCTTCAACAGCGGCACTTACGAGAGCATCGACCTGACGCAATGGATCGCCGGCAATCCGGTGGACGTGCTGGCGACGAATTTTGGCCAGACCGCGGAGCTGGTGGAGAAATTCCCGCACCGCGACGTGTTCGTGGCACCGAAGGACGGGCCTGGGAAATAGACCTACTCCGATGCCCGGACCGCGCCCTCAGATCACGAAGAAGCCGTGGGTGCCGTCGCGCCGGAGCTGCTCGACGAGGCCGAACTCCCAGTCGAGATAGGCCTGCATCTTCTCTTCCGACGCGTCGGTGCCTTCGTAAGGCCTGCGGTAGCGATGCGCCGGATCGGGCTTTGGCACGACAACGGGCGCGCCTTGTTCCAGCGCGCCGTCATAGAAGCCGTCGAGCACATAGGCTTCAATACCCATCTGCGCGAGCCACGAGGCGGTCATCTCGGCGCGGATGTTCCTGTCATCGGTCAGCACGATGCGCGCGCCGCGCACGGGTGCGGCCATGTCCACCTCCTGCACCAGCTGGCCGCCGGCATAGTGGCGGAACCCCTTGAGGTGACCGGCGGCATATTCCTCGGCGTCGCGGACGTCGAAGCGATAGAGCGTGCGATCGCTTTCCGCCTGCAACGCGGCGAAATCATCCATACCGAGGCGGCGGACACCGGCACGGTAGGCGACGTCGCGCGCGTTCTCCGCAGCGCCCTCGAAGGCGCCGATCGCGCCGCGCCGGTTCGAACCGTGGTCGAGCTTGTGCTTCGCCAGCGTCCAGCCGATGGTGCCGTTGCGCAGCGCCACCACTTTGTTGGGCACGCCGGCATTGATCAGGGATTGCGTGCCGATGATCGAGCGGGTGCGGCCGGCGCAGTTCACCACGATGGTGGTGGCGGGATTTGGCGCCGCCTGCCCCGCGCGCAGCACCAGCTCGGCGCCGGGCACACTGACCGAGCCCGGGATGTTCATGGTGGCATATTCGTCGAAGCGGCGGACGTCGAGGATGGCGATATCGGCGCCGGAGGCGATCAGCGCGGCGACGTCGTCCGCCGGCAGCGAGGGCGTGTGCTTGCGCTGTTCGACGAGTTCGCCGAAGGCCTTGGCGTAGGAATTGACGTCCTGGAACAGCTCGTAGCCGGCAGCGGCCCATGCCTGCAGCCCGCCCGTGAGCTCGCGCACATTGGTATAGCCGAGCCCGGCAAGGCTTTGCCGCGCCGCCGCCACGAGGCCTTCGCCATTGTCGTAGAGCACGATGGCGACGTCCTTGCGCGGCAGCCGCAGCTCGGCCTCCAGCGCGATGCGGCCGGCCGCCATGTTGGCCGCGAACAGCGGATGACCGGTGGCGAAATCCGCCTCATGTCTGACATCGAGCAGCGCGATTTCCGCGCGCAGCAATAGCGCGGTGCGGACCTGTTGCGGGGTGATTTGCGGGATACTCATGTCTGCGCCCGATGGGAACGACCGGGCCGGAAACTATCACGTCAGCAGGCCTGTCCAACCCGCGCCCGCGATGCCCAGCCATGCCGGGAATGACGAATTGCGGCGCACGGCGACAGATTTTATGCTGGCGGCAAGCGCGGTCTCATGTGTTTGCAACGGAAAAATGCAGCGATGTAACGGGATTGCGACTTCCTTGGCGCCGTTGAAACCGGACAGATTGCGTGTCGTAACGACATCGGTGATTTTCAGAGCGCAACGTGAACAGGTTCAAGAAAAATTTCCGGCAGTTCGATCGGGCGGGCGGGCGCCGCGCCGTCCGCACCGCGACGGTTGCGCTGGCCATGCTGCTGCTCGCCAGCCCGGCGCAGGCGGAGGCCGACATCATTCCCTGCGACGGCACGCTGCAGGCGCAGCAGGTGGCGCAATTGCTGTTCGGCCGCAATGTCGAGGATCGCGCCCGCGTCAGCGAGGCCGACTTCAACGGTTTCGTCGCGCGCGAAGTGTCGCCGCGCTTCCCGGAAGGCTTCACCGTGATCGATGCCGCCGGGCAATGGCGCGACGCGCGGCGCGGCTCCATCGTGCATGAGGCGGCCAAGATCATCGAGATCGTGCTGCCATCGGGCGAAGACAACCGGCGGAAGATCGAGGCGATCGTCGAGGCCTACAAGCTGCAGTTCCAGCAGCAATCGGTCGGGCTGATCGTGGCGCCCGCCTGCGTGCGGTTCTAGCCCAAACCGGATCATCGCATGTAATAATGGCGGGGACGGCGGCCGGCCTGCCGTCCAATGAACCGGGAGAGAAC
>JAKFVP010000098.1 GCA_021732175.1 Bradyrhizobium sp.
ACGATGACTCGGCGCGGCGCCTTGCCTTCCATGACGAAAGACGCCAGCAAATCCGGATCGGTGGAGAGATGCGCCCGGCCGTTGACGCGCAGCGTGGTGCCGGAGCCCGGTATCAGGAACAGCAGCGCGACGCGGGGATCGCGCACGATGTTGCGAAGAGAATCGACGCGGTTGTTGCCGCGGCGGTCCGGCATCATCAAGGTCTTGTCGTCGTGGATGCGGACGAACCCGGCGAGGTCGCCGCGCGGCGAGCAATCGAGGCCCTCCGGACCCGAGGTGGCCAATGCAGCAAAGGGCGATGTCTCGATCAGCACGCGGTAGGGCGGCGTGACGCGGTCGGCGACCTTCACCGTGGAGGCATCGTTGGGAAAACCGTAGATCGCTTCCAGTTGCTCGATGGTCGAGATCACCGTCATCCGCGTTCTCCAGAGGCAGTCCGCTTCTGCCGCCTGTCATCGATTTGTCATCGATTCACGGCAAGGCAGTTGATGCGCCTGATACGCTGGCCTGGACTTGCTGACAATGACGGGATTGCACCGCTCTCGGTGCAATGAAGCCAGGGCGCGCACCTCGAGGCTCGCACTCGCCGCCGTCGAGGCGAACCGAAATTCGCGGCATGCAGGAAATGTCAGGCGATCGGCCCAGTGCGCCGACCGTTACACAGGCGGCCAGGCGATGGAGCCAACGCGCCACGCCAGCTGGAGCGAACCGGGCTGCAGCGACCGCTGGCTAATCCAGCTCTCAATCGACAGCCGGACGATCTGGCTCGACTCGGTGATTGCGCAAGAGTGAGTTTCGCTTTACAGGCGACCACTTCGAAAGGGTGAACTTGCAATTCGGGTTGTTGAACTTGGGGCATGGAGCTGTCGCGCTAAGACGCGGCGGCGACCTAAGCCGCGCAAGGCGGACTATGTCTGGACAATGATCGCGCGCGTACTCTCGGTTGCGAAGGATCGCGGCAAGATCGCGGTGAACGTTTGCGAGCGCGGTGGCCGGCTTTTCCGGAGATCGCCGCGATCACCGGCCATTCGATGAAGACGGTGCGGGAGATCCTGGACGCGCACTACCTTGGGGGGCCACCTCGAACTCGCGGAGTCGGCGGTCAAGAAGTTGAGCGAAGCATACGGCTGGGAACGGAAAGCGAGTTTGGGATGTGGATCGAATCCAGGTGAAGGCGGCAGCCGGGAAGCGAGCTAACTAGCCGCTGCAATAACGCGCAGCCATCCCGCCAACTCATCGAGCAAGCGTAGGGACGAACGAACAAACCGGCCATCAGACCGAAAAGTCCGTTCTGCTGCGCATCGCTGCAAGTTCTTGAAAGGATTGGTGGGCGCACCAGGGCTCGAACCTGGGACCCGCTGATTAAGAGTCAGCTGCTCTACCAACTGAGCTATGCGCCCGGAACTCGTCCGGAAAACCCTTCGGGAGGCGGTCGTTTAGCAAAGCGCCCCCCCGTTGTCCAGCAATTGGGCCCAAGTTTTCCCGGGCTTTGGGCGACCTCCGAAATGACGAAAAGCCGCTGGATTCCAGCGGCTTGACGTCGTCGTCGGACCCGAAGGCCGGAGCGGTCAGAGCCGCTCGCCGCCGCCCCTGCCCGGACCATCGTCCTGGTCAAAGCGGTTGCGGTCGAAACCGCGGTGCGGCGGGCCGTCGTCGCGGTCAAAACCGCGCTCCATCATGCGATGGCGGAAGCCCTCACGGGCGTCCATCCGGGTGAGGACGCCGAGCCGACGCTTCTGGCCTTCATCGAGGGTCTTGTAGAGGGGATCGGCGGCATCGGCGATCTTCTTCATCGCGGCCGCGGAAGCCGCCATGTTGTCGGCGTGCTCGCGCAGGCGCGTCACCGGATCCGGCTTCGGCGCATCGGCCGGCGCGTTCATCCGCGCATTGGCGCGATCGATGCGCAGCTTGGCGAATTCGCGCACGGCGGTCTCGACCGGCGGCCACAGCTTCTCCTGATCCGCATTCAGCTTCAGCCCGGCGTGGACGGCGGCGATCCTCGCGTCGACCATCGCGGCGCGATCTTCCGGCGCCATCCGCGTATGGCCCCAGTGGCGGTGATGCTGGGCATAAACCGCGGTCGAGCCGGCGATGGCGAGCGCGGCGACGCCGGCGATCCAGAATTTCCTCATGCGAACCTCCATGCAAAAAAGGTTCTCCGAGAATGGGCACGAGAACTCCCGGATTCAACTTACCGATTGGACAGAAGGCCCTGTCTTACCAAGATGTAATGTGCTGATGCGACCGGCTCGCAATCGCCGCAACTTTGACGCAAATCGTCAGAGCATGCCGAGGGCTCGCGGCAGCCACAGCGACAATTCCGGGATGTAGGTGATCAGGCCGAGGAAGATCAGCAGCGTGAGCAGCCAGGGCAGCACCGCAATCGACAGTTCGGTGATGCCCATTTTCGCAATGCCGGACGCGACATAGAGATTGAGGCCGACCGGCGGGTGGCACATGCCGATCTCCATGTTGACCACGATGATGATCCCGAAATGCACGGGATCGATGCCGAGCTTGACCGCGATCGGATAGAGGATCGGCGCCATGATCAGCACGATCGACGACGGCTCCATCACGTTGCCGGCCAGCAGCAGCAGCAGGTTCACCACCAGCAGGAACGTGATCCAGTTGATGCCGCTGCCCGTGATCCAGTTGGACATCGCCTGCGGGATCTGCTCGCTCGTCATCAGGAACGAGAACAGCACCGCGTTGGTGACGATGTAGAGGATCATCGCGCTCATGTTCGCGGAGAGCAGCAGGACGTTCGGCACGTCCTTCCACTTCAGATCCTTGTAGATGAACATCTCGATCAGGAAGGCGTAGACCGCACTCATTGCAGCCGCTTCCGTCGGCGTGAACCAGCCGGCATAGATGCCGCCCAGCACCACGACGATCAGCGAAACGCCCCAGAACGAATCGACGAAGGCGCGGAACGCCTCGCTCCACGATGCCTTCTCAATCCGCGGAATGTTGTTCTTCCACGCGCGATACCAGGTGGTGCCCGAGAGCATGATGGCCAGGATCACACCCGGGATCATGCCGGCCATGAACAACTGTCCGACCGAGGCGGAACCGACCCTCTCCCCGTTTGGTCCGAAATAGACCGCGCCGCTGGTTGCCACCGAATAGATCACCATGATGATCGACGGCGGAATCAAATTGCCGAGCGCGCCGCCCGTGACGATAACGCCGGCGGCAAATCGCCGGGGGTAGCCGACCGAGAGCATCGCCGGCAGCATGATCGAGCCGATGGCGACGACTGTCGCGGGCGATGATCCCGACACGGCGGAAAACAGCGCCGCCGCCATGGTGGCGGCAATGCCGAGACCGCCCGGCCAGTGGCCTATCATCGTGCGCGCGAACGCGATCATTCTTCGCGCGACGCCGCCATGGGTGAGGAAGTTGCCGGCCAGGATGAAGAACGGGATCGCCATGATCTCGAACTTCTCGATGCCGGTGAACAGTTTTAGCGCCACCGACTCGATCGGCACCGTCGTGAAGGTGAACAGGAAGGTGAGGACGGTCAGGCCGAGCGCAATCGAGATCGGCATGCCCGTCAGCATCAGGATGACGAGCAGCCCGAAGATAATGGCGGCTGTCATCGGGTGATCCCCCGAGCGCCGGCACCGGGCGCGTCGATCTCCACGCCCTCGACCTGGGTTTCGTCGTGATGCGGCAGATGGCCGGTGTTCCAGAAATTCCAGGCGACCTGGAGGAAGCGGAAGCACATCAGGTAGGAGCCAAGCGGAACGCAGAGATAGATGATCCAGCTCGGCAGTTCGAGGTCGGGGGTGACCTGATCGGTGTAGTAAAGTCCGTGGACGAACTTGGCGCCCATGGTGCCGACGACAAAGGTGAACAGCGCTCCGCAGAACAAGCTGAACAGCACGGTGACCCTGCGCGCCGGCGGATCGAGCTTGTTGACGAGCACGTCTACGCCGACATGGATGCCGGTCCGCACGCCATAGGCGGCGCCGAACTTCGCCATCCACACGAACATGAAGATGCACAGTTCCTGCGCCCAAGAGAGGTTGATCGGAAACAAATAGGGATAAAGCAGGGGAATGCCGACCAGATAGCGATGCATCACCGCGACAAAGATGATGATGGTCGCAGCCGCGATCAGCACCGTGATCAGCAGCTCCTCAAGCCGGTCGAGGATGCGCAGAAATATCAATGTTCCCCCCACTCGATCTTTTCGTCATGGCCGGGCTTGTCCCGGCCATCCACGCTTGCTCGCTCCGCGGCAAGACGTGGATGCCCGGCACAAGGCCGGGCATGACGCAGCGTAAGCACCGCCGAACACACCAGTCGGCAGTCTAGCCCTAGTTCGTCGCGCCGCGCGCTTCCTTCACGAACTCGTCGATCAGTCCCTGGCCGACACGGCCGGCGACGTCCTTGTAGACCGGCTCCATAGCCTTGCGCATCGCCGCATCCTGCTCGGGCGTGAGCTTGATGATCTCGGTCTTGCCGCTCTTTATGATCTCGGCGAGTGCGTCGTCGTTTTCCTTCTGCGACTGGCCGTTGCCGTAGGCGGTGGCTTCCTTCATGGCCTTTTCGAGCGGGCCACGGACGTCGTCCGGCAGGCCGTCCCAGAACTTCTTGTTCACGACCACGACGTAACCGATGTAGCCGTGGTTGGTGTTGGTGAAGTACTTCTGCACCTCGTGCATTTTCTGGGTGTAGATGTTGGACCAGCTGTTCTCCTGCCCGTCGACGACGCCGGTCTGCAGCGCCTGATAGACTTCCGAGAATGCCATCACCTGCGGGATCACGCCGAGCGTGCGGAACTGAGCCTCAAGTACCTTGGACGACTGGATACGGAACTTCAGACCTTTGTAGTCGGCCGGCGAAAGCAGCTTCTTGTTGGCGCTCATCTGCTTGAAGCCGTTGTCCCAGTAGGCCAAACCGATCATGCCCTTGGGCTCAAGCAGCTTGAGCAGTTTCTGGCCGAGCGGGCCGTCGGTGACCTTACGCAACGTCGGAAGGTCGGGCAGGACGTAGGGCAGATCGAACACCTCGAATTCCTTGACGCCGATCGGCCCGAACTTGGCGTTCGACGGCGCCAGCATCTGCACGGCGCCGAGCTGCAGCGCCTCCAGCTCTTCCTTGTCCTTGTAGAGCTGCGAGTTCGGATAGACCTCAACCTTGACCTTGCCGCCCGTATACTTCTCGGCGAGCTCCTTGAACTTTTCCGCCGCCAGTCCCTTCGGCGTGTTGGTCGCCACGACGTGGCTGAACTTGATCACGATCGGCGATTGCGCCGTCGCCGGTCCGACAAAGGCAAGGGCCGCAATCGACGCCGCCGCGAACAGGATTTTCCGCATTCAGTCCTCCCGATTTCTTGGTGGGGATTTTAGCCCCGCGATCATCCTGCCGCACCAATACAGGCGATTGGCATACAAGGCTATTGCCCGTTAGCAGGGCCCCATTCGCAAGTGATGCTGCGATGCAATATGCGACATTCTGTCCGTCCCGCCCCGTCATTGCGAGGAGCGAAAGCGACGAAGCAATCCAGCTTTGCCGAAACAGGAAAGCTGGATTGCTTCGCTTCGCTCGCAATGACGTCGAGACGCCGTCGGCTCAGCTCGCCGCCGCCGTCGAGGACGTCGTGTCGCGCTGGCGCTTCATGACGATCTTGTTCAGCGCGCCGAGATAGGCCTTTGCGGAAGCGACCAGCGTATCCGGATCCGCCGCACGCGCCGTCATCGAGCGGCCCTCATGGCCGAGCCGGACGGAAACCTCCGCCTGCGCGTCGGTGCCTTCGGTCACCGCGTGCACCTGGTAGAGCTCCAGCTTGGCCTCATGCGGCACCAGCCGCTTGATGCAGTTGAACACCGCGTCGACCGGACCGTTGCCTTCGGCTTCCTCGATCCTGATCTGGCCGTCGACATCGAGCTTCATGGTGGCGCGCTGCGGACCGTGGGTGCCGGCGATCACCGTCAGCGAGGTCAGCTTGATGCGGTCGTGCGAGGCCGCCATCTCTTCGTCGACCAGCGCCTCGATGTCCTCGTCGTAGATGTCCTTCTTGCGGTCGGCGAGCGCCTTCATGCGGTTGAAGGCGTCTTCCAGCTGGTTGGCGCCCAGCTTGTAGCCCATCTCCTCCAGCTTGTGCACGAAGGCGTGGCGGCCGGAGTGCTTGCCGAGCACCAGGGAGGACTGCTTCACGCCGACCATTTCGGGCTTCATGATCTCGTAGGTCGAGGCATCCTTCAGCACGCCATCCTGGTGGATGCCGCTTTCGTGCGCGAAGGCGTTACGGCCGACGATGGCCTTGTTGTACTGCACCGGGAACGAGGTCGCCGCCGACACCAGCTTGGAGGCCGCTGTCAGCCTCGTAGTGTCGATGTTATTCCACCACGGGAACTTGTCGTTGCGCACGTTCATCGCCATCACGACTTCTTCCAGCGCGGCGTTGCCGGCGCGCTCGCCGATGCCGTTGACGGTGCACTCGATCTGACGCGCGCCGCCGGAGATGCCGGCCAGCGAATTCGCCACGGCCATGCCGAGGTCGTTGTGGCAGTGCACCGAGAACACCGCCTTGTCGGAATTCGGCACGCGCTCGATCAGCGTGCGCATGAAGTGCTCATATTCCTGGGGCGTGGTGTAGCCGACAGTGTCGGGGATGTTCACCGTGGTGGCGCCGGCCTTGATGACGGCCTCGACGATGCGGCAGAGATAATCCATCTCGCTGCGGGTGGCGTCTTCGGCCGACCATTCGACGTCGTCGATGTGGTTGCGGGCGCGGGTGACGTTGGCGATCGAGAGCTCCAGCACCTGCTCCGGCGTCATGTTCAGCTTGACGCGCATGTGCAAGGGCGAGGTCGCAATCACCGTATGGACGCGGCCGCGCTTGGCGAACTTCACAGCTTCCGCACAGCGGTCGATGTCCTTCGGATTGGCGCGGGACAGGCCGGCGATCACGGCGTTCTTGGAGCGGCGGGCGATTTCGCTGACCGCCTGGAAGTCGCCTTCGGAAGTGATGGGGAAGCCGGCCTCGATGACGTCGACGCCCATGTCGTCGAGCATCTCGGCGACCTCGAGCTTCTCCTCGAAGGTCATGGTCGCGCCGGGGCACTGCTCGCCGTCACGCAACGTGGTGTCGAATATGATGACGCGGTCCTTTTCGGACTTGTTGGCGGGTTTCATGGCTGCAAATTCCTTTTGGGTAGTGCGCCGACTATGGGGCGCTGAAGGGTTTTCTCGATCTTACGCGAACCCC